>CAWUHY010000203.1:0-5287 GCA_963922215.1 uncultured Gammaproteobacteria bacterium | reverse complement strand
GAGTGTAGCTCAGCCTGGTAGAGCACTGTCTTCGGGAGGCAGGGGCCGGAGGTTCAAATCCTCTCACCCCGACCATTTCCAAATATGAAAATCGGCTCGCTCCCCTTTCGGGGAGCCGATTTTCATATTTGGAAATGGTCGGAGGATACGGAACCGTGCCAAGGGTTCACAAAATCGCTCAGCGATTTTGGACGCCAGCTTGCCTGGCGCCCCGAAGGGGTGAGCGGCGCAGCCGCGAATCAAATCCTCTCGTCCAGCGCTCGATCTCCAAGACCCGGGCGCCTGTCCTTCGCATCGAGAGCGCCTCAAGACAAAGTGCCCCTATCACCCCCCAAACTTAGACCTTGCAACCCCCAACATCGCGACCGCAAGCACAATAAACAGAACACCAATAGCCCGCCGCATCGTCTCCTGCGATACGCGACCCTGCAACTTTGGTCCCAGCTGCCCCCCAATGAGCACTCCAGGAATGTCGTAGAGCAGCAAATCCCAGGGCACGGCCGTCCAGCCGCCGGAGCGAACCAGCTGGACGGCGAGCGTCGTCGATGCGAAGACGATGGTCGCAATCACAACAAGCACTGATGTCGCGGCAGCGACCGCGTGCGGCACTTTTTTTCGAGTCAGAAGGGAGATCGTCGCCTCGCCGATTCCGACCGAGACGAGGCCGGTCAGAAATGCTCCGGTCCCGGTCAGGAGCTTTCCGCGCAGTCCGATGCGCGGCGTCGCGTAGACGTATCGATTGCCGTCATTGTCGACGATCGATTCCATGGATGATGCAGCATCTGCCCCGGATTCGCTCAGGGCGGCAAGCTGCCCTCCCCTCAGCATCAGGATCGATAGAGCACCCACCAGCACAGCGTAGCCGGCGATGAGCAGCCAGTCGGGCGCAAATCCGGCGACAAACGCACCGAGAACTGCAACAGGAACCGAGTAGCAAGCGATACGCCAGGCAAGCTGCGTATCGATCAGGCGGCGACGGTAATAGCCAAAAAAACCGGACGTGAAACCGAATGTCTGAGTGATCAGCGCCGCGCTGATCGCGGCGACGGTCGACTCAAGAACATACTCCGGTCCAAGCAGAGGAAAGACGAGGACAAAGATCGGCGTGAACAGGGCTGCGCCGCCAATCCCGCTGAGCATCGCACAGGTAGCAACGGCGATTGATACCGGGAACATGAACCAGTAGAGCGTGAAATCCATTTCGGGCCTGTGCAGAGGCTTCCCAAGGAGCCTGCGAGGATACGTGGAGCACGCTCGAGACGGCAACGCCCAATCAGGGGCGGTGTTGGCGTGAGCTGGTCTACAGGATGGAGCGCTGGAAGGTCAGGAGAAGATCGAGGGGAGAGATCGAAGCTGTTTCGAAGTAGGCCGGTTCCAGGCAGACCTTGCCAAGCCGTTCCAGTTCCGGGTATTGGCTCGTGTCCAGTCGATCCAGATTGCTGAAGCCCATCGTCCATTCACCGAACGATCGTTCCTTGATGGGAATATCCTGCAAGATCGTGATGTCGGTCTGACGGGCGTCATCGTCGATTGACTCCAACAGGCTTCGAACCGTTTCATCCTCTCCCTCGATTGCCTGTATGAAACAGCCGTCGCCATAAAGAAGAATTCCAGTTACTCCGTGCCTTTCATTATTGCTGCGGCATTCATCGACGAGCTCTGCAAGTGCTTCATCGTCCATGGATTCGGCCACCTTGCTCACGTAGATAACGCAAACGAGCTTCCTGGGTCGTTCGGTGCGTGGCGTTCCCGTGTCCTGCTCAGTCATACCTTCCTGCAAAGTTGCTTCAATCTTGCGAATTGAATGCGCGATCCTGCGCCTCCGTTGCGGAAAAGTTTACTTGGAAACAGCTAGCTGCCTCATCGGAAATGGGCGAATAGGGAAAATCCTCCCATGCCTCAGGAAGCAGTTTGAATAGTGTTTAAAAGGGTTCGCGCGCGCAGAGCGAATGGACGAATGAACGCGCGAGAGCTGCGGCGATGCGACGGTCGCAACTTATGACAAGCCCACTGAAGATAAGGACTATTGAGCGGACGCGACGAGGTTGAGTTCTGCAACAGGCGTTTCTGGACGCGCCGTTCTGGACGGCATGCTTTCGCGTTGTCCAGTCAATGCACTCAAGCGGATCTCAAGCCTGCGTGCGAGCAGAGTCTGATCTGTTGGCTTGTGTATGACAGAAACCGAGTCGACAGCGATCGAACGCGAGAGCGACGCAGCCAGCGCATCAGCACGGTCTCCAGCCTGAGACATCAGAATAATGTTCATCGGGAGGAGGCAGTCTGCAAGGAAACCCGTGAGGTAGGGGCCGCCGCTCCGCAGCATATCTACGTCGAGTACAACAACGTCGGGCAGTAATTGCGGAACCAGGAGGGGAAAATCATCGATGTATGCCGTTGTGTAAACGGAAGCGCCCATTCGTTCCGCAACCGAGACGCAGGTGTCGCGCACCGCAGCGTCGGAATCAGCGATCATGATTTTCGTGGTCGTGTTAAGCACTGTCCCTGTCCCCCCGCACGCGCCTGTTAAGCGCTTTCCTTTGCAGCCATGTCTTCGTTGCGCGACTCGCCGAATTCCAGACGCTCACGCACGAAGACAATAAATTTGCCGCGTTGACCAGTCGCCGGAAGTAGCGTCATCTCCGCAACGAATTTGCGACCGCTCAAGGCCTTCCCGATGATCCCGACGGACCGGTGAACATGTGAATCCGGCGCGGATGCTACGAGGTCCGCAAACGTTCGAACATTGAGACCCGACTGCGGAATAAATTCACTGACGAGCCAGTCAATCTTCATCGGCATGAACATGTTGACCGGCCAGGAGAAGAGCTGTGCGGCGGCATCGTTCGCGTCGACAATTTCGCCGAGCTCATTTACCGCGAACGCGCACTCCGCAAAAGATTCCACCGATTGAGACTGCGGCAGGACTTCCGTTTCGCCCTCTTCGCGTCGCATGTTCAGTTCACGGATCAGGAAGGTGCTCGTGACGGCGGCTGCCGCACACACGGCGAGCGAAACAGCTGTGCGAAGAACGAGTGCTTCACCCGACGGCAACAGCGCAGCCTTGAAGCTCGCGCCTGTCAGGAACATCGTCAGCATCGCATCGAGCGACCAGCAGCTCGCACCGAATATCAGCGCAACGATCGCCGGATGAGGCGTCGTTGGTCGTTCGGAACGGCCTGCTTCAAAGCTGTCGTGTGTCAAATCACTGCTCAACATAAGTTTTCAAAATCGCCTGGCGGCTCGATCGGACAATGAGGATTGTCCATGCGGATGCCGAGAAGCCCTATCGGGAATACTCTGAAAGGACCTGGAGAATCCCCTGAAGCTTTGGTGCGTCGACACTGGCGCGCGGGCTGGTCGATTCCATGTGCGGCGTACTGGCTCCGGGCCGCCAGAATCCCGCTCGCCGCTCGAAGCATACGGAAAAAACTTATATTTTCAGTGACTTGTAACAGCGCGCGAGAGACAGCTTTGGCTCTGCGGCACGACACGGTATTCTGGCCCGACGCTGCTTCACTGGCGGCGTGCACTCGAGCTTCAGGGAATACCTTAAGGAAACCGGCCGACGCCTCGTGAACAAGACCGCCCTAAAACAAGCGAAAGAATTTCGCCTTCCGTACAGCGACAACGCGTGGCTCATTACGCTTGTTTTGGTCACCTTTCTCGGCCCGTTCATGTATTTCGGCTTCTTTCCAGCGTTTCCGCTGACGACACAGTCCGCCATCGCAATACTGGTCGCGACACTCGGCGGGCGCCTGTCCGGCCTGCTGTCCGGTCTGTCCGCATCTTCGCTCATGATATTTGCGTACTTCGGCGATATCGGACTGGTCGGCGAAGTCGGGACGCCCTTCTATATTTCCATCGCAATCGTCTGGACGGTCGGCATGAGTTTTTATCTCGGCTGGATTCGCGAGGGTCAGCATCGAGCTTTACAAGAGGCTGCACGCCGGCAAACGCCACCGGAGACTCTGAATGGAAACCTGCGCGCTGAGCGTGATGATCGGACGAGGGAACTCGAGCTCGTGAAGGATCGGCTGATCGCGTCTCAGAATCGTTTGCGTGATGTCACCAAACGTTGGATCGACGCGCAGGAACAGGAGCGCAGAAAGCTCGCTCGCGAATTACACGACGATATCGGCCAGAACCTGACGGCGCTGCGCATCAGCCTTGAAAGCAAGAAATCGCTGTTCCCCGAATCACCAGAGGCGCGCGGACAGATCGAGTCCTGGTACAAACTGGTCGACGAACTGATCAGCAGCACACGTGAAATGTCAGTCGCGCTGCGGCCGTCGCTGTTGGATGACATGGGGCTGGTTGCTGCCTTGCGCGAGTACATTCCGCAGCGACTGGAGAATGCCGAAATCGACTGTGATTTCAATTTCCGCGGGGACGAGAGCGCGATTTCGCCGCAGCACAAGATCAGCGTTTATCGAGTAACCCAGGAAATCCTCGACTACCTGATCAGCGATTCGGGTGCCTCGGAAGTGACGTTGAGCGTAGACTTGTCGTCCGACGACGCGATTATCCACTTTCACGACAACGGAGCAGGACACGTGGACGAGAATCCTGATCGACTGGCGAGCATTCGGGAACGGGCATCGATCATGGGGGGCTCCGTCAGTGTGACCAGCGTGAAGGGCCGCGGTACCGACATCAAACTGCTGATTCCGACGGGCTCGGGTGCCGGTGAGGACCTCGCATCATGAAGCAGCAGCGGGCATTGCTGGTCGACGATCACAGTCTCGTGCGCGGCGGTATTCGCGACATGATCAACAATCTGAGCGGGCACACTGAAGTCGTCGCCGAAACCGACAACGGTCGCGACGGACTGAAACTGCTTGGCCAGATCGACATCAATCTCCTGATTACAGACCTGTCGATGCCGGACATGGACGGCATTGCGCTCATCAAGGCGGCGCGAAAAAAAATGCCTGATCTGAACTGCATCGTGCTCAGCATGCACACGGCGAACGAGTACGTCTCCGCCGCGTTTCGCGCGGGCGCCTGCGGTTATCTGCACAAGAATGCGAGTTCCGAAGAGTTATTGCAGGCACTGGACTGCTCGCTGAAGGGCAGCTACTACCTGCACCCGAACATTGCGGGCTCGCTGGTGGAAATGCTGCGCCAGTCGGACGCTTCCGCTGATCCGCTCGAGCGGCTGTCGGACCGTCAGCGTGACGTTCTGAAGCTCCTTGCGGAGGGCAACAGCACGAAAGAAATCGCGAACATCATGAACGTCAGCCCCAAGACGGTCGAAACGCACCGGGCAACGATCATGGAGAAGCTC
>CAWUHY010000202.1:0-5292 GCA_963922215.1 uncultured Gammaproteobacteria bacterium | reverse complement strand
GCTTGTCCTTCTGGCGCTCGAGGAGCCGCTGCTCGACGTCGCGCAGTACGGCAAGGCAGGCCTCGGCATTGTCGAGCATGTACCAGGGCTCGGTGCGGCCGACCTTTACCGTTTCCATGTAGTACTCGATGCTGACAATCGCATCAGCCAGCCGGTCCGTCTCCCGCTGACTCAGCTCACGCAACGCGCCCTCTGTCAGCGTCAGCATGATGAGGTCGCCGATCCGGTCGATAACGTCCATCGCCCGGGTCTTGTCGAGCATCAGGAGACCCGCCTTGATGCCGCGTATGAGCGCGGGAACGCTGTCGAGTCCCTGCGATGGTGCCTGTGCGGCGAGGCTCTGGCCGACCGTTTCCTTGACCCGCGCGAGGTTGATGATGCATTCGCGCATGACGCTCTCGGCAACCTGCTTATAGTCGGCCGCCTCGCCGGGATCCATGTCGCTTTGTTCGGGCTCCGGCGCATCGCTCGGCATCGTCAGCCGGATCAGCTGCTGGTCGAGCCTGTCCTCGACGCGCAAAAGCGTTGACGCGATGTCGAGAATAATCTGGTCATTGGCGACGCCGCCGCGTTCGACCACACCCTTCAGTCGGTCGATTTCGCCGTCGATATCGGAGCGCAGTTCGCCGAGCCCGAGCACGCCGAGCGTGTCGCTGATTTTCTTCAGGAGATCGAGCTGCGGAACCAGATCGCTGGCCTTGTTCATGCCAGTGCGGACGAAGATATCCAGGACGTCCTTCACCCGGCTCAGGTCTTCCTTGATCGCCGACGCGACCGTTTCCATCATCTTCACGCTCGGCGCGGACAAGGCCTCGCGGGCGTGCTCGACCTGCTCGTCACCGGGCAGCAGTTCAGACAGATTGAAGGCGGCGCGAATCTCGCCGATGCGCTCACCGGCTGTTGTCGACCGGGCAACGTAATAAAGCAGGTTGTTCAGAAGATCGTCGATCGGCTGGTCGTCGAACGCGTCCGCGCCTTTATCAATGACGAGCTTGAGCTGGCGGTCGGTCTGGCCCAGGAGACGCTTCAGCGCGACCGAGGTTTCCAGTCCGCCTTCCTTCAGAGCCTCGAGTACGCCGCCGACAACCCACCAGAGCTGGTAGACGTCGTCGCGGTGTGCGGTTGCCTCCAGCGTGCGCGCGACGGACGCGAGCGTGTCGAGATGGTGTTCCGGGTTGCCGCCCTTGATCCAGCCCAGGAGCGCGAGCTGGTATTTCGGCCGCAGGCGCGTCGCCGTTGCAACAAGTTGATCGCCGTTTTCCGGTCGGCCTTCCTGCTTTCGCGAACCGTCGGACGGCGACAGGTTCAGGAGCAGCAGCGTGCCCTCGGACAAGAGCGGCTGGCCGCGCGCTGCGCGCAGGTCGTTGAGAATCGGCAGGAGGACGAGTGCAATATCGCGGCCGCCGCCGAGGAGTCGCTCGACGTAGGACGGAAGCTGGACCATCGCACGAGTGACGGCGTCGAGTCCGTCTTCGCGGCCCTTCCCGGCCCTGAGCGACGCGAGAAAACGGCAGGACTTCTCCATTTCCTCCGCGAGGAGTGCAGCACCGTAGGTCTCGGTCATCTGCAGCGCACCCCAGGCCTGGTGCAAGAGGTCCGCGGTCCGCACCAGCATCTGCGCACCGCCCTGCCCGTCGACGCATTCCTCGAGCACGGCGTGAGCTTCGCGGATTGTTTCCGTCAGCTCCGTGCTGATGATGGTCAGGGCGCTGCCCGGCACGCCCGTGCGCGCCTCGCCGTTCTGACCTGTGACTTCCGGGGAATCCGTCATGGGGCTCGTCGATCAGTCCTTCTTGGCGGGCGCGGCAGCCGGAGTCGGCTTCTGCGCCTGCGGCAGGGTGAATCCGGAAACGCTCTTGCGGAGCTGGGACGCGAACTCGGAGAGCTTCGAGATAGCCGCGGCGGTGGCGGTCGTCGCCTTGCCGGTCTGGTCGCTGATCTCGCGCAGCCGTGTCGTACGGCGAGTCACGTCAGCCGCGGATCCGGCCTGTTCGCGCGCCGAGCTCGAAATGTTCTGGACGAGGCTCGCAATCTGGTTGGAGACCTGTTCGATCTCGTCGAGTGCGGCACCCGCGTTTTCGGCAAGCAGCGCACCGCCGACCACGTCCGTCGTACTGCGCTCCATCGACACGACCGCTTCCTTCGTATCCGCCTGAATCGTGCTGACCAGCACCTCGATTTGCTTCGTCGCGTTCGTGGATCGTTCTGCGAGGCGCTGTACCTCGTCGGCAACAACCGCGAAACCGCGGCCGGCCTCGCCTGCCATCGACGCCTGGATCGACGCGTTCAGGGCGAGGATGTTCGTCTGCTCGGCGATGTCGTTAATCAGTTCGACGATGTTGCCGATTTCCTGCGAGCTTTCGCCGAGACGCTTGATGCGCTTTGACGTGTCCTGGATTGTCTCGCGGATCGTGTTCATCCCGTCGATCGTGCGGCGCACGGCCTCGCCACCTTTGTGCGCGACCTCGACGGAGTGGCGTGCGACGTCCGATGAACGTTCGGCGTTGCCCGAGACTTCCTCGATCGATGCAGCCATCGAGACGATGGACTTCGTCGCCTCGTTGATTTCTTTCGTCTGGTTTTCCGCGGCGCGCGACATGTGCGTGGCGGAACTCTCGGACTGCTTCGCTGCGGCCTCGACCATGATTGCGGTCTCGTTCACGGTGGTGACGAGCTTGCGCAGTTCCTCGATCGCAAAGTTGAAGGAATCGGCAATCGTCCCCGTGATGTCCTCGGTCACCGTTGCTTCTACCGTGAGGTCACCGTCGGCCAGGCTGCCCATTTCGTCGAGCAGCCGCAAAATGGCCTGCTGGTTGCGCTCGTTCTGCTCAGCCTGCACCTGTGCCGCTTCCTCGAAGACCGCCATCTTGCGGCTCAGGAAGAAGAGCACGCCGAGCATGATCATCCCGATAAAAATAAGCCCCATGGGGATCCAGGGCGTGGCCAGTGCACCACCGAGTATCCCGCCGGTCGACTGCATGTAGATGAAGGCAATCGCGACGACGAGAAGCAGCGCGGCGAAGATCGCGACGCTGCGAAAGATGGATGAGGTTTCTGCTGTTTCACTCATGATTCTTCGCTCGTGACATCTGCCGCATCATTCGGCGGCAGCGTGTAAAAACAGGTGACTTTCAACAAAGTCGAACAAATCGAAAACGGGCCAGTCCTCGCCGCTTCGGGAATAGCTTCCTTTCAGGAATTGCTCGCAGCGCACAATAGGCTCCGGCTGGTCGGTTCGGTACTCGGTGTCATTGAAACGGCGGAAGCCGATCACTTCGTCGACGACGAGGCCGGCCGGGACTTCGCGGTGATTGACCGAGATGACGCGGGTTGTGCGCCGCAGCGTCGTCCTGCCGCTGCCAAGCATCAGCTTGATATCTGCCAGCGGCAGCAAGTGACCGCGCAGGTTCGCGATACCGAGCAGCCAGCGCTTCGCTCCCGGCACGCGCGTCATCGAGTCCGGCAGCATCAGCACTTCCCTGACCTGATCGCGGCTCGCCACGAAACGCTCTTCGCCGATGCGAAAGCCGATGCCGACCCACTCGGAAGTCAGACCGGACCCCGACACCCCCGAGTGCGCGGCGGCGCTCATCGCCTCCATGCGCGTCAGGAGTTCGAACGGATCTTTGGTCAGACTTGCGAGATCGTCGCTCATTAATCCGCCATGACAGCGTTTATCAGAGCAACGAGTTCTTTTTCTTCGACCGGCTTGACGAGGTACTCGGTCGCACCCTGGCGCATTCCCCAGATCTTGTCCGTCTCCTGATCCTTCGTCGTAATCATGATGACGGGAATCTGCTCGGTACGCGGATCCTGGGTTAGCTTGCGGGTCGCCTGGAAGCCGTTCATGCCGGGCATGACGACGTCCATCAGGATCACGTCAGGCCGTGACGCGGACGCCTGGCGGATGCCGTCTTCGCCGCTGTCGGCGACCAGCGTTTCGAAGCCGTTTTTCTCGAGCATCCGCTGGAACAGATGCAACTCGGTTGGCGAATCGTCAACGATCAATACCACTGCCATCAGGCTAGTCCTCCAGTCGTACGCGACCGTCAGTTAATCTGGTTCGAAATTGCACCGAGGAGTTCATCCTTGGTGAAAGGCTTGGTCAGGTACTGCTCGGAGCCGACGATGCGGCCGCGTGCGCGATCAAACAGGCCGTCCTTGCTCGACAGCATGATGACCGGCGTTTGCTTGAACATCTTGTTGTGCTTGATCAGCGAGCAGGTCTCGTAGCCATCGAGGCGTGGCATCATGATGTCCACGAAAATCAGGTCGGGCTGGTGGTCGGCGATTTTCGACAGAGCGTCAAATCCGTCGATGGCCGTGAAAACCTGGCAGCCTTCCTTGGAAAGCAGCGTTTCGGCAGTTCGGCGAATGGTCTTGCTGTCGTCTACAACGAGCACTTTCAGCCCCTGCAGATTGTTTGACCCCGTGTCGGACACTCCTACCTCGCAATGGAGTTGCTAAAACCCCGATTTCAATCCGTTTTTTTAAGGCAAAAACGATCGCTCTGCCTGTCCATCTCGCGACTTGTACCATAATGACATAAAGCTCGCTACGGCGCGCCTCACGCGCCGTGAAAAGAGCGCGAAAAGCAGTCCGGAACGGTATAGTTGCGGCCTCTTTCGGCAACGCGAATTGAAATCATGACCGGCACTTCGAAGAAACTCGGCATCATCATGGATCCGATCGGCTCGATTAAGCCGAAGAAGGACAGCTCCTTTGCGATGCTGCTCGAGGCCGAACGCCGCGGTTACACGATCTTCTACTTCGAACAGGCCAATCTGCGCATGCCGGGTGGCGCACCGCGCGGCCGTGCGCGCCTGTTGTCGGTGACAGACCGAGAGACGGACTTTCACGAGTTCGGCGCGTCCGAGGAGATTGCGCTCGGCGACCTCGACGTCATCCTGATGCGCAAGGACCCGCCGTTCGACATGGAGTACATCTACACGACCTACATGCTCGACCGGGCCGCGGAACAGGGAGCGCTGATCGTCAACGCGCCGAAGGCGCTGCGCAACATGAATGAAAAGGTTTACACCGCATGGTTCCCGGAGTACACGCCGCCGACGCTGATCACGCGATCGATGCCGGACCTCAAGGATTTTCTGAAAGAGCACGAAAAAATCGTTGTGAAACCGCTCGACGGCATGGGCGGTCGCTCGATTTTCGTTGTCAAGAAGGGTGACAACAACGCAAACGTCATTTTCGAGACGCTGACCAACAACGGCACGCGTTTCGCGATGGGACAGGCATTCATTCCGGAGATCAGCGAGGGCGACAAGCGCATCC
>CAWUHY010000201.1:0-5299 GCA_963922215.1 uncultured Gammaproteobacteria bacterium | reverse complement strand
CAGGCGACACGATGACGCCATCGGCACTGAATTTTCTCTGCTTCTGGATGCTGCAGATTCCGATCGGATGGTGGCTTTCGTCCCAGGCCGGGCTGGGTCCGAACGGCGTCTTCGTCGCCATCGTTGTCTGCGAGTCGTTGCTCAGCATTCTGTCCGTGATGGCCTTCCGTCGCGGACAATGGAAGTTCAAGGAGGCGTAAGTGTGACAATGTCGCCCTTTCTATCCGCCGTTGATGTCGACCTCTGGCGCGGTGACTGCAAGGTCTTCGCCGGTCTGAACCTTCGCGTCGAGTGTGGCGAGCGCGTCGCCGTCGTCGGACCAAACGGCAGCGGCAAGAGCACCCTGCTGAAAGCGCTGAACCGGGAAATCTATCCGGTCGAGCGATCGGGCTCGTCGCTTGAACTGTTCGGCGAGTCGCGCTGGAATGTTTTCGACCTCCGGCGTCGCATCGGCTACGTGTCAGAAGAGACAGAACGGCGCTACAACCGAGACCTCACCGTCTGCGACACCGTCCTGTCCGGATTCTTTGCGAGCGTCGGCGTCCACGGCAGTCTTGCGGCGCGTGTGACGGATGCGAAGCGAGATGCCGCACGCGCATGGCTCGACCGTGTGGACATGGCCTGGGCGGCCGATCGCACATTGAAGACGCTCTCGACCGGTGAGCGCCGTCGCGTGTTCCTCGCGCGAGCGATGGTCCGGGAGCCTGATGTACTGATTCTCGACGAAGCGACGAGCGGCCTCGACTTTCGGGGACGCCTGACGCTTTTAAAAAGCGTCGAATCGCTCGGCGAGGTCAGCCTGTTCGTGGTGACGCACCACCTCAGCGATATTCCGACGACGGTCGAACGGGTCATTCTGCTCTGCGAGGGCGCGATTGCGGCTGACGGACCGCCGTCTACGGTGCTGACGGGCGAGACGCTGTCCTCGGTGTACGGAATTCCGATCGCCGTGACCGCGGTCAACGGTCGCTATATTGCAGATTTTGCAGACGAATCAGAACTTTAGAAAACTGTGACATAATGCCCGACAGCGGCTGTGATCGCGCTCTATTCTGCGTGCATGATCCGCCTCACCAAGAATCTCGCCACTGCGATCCCGCTTGCCAGCACCCCGGCGCTTGCCGCGGAATCCTTAAGCCTGCAAAGCCCCGCGACGCTGTCGTTCACGCTCGCCGCCGCGTTGATCCTGACCTTGTTGTTTCGCAAATCCGCAGGCTATGCGGCGACGCGTGTCGTCAAAGCCTTGCGGCGCCGCAAGATTCGCCAGGCGCTGGCCGGAATGGAATTCGTCGAGGATGCCCTGTTACCAGGCGCCTACGGCGGCCTCGCACGCGTCGATTTTGCCGTCCGCCTGCCGGGCGGAATTGCTTGCTTGCGTGTGATTCACGTTGACGGGACGCTGACGGGCAGCGACGACACGGCCCAGTGGAGCGTCGTGAGCGGAACGCATCGACGACGCATGCTGAACCCCGTGATCCAGAACGAAGGCCGGGCACGTGCGATCCGCAAAGTCGTCGGGGCGGTACCGGTGCATGCGATAACCGTCGCGTGCGGCCGGCACAAAACGCTACCGGCATGCGTCATCACCGTCGCTGCACTCAGCGCTGCACTGCAGGCCTTCGACGCCTCCGAAGTTGAAGGTCTGGACGAAGCCTGGATGGAATTAAAAGCGGCCGTCATTCGCGATCCCGCCGCACAACGCGACTTCGAAGCCCAGATCGGGTTTTGCTGAAACCGGGCCTGCCTGTAATCTAGACGGCGTCGTGGCGCCGCTGCGACAACCGTTCGCAGTGGGGAATCCAGACTATTGGCCGCCTTTTCCTTTCGAGAAACGTTTGCGCGAATTGTCCGCCGGCTGACCGCGGTTCTCGTCTTTGTCGCGATACTCGTGGTTGTCCTCTGGCACTACCGAACCGACTTATCGAAGAGCAGCTTCCCGCTCGCGGACCCCGCCCGCGACGCGACGGTCACAGCGACGTGGCTCGGTGCCTCGACTATCCTTTTCGACGACGGACAAACACAGATCCTCGTCGACAGCTACCTGACAAGGCCGGGCTTCTCCGACCTGGTCTTTGGCACCCCGATCCAGAGTGACGCCGCCACCGTCAACGGCGTTCTATTCGAACAGGGCGTGACGCGACTCGCCGCGATCGTAACGACCCACACGCACTTCGATCACGCACTGGATCTCGGCGCAATCGCGAATCGAACGGAAGCGATTGTGCTCGGCTCGCCCTCTGCTGCCCGCATCGCCCGCGGCGCAGGCGTTCCCGAAACACAGATCTCAATCGTCACGGACGCCGCAGAGCGTGAGTTCGGTGAATTCCGTGTGCGCCTGATCCCCTCCGAGCACAGTGCATTCGGCTGGCGCGGCAGCGTGCCGCTGTCGGGTCCGATCGAAACGCCGCTGCGAACACCGGCACCGGCCACAGCCTTTCGTGCGGGCAACAGTTTCTCGATCGTCGTGTCGCATCCGACCGGGACGGCAATCGTCCAGTCCACGACTGGCAGGACGAATGGTGCGCTGAACGACGTCGATGCCGACGTTGTTTTCCTCGGAACCGCGATGCTGAGCGGATTCGGGCGGCCCTACGCGCAGCGCTACTGGAATGAACTCGTCACCTCGACGGGCGCGACGCGCGTGTTTCCGATTCACTTCGACGACTACACGAAATCGCCCGAGTCTCCGGAATCATTTCCGAAAATTATCGACAACTTCGCGCGAACAGAACGCTGGCTGCTTGAGTTTCAGAATTTCTGGGATCCGGGAACGCGCATCGAATTTCCGGTCTACGGCCAGGCGATTGACCTTTACGGTTCGCCCGACGACGCCTCAAGAACCTGAGCCACGGTGCGTCAGGACGCAGTCTGCGGGGACGGCTGGTCGTCCAGCGACAGACGCCCGGCAATTAACGCTTCCTTTTCTGCGCGCGTGAAACGCTTGATCCGGGATTCGAGCCGGCTTGCCTCGCTGCGGTTCTCGGCGGGCGCCGTGTAGACGAGTTCCAGCGGCTGTCGCCCGCGCAGGTATTTCGCACCGCGCTTTCCATCAGCGTGCTCTTTGAGCCTGCGTTCGACGTCGGTGGCAATTCCCGTGTACAGCGAGCCGTCGCCGCAGCGGATCAGGTAGAGGAACCAGCTGTTGCTGGTGTCAGGCACTTCCGCCTTTCAGCGCGTCGCCAAGAACGCGGAATGCACCGGATTCGATGCTGGAAAGATTTTCGTCGGTTTCCTCGAAGCTCAGAGTAAACTCCTCGGTGCCCTGCCAGTCCTTCGCCGAGTCACTGAACGTCAGACCGAGCGTATTCCCGACAAGACGAGCCTCGGTGATCAGGTCTTCACCGCTCATATGTTCTTCGTTGATTTCGATCGTCAGGAACTCATCGAAATCGTCGCTGATCGTGCGCATCAGGAGAACGTAGTCGTCGATATCGCCCTCTCCGCCCGTCTTCGCAAAAAACAGCATTGTCGTGTTGTCACGGACGTCGAACGCGACGGTATCGTAGTGATGAGAATTGGCCATCCGCTGCCTCTTTTGAGAAGGAGCATCCAGTTTACGCGAGTCGCAATCCGCAGGCTAACTTCTTGCTGCAGCCAGTTTTTTGTCTTTCTCGGCCCAGATATCACCGAGCCACTGGTGCATTTCTTTTCGAAACGCCCGGTCGTTCTGATAGTCACCCTCGAGCAGATGCGGCGGTATCGGGCGCTCGTCGACGTGAATGACGACGTCAACGGATCGACCGCAGCACATCTCCCAGAACGTCGGGACACCGGACCGGTAGTCGAGCGTGACATCGACGACGGCATCAAACAGTTCGCCCATGGAACCGATCGCGACCGCCACGCCGCCGGCTCTGGGCGGCAGGAGATGCTGGTAAGGCGACTGGCGCGCATCCCGCTTTTCCGCGCTGAAGCGCGTTCCTTCAACAAAGTTGATGACGGAGGTTGGTCGCGTCTGGAATTTCTCGCAGGCACGGCGGGTTGCTTCAAGGTCCCGGCCCTTCTTCTCCGGGTACTTCGCAAGATAGGACGGCGAATAACGCTTCATGAACGGCATATCGAGCGCCCAGAATGCGATGCCGAGTAAGGGGAACCAGACGAGTTGCTGCTTGATGAAAAACTTCAGGAAAGGAATGCGGCGATTGAAAGCCGTCTGCAGGACGACGATGTCGACCCAGGTCTGG
The DNA here is from genome assembly GCA_963922215.1 of uncultured Gammaproteobacteria bacterium. Classification (GTDB taxonomy): domain Bacteria; phylum Pseudomonadota; class Gammaproteobacteria; order Steroidobacterales; family Woeseiaceae; genus UBA1847. Next base: position 1,115 of record CAWUHY010000201.1, on the reverse strand, counting down.
TGATTCGAGAACACGAGATACCAGCCGCCTTTCTTTAAGTCCGCATCCGTTTGCCAATGACGCGCGCCGACGGGTGCGAGGATCAGCGCGTTCACGGAGATCCAGTTCTCTCCGATAGCCATCAGCAGTCCGGTCAGCCACTGCCGCGCAGGCTTGAACGGTAACAGCAGCTTCAGGACTGCGAGTGCGAACAGCGGCACGAACCAGACGACGGTATTCAACGTCAGGAGCCCGAAGACGAAAACTCCCCTTAGGTTTTTAAAGACTGCTTGCAAGGTGGCTACGTGTTGGCGAACGGCGCACAAGTGTGCCGCGCAGATTCCGGACAGGCAACGGGCTTGAGGCCCGACCCGAATCCGCGTAACTTCGATTTCATGACTGAACGGACACGAAAACTGCTCGCGGAACTGGAGTCGGAGCTCGACGAAGCCGGCGAACTCGATGCCGAGACGCGCGAGCTGTTAAAGAGCATCCACGAAAGCCTCGACGACGACGAAGACGGCATCGAGGAGCGGGCAAAGGAACTCGATGCGCGCTTTGCCGCACGCTATCCAACCGCCGAGCGCATCACCCGCGCGATCATCGACTCCCTCGGAAAGATGGGTATTTAGCAGCCCGCTGAACTAGTTGCTAGGAAACCCAGACCGTCTCGACCATGCTCTCGACACCTGCCGCGTGAAATTTCGGCGGGCCGTTTTCGATGTCCTCGTGCTGCGAGGCTCGACTGAGCGCCGGGAATAAGGAGCTCACTTCGGCATCGCTCACCGCGAACGGCGGTCCGTCGACTTTCTCCTGGTCGTAGTCCAGTGACACCAGCAAGTGAAACGCATCAGGCCGCATCAGCTTGCGAAGATGCGCGGCATAGCGTCCTCGCTGCTCCTCCGGCAGCGCAATGAGCGCCGCGCGGTCGAACAGCGCTGCGAAACCGGGCTCGGTGAAATCGAAGAAATCTGCGACGATGATGCGAATGTCCGCTTCTGCTGCTGAATATTCCGGGAATCGCCCCTGCGAAACGACAAAGTCAAGTTCGTTGTCCAAGAAAAACTCACGGGCTGCGATCTCCGAAAGCTCGACGCCTGTCACGGCATGCCCACGTTCGGCGCGTCGCAGCATAT
>CAWUHY010000200.1:0-5330 GCA_963922215.1 uncultured Gammaproteobacteria bacterium | reverse complement strand
CTGTCGGTGGTACTGCAGCCGATACCTACGATCTGACGATCAACGGCACGAACATCTACTCTGGCGAAGACGTCGCAACGGCTATCACCGCTGCAGACATCGCTACGCAGATCAACCTGTTCTCGTCTCAGACGGGTGTCAGCGCATCAGAGTCTGGTGGTTCGATCACGTTGACGGCAATCGACGGTCGCAACATCGACATCGCTGAAGCGGGCACGGGCTACGTTGCTGCAGACGGTTTCGCTGCGACAGAAGAAGGCACGAACTACGGCACGATCTCGCTGTCTGCCTCTGAGAACATCACCATCGATAACTCCGGTGGCGGTTCGTTCTCTGAGCTCGGCTTTGCCGACGGTGTCATCACGCTCGACAACTCAACGCTGAGCGGCGCGTCTATCTCTGACGTTGCCGGTGCGAACGACGTCATCCAGCGCATCGACTCTGCGCTGACGACCGTGAGCACGCTGCGAAGCGAGTTTGGTGCACTGCAGTCACGTTTCGAATCAACGATCACCAACCTGCAGACGGTCAGCGAGTCGCTGACGGCTTCCCGGAGCCGAGTCCGTGACGCAGACTTCGCCGCTGAAACGGCGCAGCTGACCAAGTCACAGATCCTGCAGCAGGCCGGTGTCGCGATTCTGTCACAGGCTAACTCACAGCCCCAGCTGGCTCTGAGTCTCCTGCAGTAAGAGCGATAAGCAACAAAGCGTAAGACCCCGAGGGGAGACGGTAGGGATACCGTCTCCCCAAGGACGTAAGGAGGACGCAGATGTCTGAGAAAGATCTTCAATCTGTTTCCGCCACGACCGGACAGTTCCCGGTGCTGAAAGCTCCCGCCCCCGTGACAGGCGGCAGGGAGGCGCCCGACACCGGCAAGGAACTGCCGGTACGGACGGTCAGCCAGCCGGATCTAGAAGCCCTGGCGGAGCGACTGAACGTCGCCAGCCAGACCGTCGGCAGAGATCTGCGTTTCGAAGTCAACCTTGAGAGTCGGCGCGCCGTGATCCAGGTTCTCGACCGCGAAACCGGCGAAATCATTCGCCAGATTCCTCCCGAAAAGGCAAAGGTCTATCTCGCAGACGGTGGCGACATCGCGCTGCGATTGTTTGAGGCAAACGTCTGACCCGGCCGAACCGTCCGCGAGTGTTTCGACTTGGCACAGATCTTGTAGTTGTTTTCCTATTCACTGACGCATTGAAGACACGGGCACTCTAGGACATGGCAAGCATCGTCTCGACAGGTATCGGCTCAGGCCTCGACATTTCTGGCATCGTGCAGCAACTGGTTGCTGCCGAAGGAGCACCGGTGGAAGGACGCCTGGCACGACGAGAAGCAGCGGCACAGTCGAAGCTTTCCGCTTTCGGCAGCGTCAAGTCGGCCTTAAGCGACTTGAAGACGAAAGCCGATGCCATTCGAACACTCGATTCCCTGCTCAGCCGCAAAGCGACCAGCGGCAGCGAAGATGCATTCACCGTCACCGCGACCAGCGGTGCGTCTCCGGCGAACTACGCCGTTGAGGTCGTCAACATCGCGACGGCCCAGAAGCTGACGTCCGGCGCGTTTGTCGATGCAGATACCGCGGTCGGAACAGGCACACTAACGATCGGCGTCGGCGGCTCGGCGATGAATCTCGACTTCGACGCTGAGAACAATACGCTGGCCGGAATTCGCGATGCGATTAACAGCGCATCGGATAACCCGGGCGTTGCGGCGACGATCGTCAACGCCGATGCCGGCAGTTACCTGATCCTGACCGCAAACAACACCGGCCTCGCCAACCAGATCACGGTGACGCAGACCGGCGGGGACGGAGGATTGAGCGCACTTGAGTACGACCCCGCGAATTCTCTCACCTCCTTAACGGAGTCGATCGCCGCTGATGATGCACGTATCGAGATTGACGGCCTGGCTGTACAAAGTTCAACGAACACATTTGCGGCGGCCATCGAAGGCGTCACGATTGACGTCTTTTCCGATACGGGCGGCCTGACGACATCACTGCTCGTCGAGAACGACACCGAAGCAACGACGCAGGCAATCGAAGCCTTCGTGAACAGCTACAACGCGCTGGTCGACCTCAACGCGAGCCTGACGAGCTACGACCAGGAAACGCAATCGGCAGGCGCACTTATCGGCGATTCAACGTTACGCGGAATCGTGACGCAGATTCGCAACGAGATGAACATGGCAGTCACCGATATCTCCGGTCCGTTTTCACTGCTCAACGATATTGGGATCGACCTGCAGGTCGACGGCAAATTCAAGATCGAAGCGACCGAACTCGAGGACGCACTGGCAACCGACTTTCAGCGCGTCGCGCAGCTGTTCACAAACTCCGACGGATTTGCAGTTCGCGTATTCGATGCCGCTGAGACATTCCTCGATGCCGACGGTCTTCTCGAAACCCGAACCGAAGGCCTGAACGGGCAGATCGAGATTATCAACGAGCAGCGGGAACGCCTGAACACGCGGCTGACGTCCCTCGAGGAACGCCTGCTGCGCCAGTACAACGCGCTCGACAGCCTGTTGAGCGAACTCAACAACACCAGCAACTTCCTTTCTTCACAGCTACAGAATCTGCCGGGCTTTGAGAGGCCGGGTAACAAATAGGGATATCACGCGCCATGCCATCGACCAGCGGAAAATCAGCCGTTCAGCAGTACCAGCAACTCAACGTCAGCAGCTCAGTTGAGAATGCATCGCCCCATCAGCTCATCCAGATGCTCATGGAGCGCGTGCTGCGTGAGATTGGTCGTGCAGGGCAGACTATGGAGCGCGAGGAAATCGTGGCGAAAGGCGTCCACATCGGTAACGCGATCGACGTCATTAATGGATTGCAGGCCAGCCTGAATCACAAACACGACAAATCGATGTCTGCGAATTTCGACGAGCTGTACGGCTACATGGTGCGGCGCCTGCTTGAAGCCAACCTGCAAAACGACAGGTCAATTCTGGACGAAGTCGAAGGCCTGATGCGGGAACTTAAGTCCGCCTGGGACGCAATCGCAGATGATCCGCTGGCCAGCGTACCGCTGGAAGAGCGCGGCGAGGACGCATGACCGAAGCGCTGCGCATTTCCGAGCCGTCGGCGGTCGAAATCGTCGAGAGAATGCAATCGCTCGCGGAGGACGGCGACTGGACTGCCGTGCACGGGCTCCATGAATCACTTCGAGCTGCCGTTAACGCGACGCCGCCCGAAGATCGCAGCGTTATCCTGCCGCGGCTGCAGCGTAGCAATGCGCTGATCATGGCGCTGGCATCAAAGGCGCAGAAAGAGATCCGTTCGCAAATCTCGACCATTCGTCGCGGCCAGAATGCAGCGGACGCGTACGACGAGACACATCGACTGTCCGATCGCTGAGAAAGCCGTCCGCTGGCTTTAGTTAAATTGCTGATTTGCGAATTCGGCGTGATTGCTCGTTGTCTCTTGTAAATCTGTGAAAGGCATCACACACTCGCGTTTCGCGATTGCCGTAGTTTGAACGGCATACCCGATTCGCTCCCGACTGAGTGGTGTATGACGGCCAGCCGCCAACGGAAAGTTGTAGTCTTCGATGCCAATGCGCAGCGCGCAGAAGAACTCTGCAATCGACTCGAATTCTTAAGCTACTCCCCGGTTCTTCGAACGGACAGTCACTCGCTCGAGGCGATCGAGAAAGAGAACGGCATTGCCGTTGTCCTTGGTGACATTGAGGGTGACGACAAAAAATTCGCGGCCGAACTTCGGGCGCGCCATCCTGACATCCCGTTTATCCAGCTTAACGACGGTTCTTCGACGCTGAATGGCGACGCAGACTGGTCGCTCGATGTTCCGCTGAAGCGGGCGCAGCTGCAGCGACTGCTCGACCGGGCCGAGCGCTACCGCGGTTCCGATCGTCGCCACCGGTTGACCGGCGAATCGCATCCGATCCGTAAGGTTCGGGCGCTGATCGAACAGGTCGCCGATTTTTCGACCAACGTGCTCGTGACCGGACAGTCGGGAACCGGCAAGGAACTCGTCGCGCGGACGATCCACGACCTGTCACCGCGCGCAGACCAGCCGTTCGTGCCGATCAACTGCGGCGCGATTCCGGCAGAGCTTTTGGAAAGCGAACTCTTCGGGCACAAGAAGGGCGCCTTCACCGGTGCCGTTGCCGATCGTACCGGCCGTTTCGAGCTTGCCGAAGGCGGAACGCTGTTCCTGGACGAGATCGGCGACATGTCGCTCGACATGCAGGTCAAGCTTCTGCGGGTACTCCAGGAGCTAGCCTACGAGCGCGTCGGCAGCAACGAGACGCGTGAGTGCGACGTGCGCATCATCGCGGCAACGCACCGGAATCTCCCCGAAATGGTGGAGTCCGGCGAGTTTCGACAGGACCTGTACTACCGGCTCAACGTGTATCCGATCGAAATGCCGCCGCTTTATCAGCGCGCCACCGATTTGCCGGTTCTCCTGAACGAACTGCTTGTCCGGCACACGGGGCAGGGCGACGACGGAGTACGCATCGCGCCGGATGCGTTGCGGGCGCTCGCGAGCTACCAGTGGCCGGGCAACGTGCGAGAACTCGGAAATCTCGTCGAGCGCCTCGCCATCATCAAACCCGAGGGCACGATCGAACTCGACGACCTTCCCGCGAAGTACACCGATCCGGAGTTTCGCGTCGACGAGGGCGCCGAGGCGAACATGGTTGCCCAGGCGATGCAGCTCAGCCGCGAAAACCTGAAAGATCATCTTTGTGATGTTGAGAAAGAATTGATCGAGCAGGCGATGGACGCGAGCGGCGGTGTCGTGGCCAAGGCGGCGCGGCTTCTGAACATGCGCCGGACGACACTCGTCGAGAAACTGTCCAAGTACGGCCTGTCTCAAGCCTGATCGCTCACGCCGATTCCTTCGGCGTCATTTTTTTGTCAGTCCCTGAAGCTCTGCGTTTCCGGTGCGACGGAAACCCGTCGCTTTCGCATTCTCGCGGTAGGGGGTTTTCGCCTAAGTCGTTGAAAAATAAAGCTGAGACGAGCTTGGCACAGGAATTGCTTCCAGATAGGCAGGAAAGCCCCTATCAGGAAGACGAACATGGAAGCCAATCAATTCAACGGTGCGCCCGGGACGGCGGTTGTACATGCCTTCAACAGAGAAGCGGCGCTGCTTGAACAGACGCGGCAGGACCTCGAACACAAGGTCAACGCGCTGACGCGCAAACTGAACACAGAGCAATCGGCGCGCCAGCGCCATCTCAAGCAGTCGGCCGCGTTGAGCCGGCGGCTGAATCAGCTTCTGGAGTCACTGCCCGGCGCGATCATCGTTTCAAGTTCCGACGGACGGGTCATTCATCACAATTCTGAGGCGCACGAGC
>CAWUHY010000199.1:0-5412 GCA_963922215.1 uncultured Gammaproteobacteria bacterium | reverse complement strand
GACGATTTGCAGGCGCTCGCCGGGTTGTTGCGCAACGGCTTTCTCGCCGGAGAGGAGTAGATTTTCGAGCTTGCGCTTGCCGTCCGCGGCCAGCGGCTTTTCGAGTTCGGCGAAGTACACGAACGCGGCACCGAGAGTACCCACGTCGATCCCGGCTTTCTGAAGCCGGTTGGCGAGTTTGCGTAAGCGAAAGGGTGAAAGAGCGGATTGGCCGGGGATCGACAGCATTTCAACAATGCTCACTGACCGTCCCCCGGCGTGTAGATTGGCATCGGAAACTGCGACACGTTGCTGCCTTCAATCTTCGAGATTTTGCTCTTGCCCTGCTTGTCCACTTCGTCAATTCGCATGATGGAATGCATGGGCAGGTAGGTTCGTCGGACATTTTCGAATTCCGACTTGATCTTCTCTTCCGACGGGTCGACAACGACGGTACTGCGCTCGCCGAACACCAGTTCCTCGACCTCGACGAATCCGAACAGGTCTCCGTGGCCGACGTTCCGGGCGTAAATTTCATACACCTGGCCCTGGTTCATGAACATGACCTTGTACAGGGTTTTTGCGCTCATCGTGGTCGATCTCGGAGCTTTCGGGGGCGATAAAGCGGCGTAGTGTAACGAAATCCCGGGCGGTCGTGCAGGCTGGCGAATCGGGCGCCAAAACGGCGCCGCGGCGCTGATTCTTTTCATTATGTGAACTGGAGCGCAGTTAATCGCCCGCGCTCAGGTGAAACTGGCCGTCGTGAAGTCTTTCGTTTACGGATGGGCGCGGACCGCTTATGCCTCTTCAACTAGAAATTGTCAGTGAGCACAAAGAGTTAGTCGGCGAAGACTGCAAGCGCGAGTTCCGTGAGGAAGGCGGTACGATCGGCCGGTCTCTGCACAACGACTGGATACTACCGGACCCCGATCGCTACATTTCCGGCAAGCACGCGGCCGTCGACTGCCGCGGCGGCATCTACTACCTCGCTGACCTGAGCTCCAACGGCGTCTACGTGAACAACGAGAATGCGCCCATCGGCAAAGGCAACTCGCGCCGCCTGTTCAACGGCGACGTTCTGCATTTCGGCGATTTTCGCATCGAGGTTTCGATCGACGAGGGAGAAACGCTCAGTATCCCGGACGATCCCGACGAACGTTTGTCGCACGACAATGTGCCCCAAATGGCGACCGTCGTCAGTCCGCTGTCCGGCGTCGAGATGCTGGACGAGGAAGAAATCACGGGCGACGACGATTTCCAGCACGCGCTTTTCGGGACGCCGAACAAGACGCCGAAGGCTCCGTATGACGCCGCCAGCAACGAGCACGAAATTCTCGATGTCGGCCAGCCGCAGCTAACGCCCGAGGGCGTGTTCGCGGCGTTCCTCGAAGGACTGAACGTTGAGCGCAGCGACTTGCCGCCCGACGTCGACTTAAAAGACGTGTTTCGGCGGGTCGGCCAGGTACTGCGAGAATACGTCAGTGGCAGCGCGGAGCTGTTATCCAGCCGCGCGCATATGAAGACGGCGTTCAAACTTGAGCAGACGACCGTTCTTCCGAAAGACAATAACCCGCTGAAGCTTTCGGAAAACACCAACGATTCGATCAAGCAGCTTCTCGTTGGCGAGGAAGGTGGCGAATACCTCGGACCGCGCGACGCTGTCCGCGAAATCAATCGCGACATCCTGGTTCACCAGGAGGCCTTCATCGACGCGATGAGCGCCGCGTTCGCGGACTACGCTGACCGCTTCGACCCCGAAGAGCTGATCCAGAGTTTCGATCAGGCGGTAAGCCGCAAGCCGCGTCTGAAACTTCTGAGCGAGCAGAAATACTGGCAGCTTTATAAGGATCTGTACCCAATCCTGACGGAAACGGGCGGCGGCCGCTTTCCGCACATGCTTTCGGAAGAATTCATCCGCGCCTACGAACGCTACGTCGCCGACGCAAATCGGCCAAACGTCGACAAGACCCAGCGTCTTGACGTGAAGCCAAAGATACCGAAATCACCGGAAGACGACTTCGACCCCGAAATCAGCGCCGAGCTTGAAGCGCTGCCCGATCCCGAAGAACAGTCAGCCTGAGCCTCCTGTCAGGACGGGCGCTTGGAAAGAATGCGCTGTGCCTGCAGCAGATGGGGTTTGTCGAGCATGACGCCGTCGAGCGAGACCACGCCGCTCGTCGGCGCGGAGTCGAAAGCCTCGACGATGCGCGAGGCACGCTCAAGTTCCTCGCCTGACGGTGTAAACGCTTCCTGGATGACATCGACCTGCGCAGGATGAATCGCCAGCATCCCGTCAAATCCGTCGCGTGCCGCGTTCGCGGCGTAGTTGGCAAGCCCCGGCTCGTCCCGAAAATTTGTGAAAACGGTGTCGAGAGCGAGAACACCCGCCGCGCGCGCCGCAAACAGGCATAGTGTTCTCGCCATTTCGTACGGCGGCAGCCACTGGCCCTCGGCATCACGATTCGTACGCGCGCCGACCTCCGCACTCAGGTCTTCGGCGCCCCAGGACAATCCCAGCAAACGCTCACCGACGTGCCGGTAATCGCTAAGGCTGAATAGTGCGCCAACGCGCTCTGTACACAAACTGACGATTCGCGTGCTCTTCGCGTCGATGCCGTGCTGCGCCTCCAGTGCATCAAGGCGTTCGGAGAGACGCTTCACATCGTCCGGGCTGTCGGGCTTCGGCAAGACAATGCCGGCAGGCGCCGACGGCATGACGGCGTCGAGATCGTCCTGCGCGTCGGAACCGGAGATCGGATTGATGCGAACCCAGGCGTTGTCGACATCTTTGAGGAATTCGCTCGTCAATTTCCGGGCAGCGGGTCTGGCATCGCCGGACACCGCGTCTTCGAGATCAACGATCAGCGCGTCGACCGACAGGTCTTTCGCCTTCGACAGCTTGCGCTCGCTGTCGCCGGGCACGAACAGCATGCAGCGCATTAGTCGGGCCGCCTGTGCATCAGCGTGCTGCGCTTGCAACTCGCGACGAGCTCATCGTCCTGGTTGTAGGTGCGATGCTCGAAAATCACGATCCCGTTGTCCGGGCGCGACTTGCTGTCACGCAGCTCAAGGATCTCAGTCTCGACGCGAATCGTGTCGCCCTGGAACAGCGGCTTCGGGAATCGCACCTCGTCCCAGCCGAGATTCGCGACAGCAGTCCCGTGCGTCGTGTCGTTGACGGATATGCCCACCATCATCCCGAGCGTCAGGCAACTGTTAATGAGCGGGCGGCCGAACTCGCTGGCCTTCATCGCCTCGGCGTCGAGATGCAGCGCAGCGGGGTTGTGCGTCATCGTCGTGAAAAGGACGTTGTCCGTCTCCGTCAGCGTGCGCCGTATCGGATGCTGGATCACCTGTCCCACCTGCATATCGTCGAAATAAAGTCCTGGCATGGAATTCTGGCCGTTCAGTCGAGTCGGTCATGATAGTGTCGGGCGCATCGTCTTGCCAACGCCCGCCGAATCACTGTGACTGAAAGGAGACCGGAAGTGCTCAACAGACGACAAATGATGCTCGGAACGCTGGGAACGTTCGGCGCGCTGTCTTTCGCGCATGCGGGAAAAGAGTCCGTCATGCGACGCCCGATTCCATCGTCAGGAGAGATGATACCGATCATCGGTCTTGGGACGAATCGCTTCGGTGTCGGCGATTCAGCAGACGCACGCGCGCCTCTCCGCGACGCGCTCAACGCCTTTTACGACTGGGGCGGCGGCCTTGTCGACACCGCACCGATGTACGGTAGCTCGGAGGCCGTGTTGGGCGACCTGATTGCCGACCTTGATATCGCCGATCGGATTTTCATGGCGACCAAGACCGATCGCGACCACGCCGACGCAACGATCGCGCAGGCTCGCGTTTCCGAAGAGCGTCTGAACGACGACAGCATCGATCTCCTGCAGATTCATAACCTCCGCGGCTGGCAACACACGATTCCGCTATTGAATGAGTGGAAACAGGAAGGGCGCATCCGGTATACGGGCATCACAACCTCGCGCGGTTCGCAGTATGCGGAGCTCGAGCAGATTCTTTCGACACACGAATTCGACTTTGTGCAAATCAACTACTCGCTGGAACAGCGCGAAGCGGCTGAGCGCCTCATGCCGCTCGCAGCCGATCGCGGCTCAGCGGTGATTATCAATCGGGCGTTTGGCGGCGGACGCATATTCCGGGAACTGTCCGGCGCCGAGTTGCCAGAATGGGCCAAGGAGATCGGGTGCGAGAGCTGGGCCCAGTTCCTGTTGAAATACGCGCTGTCGCACCCGGCGACGACGGTGGTCATCCCTGGCATGACGAAGGCGCGGCATGTGAATGACAACTTTCGAGCGGCGACCTCGCGTATGCCGACGGCGGCCGAACGCAAACGCCAGGAAGCATTTTTCGACGCGCTCTAGCCGTCTGTCCAAAAAGTATTGGCGCGCTCGCCGCGGGGCCGGAGGGGCGTCAGGCTGCCTTCGCGCGTTCGATTGCCTCGACAATCAGGCGCTTCGCGACCGTTGAATCCTGCCAGTCGCCGATGCGTACCCATTTGCCGGGTTCGAGATCCTTGTAGTGCTCGAAGAAATGTTCGATCTGGAGCAGAGTGATCTCAGGCAGGTCGGAGTAATTGGATATCTGGTCGTAACGCTTCGTGAGCGGCGGTGACGGCACCGCAATGACTTTCTCATCCTGTCCCGCGTTGTCCTCCATAACCAGAACGCCGATCGGTCGGACATTGATTACACAGCCCGGCACCAGCGCGCGGGTGTTGCAGACTAAAACGTCGATCGGATCGCCGTCGTCTGACAGCGTGTGCGGTACGAATCCGTAATTGCCGGGATAGGACATCGGAGTGTAGAGGAAGCGATCGACAACCAGCGTACCTGCCTCCTTATCCAGCTCGTACTTGATCGGGTGTCCGCCTACGGGGACCTCGATGATGACGTTGACATCATCGGGCGGGTTCTTGCCTATGGTGATCGCATCGACGCGCATCAATAGCCTCCTCGAATCGAGGCGCAAGTGTAGCGCAAGTACTAGTGGAACTGTGTTTGTTTGCGTGCGGTCGGAATCAGTGGTCACGCCCGGTCGGAGACGAAACCTCCGCGCGGCTGGACGAGGTGGATAGTTAGGAACGCGAGCCCCGCGACGTACTGGACCGAGAGCCCCTGCCGCCGGCTGCGCTGGTTGACGACCCGCGCAACTGCATCGAACTGTCTGCAACGCAATCGGACGATCTGTCCGGCCGCGAGGACGGCATCGCTGACGAGTCGCACGCCGGTAAGACTCAGGTCTTCGGTCAGGCAACGAAGCGCTTTCAGCGACGGCGGTGCCGTGAGCACATCCACGGTCTGCGCCTTCCTGATGCGCATAACGGCTCGTTTGTCGTCGCGCTCAAGGCGCTGCCGATCGGCCGGTGCGAGCGGACTCTCGCAAACGCGGCACCGCGCGTCTGCC
>CAWUHY010000198.1:0-5426 GCA_963922215.1 uncultured Gammaproteobacteria bacterium | reverse complement strand
TCCCCCGGGTAGATGATTATTTTCTCGCCTGGCTGCAAGCCCGACAGGATTTCAGCCTCCCGACTGTTCGAGCGTCCTATTTCGACGCTGCGTTTTTCGGCGCGTCCATCGGAATCGACAAACAGCGCCCAACCGTCTGCGCTTCGGAACAGCGCGGTCAAAGGGACTTTCGTCGTGGCGTCGGTCTCCCAGAGAATAATCCGCACGTCGACCTGGTAGCCGTGACCGAGGGCTTTCCACTCGTCGGCGGGACTGGTTATGTCGAGCACGACGTTTACGCGCTGCTCTTCAATGCCGAGCGCCGATACCTTCGTAAAGCCAAATGGTTCGACGCGCCGTGTTAGAGCGCGCAGTGGCTTTTCACCACCCCAGTTCTCGATCAGGGCTGGCAGGCCAGGCTGAATTTTCACAGCGTCGATTGACAGGAGATCTACGACGACTTCAAGTCTGTCGAGACTTCCGATTTCCACTAATTGATCGCCGGCCATTACCGGCCCCGCAGACTCCCGATGGACCTGAAGGACGCGACCGCTGACGGGTGCGATCACGCTGATGCATTCGCAGCCCTCGCGATATTCAGCCATCTCCGATGGTGACATCAAGTGTGCCCGAGCCTGCTCCAGCTCAAACACGCGCATCTGAAGTTCCGCCTGGGCCACGCCCAGCGCCGCTTTGCTGGTTTCGAATGTCCGCTCAGCGGCTTCAAGACTGCGCTGCGAGACCGTTCCGTTGCTTGCCAGCTCTCTCGAGCGGTTCAATTCGGACTCTGCGAAACTCAATTCTGCCCTGGCTTTCTCGAGACCGGAACGCGCGAGCTCTTCGGCTGATTCGGCGGTTTTGAGCTGTGCTTCTGCCTCAGCGGCAGTACGAGGATCTAAAGGAATCGATTCCGACGGTTCGATCTCGGCGATAATCGAGATATTCGCTTCGACGAAATCGCCTGACTCAAACTCGATTCGTTTCAATTGCCCGCTCGTTGGCGCGGAGACGACGAATACATCGTCGATTCTGGTCTCTCCTTCGTCATCAACTGTGATCATCATCGGTCCGGATTTCACGACACCGATATCGACCAGAAGAGGCCTGGGCCACATCGCGGACAGAAGACCGAGCATGACGATCGCGGCGATCGCCCCCCACAACAGAATGCGTCTTTTAGTCGCCTGCACAGCACTACTCCCGAGTTTTCAAAACGGCGATCAAATCAAGATGATTGACCCAACGCTGGGTCGCGATGCACGACGCGGCACACGCAAGTAGCAATGAACCCGCAGCCGCGCCGTAAGTTGATGGGTGTATTGTGAGAGGTACGCGCATCAATTCCGTCTGGAAACCGCTGGTACCCATGAACAACGCGGTTATCGTGGCTCCCAGAATGCAACCCAGCGGCAAAGCCAGACAGGCGAGCAGCGCCGTCTCGCCGATCAGGATGTAGGCCGCCTCCCCACGCGAAAACCCGAGGACTCGAAGTGTCGACAGCTCTCGACCGCGTTCGGACAGTCCAATTCGCTGAGCGTTGTAGGTCACGCCAAAACCGAGGGCGAACGAAAACGTCGCGAAGAACCCGACGAAAATCATCATGGTCTCGCCGATCGTTCGGTGGTAATTCTCCAGCGCGACCGATTTCACTGCCACAGCGGCAATTGCCGGCACGTCCTTCAGCGTTCGCAACAATTCTGGTTCGAAGTTTTTGTCAATGTTGGCACTGACGTACTGAGTCATCGGACGTTCAAGCAAGAGTCGATTCATCGTGTCGATATTCATGTAGGCGAACATGCCGATGTAGGACTGAAATACATCGGCGACCGGTAGCTCGAGGACCGGCCGTCGACCTTCCAGAACCCTGACCTCGAGCAGATCGCCAATTCCGACGCCCAGTTTTTCTGCCAACCGGGCGTTGATGGTCAGGCCACTGTCAGGCACGGGGCGCACACCGCGCCTCACATCGTAGATTCGGTTCAGCTGCGGGTCTGCCGGCAGGCCCTGAATAGATCCGCGGTGGACACGGTGTTCCGAGGCGAGGTCGACGGAGACGAACCGCAGAGTTTCCGCCCCAAGAACGCCGGGCAGATCCAGTACAGAATGTACCGCGGTGGATGGTTGCGGCTCATTGAAACCGATCGACAGATCAGCGCGCTGCGCTTCATCGAAGTGGACGCGTCCCATCTCATCAATCGCGTCCGGGAAATATAAGGACATCACCATCATCGCCACCGCGCCAGCAAATCCGATGCTGGTGACCAACGCGCGCGCGGGCCAGCGCACGATTTGGCGAAGGATGATTCGCGAAGGTTCGTCGAGCACGCCGGACAGCCGGCGAACGATGGAGTTACCGGACGTAAACACTGGGGGAGCCGGCGGATTCATGGCCTCGATAGGTGGAAGAGCCGCGGCACTGCGGACAGCTCTGGCTGTGGCGAGAAGCGCAACAGCAATACTCACCAGCGCCCCTGTAATAAAAGCAGCCGGACTTGGACGATAGATCAGCATCGGCAGGTTGAGGTTGGAGGTGTAGCTGTAAGTACTGATGCGACCGAGCAGCGCGCCCAGCAGCCAGCCGATCAGAACGCCAAGGACAGCTATCGAGATGACGAACTTCGCATAGTGCCACCCTACCTCACGGTTGCTGTACCCGAAGGCCTTCATCAACCCGATCTCATTGCGCTCTGTGATGATAAGGCGGGACAACACCGTGTTGGTCAGGAAAGCGGCAACCACGAGAAAGATTGCTGGCAGGATTCGAGCCGACGCTTTTTGTTGTTTCAGCTCATTCTGTATAAACCAGTTCGACAGGTGATCTTCGCGATCGACAGCTCCTGTTCCACCGTAACCCGCCAGTAGCTCGTCCAGCGCAAAGACCACTTGCCGAGTATCGACTCCGCGAAGGACAGACAGCGATACCTCGTTGAAAGCGCCGTCGTAGTCGAAGGCTGCTTCCATTGCCTTTTCGCCCATCCAGATGACGCCGTAACGTTTTTTGTCCGGCATGATCGCGAATGGGCTGATGACGTAGATAAACTCCGGTGATGTCGCCGTACCGACAATCTGGAGCCTGCGTTTTTTGCCATTGATCGTCGCTCGTATGGTGTCGCCCGGCTGAAGATCGTGAGCTTCTGCGAATGAGCGATTCACGAGCACCTCGTCGGTTCGGCCTGGCTCGATCAACCGTCCCTCGATCACGTACAAACGGTTCAGGTCCGGCTGACGACCCTCCGGGATCGAGACAAGGCGCCCCGTCAGGGGTTCTGCGAAGTCGTCAACATCCAGGATGGCTTGCATCGATATACGCAGCTCGCTGGATTGAACACCTGGTAGAGAACGGATGCGTTGATCCAGTGTCCGTGGAGCTCGTTTCACGCTGGCAAAGACATGTCCGTAACGGTAACGCTCGTAATATGCATCCGAAGTAACGCCGAGCGCTTCGTAGGTCGACATCGACATCACGAGTAGAGCAACACCCGATGAGATCACGAAGGCGATCGACACGACCTGGCCCTTCAGTCGCCAGAGGTCTCGGTACAGCTTCTTGTCCAGAGGCGCTACCACTTGAGCTCTCGTGGATGCAGTCGAACCTGGTTGCGCTTGATCTGGCTGATTTTGCCATCGGCCAGATAAATCACTCGGTCGGCAATGCCAGCCGTAATCGCGTTGTGAGTGATAATCGCGGTCGTCGTACCCAGTTCCCGATTCACGGCTTCGATCGCTTCCAGAACGACAATCCCAGTCTTGCTATCAAGCGCGCCAGTCGGCTCATCACAGAGCAGAATCGCCGGCCGTTTGGCGATTGCGCGCGCGATCGCGACACGCTGCTGTTCGCCTCCCGAAAGCTGAGCTGGAAAATGATTGGCGCGATCCTCAAGGCCAACGACCCGAAGCGCCTCAAGAGGATCCAGAGGGTCACTGGCAATCTCGGTAACCAGGGCGACGTTTTCCAGCGCCGTCAGACTCGAAATCAGGTTGTAGAATTGAAAGACAAAGCCAACGTAGTCTCGTCGATAATGCGTCAGGCCCTTGTCATCCGACGCAGTGATTTCGAGTTCGTTGAAAAATACGCGTCCGTCCGTCGGCGCGTCGAGACCACCGAGAATGTTCAGCAACGTCGACTTTCCGCTGCCTGATTGACCGAGGAGCACCACCATCTCGCCGGGAAACAGGTCGAGGTCGACACGGTCCAGCGCCCTCACTTGCACTCCGCCGGTCTGGTAGATCTTCGTGAGCCCTTGCGCGGAAAGGGTTGGACTCTGGCGAGACTGCTCACCTATGGAGGCTTCGCTCACGAGTCGATCTTCTTTTCTGCACCAACCTCGTTGGTGGGCCCTTGTTCGAAACTCGAATAGATTCCGATTGAAGCACAGTCGTCACTTGGTTCAGTTGCCGCGCAACCATGCGCACTAGGCCACTGCTTTGAACCACGCTTAAAGGCAAGGAGCTTGACCTGGCTGAATGCGGTGCGAGAACTCACAACGCCTCTTGTGACCTTATTGACAGCGGGTCGCGGCACTCCTCTCTCCAAAAGTGTTCCATCTGCTGACAGTCCATTCGGTCGTACACAGTTGCGCCACACAGATCTGGCTGGCTTGCAACGCAACTGAATTGACTGGCAGTGCCAGAGATCGCGAACACTTCAATAATGGGATGCGATCACTATGTGCTTGACTGATTCAAGCAACAATACGTAGATGTACCGTGGTCGAATCGCGACGTCCGAAGAACGTGAGCCGTTAGTGGAAGTTTCGGCATGGGCCTTGACGCTGAGACGGTCAGAAACTGCGCATCATCCCGAGCGCGATAGCATTGCGGTCGTAGCTGAAGGCCGGATCATTGGAGTCATTGTTCGAAAAGCGATAATCAAGCAGCAGGCTCCAGTCACGACCGAGTCGACGCAGCAGAGACGCTTTGACTGACACCAGGTCTTCATCGCGTGGCACCTGCGCACCGTCAAATCGACTGCGCCGAATGCTGAGGCCGCCCTCCAGCGTCCATTTGGCATCGATCGACCGGCGGTAATCGACCGAGAAACCAGTGCGTGTCGGCGACACGCTGCCGTCCTGCCGGTCGTTGTTCTCGTAACGAAAGCGGAGCGTAAGACGATCACCGCTCGACAAGCGACGACTGTATCGCGCATCCAGCAAATGGCGAGAGCCTTCGATACCCTGAAACAGCTCGTCGCCCTCACTCGTATCGTCGAATGCGTAGACAAGCCGCAAGATCCCGCCGTCGTCGAGCGCACGCCGCGCACTGGCACGCAAGCCGACGCGACGGTCAAACGCGTCGCCGCCGAGCCAGCCCGCGCCAACCTCCGGTCCGACGCTTAACTCCCACTCGCCGCGCCGCCAGCCGTAGTTTGCAGACGCAGCGACACCATGTTGGTCGAACTCGTCCGCATCGAGGTAGCGCACAGCGTAGAAACTCGCATCGAATGACAG
>CAWUHY010000197.1:0-5428 GCA_963922215.1 uncultured Gammaproteobacteria bacterium | reverse complement strand
CTCTTTCCAGAGATACCGAAGCTCAACATAGGCGATCCGTTCCTGCGAAACAAATCCTGCTGCGGTCTCGTAGCGTTTGTCGGTGAGGTTTTCGACGCGGGCATTGATGCGCCAGTTGTCGCCCGCGCGAAACTGTCCGGTCAGGTTGGCAAGCACGTAGCCGGGCAGCGGCGTCGGGCCGAAGTCTTCGCGGTCGCCGCTGGCAAGCAGCATCAGGCCGAGCCGGTGCGGACCAATGTTCTGCGTGTAGGACAGCGTTAGCGACTCGTTGGCACGTCGCAGCAGGCGAGCGTCGGTGGCCTTGTCTTCTGCCGTCTGGCTGACGACGCTCGTCTCGACCGTAAAGCTGTCGCCCGCGTAGGCGTAGCCGAGTTCGACGCCGGTGATATCCGCTTCGGCAATGTTCTGCAGCGTGAAGGTCGCGAAATCGAACTCGATAAGATCATCGATCTGGTTTGCATAGGCTTCCGCGGTGAACGTGTGGCGCTCGGCCGGGCTGTAGCGCAAGCCAAGCTGCTGCTGTGTCGAGACTTCCGGCGCGAGGTCCGGCGATCCACCAAAACCAAAGCGGTCGGTGGCATCCGGCGCACGGAATGCGCGACCGGCGCCGGCAGTCAGCCGCCAGTCGTCTGAAATGTCGTAGCTGTATTCAAGATTCCACGTCGTCTCGGTACCGAAGGTCTCGTGGTCGGACAACCGCACGGCGGCGAAGGTGCGATGGCGCCCGCTGGCCCACTGGTCCTGAACGAAGAGCGCCCGGGTGTCGGTGTCTTCTTCAAAGCCGGATCCGAAGGAGAGCGATTCCGCCGTTTCGTCCATGGCGAAGATACCAACGGTCAGCACGTGATCGGCTAGCGTCTTGTCGAGCTGCCAGTCAAAACTCAGGCGATCAGACTGCACGAAGTCCGGCGACTGGTTTTGCTCAATGTTGTCCTGCATCCACGACACGACCAGGCGGGACGCGAGCGTCTCGCCAAACTGCCGCTGCCACTCGACTGCTGTCGTCGAATTGCGGAAATCCTGATCCACCGGCGTCAGGAAGAAGTCCAGGTATTCGACGTTGCCATCGGCCGACCAGTGGCGGATGCCGACTTCGTTGTCGTCGTTGAAACGGTGGCTCGCATGCAGCGCCAGTGTGATGTTGTCGTAGCCGCGCTCAATGTCGCTGGCAGCGCTCGGTGAAAATCCGTCCGTGTCGCTCGCGTCAAGGTTTAAGCCCAGCTCGCTGGTGTCATTGCGCCAGCCACCTGAGAGAAAGCCGGATCGCGTGTTGAAGCTGCCGCCACCAAGACCCGCTTCGAGACGCGTATCGCTGACCCGTCGCGTAATGATGTTAATGACACCACCGATCGCTTCGGTGCCGTAGAGCGCGGAGCGGGCGCCTTTGACGATCTCGACGCGCTCGATGAATTCGGGCGAGATGTGCTGCACGGCACCGCCGCCAATCGTGCCGGGGTTCATGCGCACGCCGTCGATCAGGATCAGAACGTGGTTGCTCTCGGTGCCGCGAAGAAACACGGACGTTGCCTGCCCGGGCCCGCCGTTACGGCCGATGTCGATGCCGGCCTGGAAACGCAGCAGTTCCGCGAGGTCACTCGCGCCGGAGAGTTCGATGGCTTCCCTGTCGATGACGGTGACGGGCACCGTTGTGTCGGAGAGTGCGACCTCGGTGCGCGTCGCGGTCACGACAATCGTGTCGCCCGCGCCGGGTTCGGATGCCTGGGCCGCGCTCGCTGCGAGGCACAGCAGTGCGATGCTTGGATAAACTTTCATGGAGTCCCCTCTGCGTGCCACCCGCACGCGTGTTGTTAAGTGATGCACAGGGACTGTCAGACGGTAGGCCCGACCAGACGCCCGCCGCGCTGCTCGTTTCGACGACGGGCCGGTCTCCGGACTGACGAGTGGATTGCTCCGTCTCTGACGCCTTCCCACGAGCTGTGCATTGCTCGCAGTGGCTCCACATCGAAGTGGGGTCAGAGATTGACTCGATCACCGTTGCGGGGGCAGTGCCGGATTCTTGTCACCGGCTTCCCGTTGGTTCGAACATGCCTGCTCGAACACACCCAAAGTCGCGGCCACTGTAGGAACGAGCGAAACCCAAGTCAAGCAAAGGCGCTTGAGCTTGAGAAGCGACGCCAGCATGATAGCGCCAACTCTCGTTCGGACGCGCAAACGCAAAATCCATGAGCACCGATCAATCCCCAGAACTGCGCGTCGCGCTTGAGGCGGCCCGCGCCGCAGCGGCCCTTAGTCGTTCCTACTACCAGGGCGACCTCGACGTCACGATCAAGGAAGACATGACGCCTGTCACGCAGGCTGATGTCGCCTGTGAAAAACGCATTCGCGAGATCATTCTCGACGCATTTCCGGATCATGGCTTTTACGGTGAGGAGACGGGCCGCTCCGACAAGGAGTCGGACTATCTCTGGCTCGTCGATCCGATCGACGGCACAAAGGGCTTTGTGCGCGGCTATCCTTTTTTCTCGACGCAGATCGCGCTGATGGTGCGCGGCGAGATCGTGATCGGCGTGTCCAGCGGCACGATGATGGACGAACTCGCATGGGCAGA
Source organism: uncultured Gammaproteobacteria bacterium (assembly GCA_963922215.1). Taxonomy (GTDB): domain Bacteria; phylum Pseudomonadota; class Gammaproteobacteria; order Steroidobacterales; family Woeseiaceae; genus UBA1847. Next base: position 2,859 of record CAWUHY010000197.1, on the reverse strand, counting down.
ACGCGGCCACGGCGCCTGGCTAAACGGCGAGCGGCTGTCCGTCAGCACCATCACGGACGCGGACCGCGCCGCTGTCTCCACCGGCAACCTGAAGTCGCTCGCGACCTCCGACGGGTGGGCGGCCCTCGCTGAGATCGTCGCGCGTGCCGACCGGATCCGCGGCTACGGCGATTTTTACCACTACCATCTGCTCGCTGCGGGCAAGATTGAGGCCGTGATCGAGTCCGATGTCAACATCCTCGATATCGCCGCACTGTCGGTTATTGTCGAGGAAGCGGGCGGGACATGGACGGACCTGAACGGTCACGCTCCGACGCTAGCGACGCGCTCTGTGCTCGCGGCGACGCCAGGGCTGCATGCGCAGTATCTTGAACTGTTGAAGGGGAATGTGGGGTAGTCGCTTTATCGAACTAAGGAGCAACTCCACGTTCGGGCACTACGCGAACACCATTGCTCAAGCGAGCAGCTCATATGTTGTTGAATATGTCTACTGGGTTGCTCTTGGAATGAACTAATTCCCATGTTTTCCCCAATCGCTCCCGATTCGGTCGACAGAGGCGGCGGAGCACAGGACACAACCATGCGCAAGATTATGGCTAGTCTGCTCGTCATTGGATTTCTCGCAACCGAGGCGACTGCCCGAGATTCTTGCGAGCCAGATCTCGATCCGTATTACGTACTCGAATCCTTGTACGCGAATAGTGAATTCGTATTCGTGGGCCATGCTATGAAAGGCCCCATCACGCGTAGAGACCAAGTGGAATATTCGGTTAGCTCGCTATGGAAAGGCCCAGATCTGCAGAGAATCTGGCTGGAGCACGACTATCCCGACAAAGTGAGACACGGAAAGCGCCGACTGATCTTTGCAGTTCGAAATTCGTATTCAAATAGCCACGCCTGGTCCGACACTCTACGACGTTCCTGTATGCCTTATCCTTCCCGCGGAGATGTTGAGTCGATGCTCATTGAGACCGTCGGCGAGCCGTACGCACCGGACACGTCTTCAACCACAAGAATAGGGATGATCTTGGCCGCAGCGATTTCACTTGGGGCTGGCGCTCTGCTCGTGCTCTTGTGGAACATCACGACTCAATTAAGAAACGTACAGAAGGCTGACTGATTGCTTGAATGGAGTGTCTGTTTATATGTTTTCGTGCGCGAATCCGTCTGAATCCTAATTTCCCTTGGCGACTCCAGACAGAATCACAAAATACTGCGGCGTCGTAACGTTCGTTCTGGGCGCCGTATGGGTCCTTCTCTCGGGCCTCTTGATTCTCGCTTTGGGCCTCGCCGACGGCTGCCAGGATGGTTCGCTCAAGTATTTTGGTTGCACTTGGCGTGGTGTCGATATTTCGCTGGAAGTCACGCTGCTCGGCTGGTACGCATACTGGTTTTTCTTTCTGTTCCTGACAGCGGGGCTGACGTGGCTTTCGTTCAAGGCTGTATTCGGGTGGCGAGACCCCGAATACGCGTTCCTGCGCTGGTGGCTGCTCCTGATTGCGGGGATTCTGCTCTTCGCGACATTTGCTGGCCAAATCCTGTCCTTGTTTGTTGCCTAAAGCCGCCCAGGTTGGCTAGTTCCTTCAGGTGGCCGAGCCGCAAACCACCGCGCGTCCCCATCGACAATTTCTTGCATGCTGATTCCGTAGAGCGCCGTTAGTCGTTCCGGAGTCAGGCACTCGTCGGTCGGGCCGAACGTCCAGCCGCCTTCGCCGTCGAGCAGCAGGCAGTGATCCGCGAAGCGGCTTGCCATGTTCACGTCGTGCAGGCTCGCGACGACCGTGTGTCCGGCGTCGGCGAGTTGCCGGAAGATGGCCATCGTTTCGAACTGGTGCTGCGGGTCGAGGTGGTTCGTGGGTTCGTCGATCAGGTACGCGTTCGGTTGCTGGGCGAGAACCTGGGCGATTGCGAGGCGGCGTCGCTCGCCGCCGGAGAGCCCGAGAATGTCCCGCTCTGCAAAATCGCCTAAGCCCACGCTGTCGAGGGCGTGTCTTGCGACAGCTTCGTCCTCGCTCGACTCCCAACCGTAGCGAGCAATATGCGGGTAGCGGCCGATCAGCACGGTCTCGCGTACGGTCTGCGGGAAGCGATCGTCCAGAATCTGCGGCATCAGCGCGAGTTTTTTCGCACGTTCGAGCGTCGACCAGTCGGATACGGCGCGACCGTCCAAACGAACCTCACCTTCGCTGGGTTCGCGGAGTCCTGCGAGCGTCAGCATCGTCAGCGACTTGCCTGTCCCATTGCGGCCGAGCACGGCGACGAACATGCCAGGCGTGAGCGCAAGATCGAGTTTATCCACTAGGCGGCGGCCGGGTACGTCGACGGACACATCGCGGGCTGTGAGCGAGAAGGGCATGCGCGAAGCCTAACGCAGCGGCACGGGCGGCACTACTAACGGGTCAGCCGGATTTCCTCGGCAGTCTTCGGGCCGATCACGACGTAGCGCAGGCTTTTCGGAATCATCGCGTCAAATTCGCTCTGCGCGATTCTGCCGCCCATGATTTCAGCGCGGGCCTGTGGATAGAGCGGCACCTTGTCCGGTTCCGCGAGTCCGTCCGGCGGCAGCGGCTGCCCGGAGCCCGGGTCGTACTTGTCCGTGGCGCCGAGCGTGTGCAGCAGTTCATGCGCGATGATGACGTTATTGCTGCCGCGGTACTGGCGACTGGCATACGCGTTCACGATGCCGAACATGCCTTTCTGAATTCCAACGGAGTTCTCGAGCTGGAGATGACCATCAGTCGAGTGATACCGAAGAAAGATGCGCACGTCCGGCCGGATCGGATCGTCGGTCACGCTCGAAACCCAGAAGCGCATTTTCAACGACCATAAAAGGATGTCGAGCCGGCTTGATGAGTCGCC
>CAWUHY010000196.1:0-5440 GCA_963922215.1 uncultured Gammaproteobacteria bacterium | reverse complement strand
ATCGCCCAAAGGCGATCCGAATCCATCCCCTTCACGACAAGCCATACGGACAGAACCCGCCCCCGCGGGTCTTTGCCGCCGAGACAGACGCCGGACAGCGCCTGGTTTCCAATTCCTCAGCCAGAAAATTCCACTCCCCGAACGAATTTCCAGATTATGTCAAGAAGGCAATTCACGCGACGGAGCTTAATCTATAGTTCTATAGAAAATAGATACATTTAGAAAAGAATCAACACGCGCATTCGCGCTATCAGCCTGGGGAACTTCATGCGAAACGTATTCGTGATCGCCGCGCTCGTCCTGAGCACGCTGGCCTTTGCTCCGGCACATGCCGAGCATGGGCAATGGAACGGTGGAATTCAGCCGGAAGCGGCTTACGACGTTAATCCGGATCCGGATATCGTCGAGGTTTACATTGTTGCCTACGAGCGCAATATTCGATTCGGCAAGGGAATGGGGAAGACCCGTGTCTGGACCTACAACGGCGGCATTCCCGGCCCGACAATCAATGCGAATGTTGGCGATACGCTGATTGTCCACTTTTTCAACTTCCTGCCCGAGCCTTCCACGATCCACTGGCACGGGCTTGAGTTGCCGGCGAACATGGATGGAAGCCACATCGCGCAGAATCCTGTCGCGCCGGGCGGCTATTTTCGCTACGAATTCGATCTGCTTCGGGCCAGCACCTTCTGGTACCACCCACACGTCCGCTCCAACGAACAGGTTGAGAAAGGACTGTATGGCGGTCTCGTCGTTCACGACCCGGAAACGAACGCGGAACTCGGTCTTCCGGAGCGGGAAAGCCTGTTGATTCTGGACGACGTCCTGCTCGATGAGAACGGCCAGGTTGCGGAGCCGTTCCCGAGTGATCCCCTCGAAAACGCGGTAACGCAGGCGAACGGACGAGAAGGAAATGTGCTGCTCGTCAACGGCCGCGCCTTCGCCTCGGGCAAACTGGAAGCGGGTGAGCCGCACAGGTTACGCCTTCTCAATGCTTCAAACACCCGGTTCATGCGTGTTTCGATTCCCGGCCACCGGCTCTGGCGGATTGGCGGCGATGCCGGGCTTCTTGAGAATCCGATCGAAGTGCTGCCGATTGAGTAGGTGCCCGTGATGATGCACGGCCATCACGGTATGGAAATGAAAATGATTTCTGATCCTGATCCATCGAAAGGCATCCTGCTGACGCCCGGCGAACGAGCCGACATCGTCTTTACGCCGAACGAAAGGCGCCTCGAACTCGAGTGGCACGATATTGCCCGCGGTCGCCATACCAGTTCCTATGATGATGCCGGCAATGTCGTTCTCGGGCACCTGCACAATGATGGCCACTTGCCGCCAGAAACGATGCTGCGCCTGAAAACGAAGGGCCACAAGCACGCGGAAAGCGAGTACATTCCGCCGGCTAACCTGTCGGACATCGAGCCAATTGACGCGACCAACGCACCGAGGTTGCCGGTGATGTTCGGTCATACAAACCCCGATGCGGACGGCAATATTCGTTTCTTCGCGCAAATGAAGAATGGAATGCCGTTGCCGTTCGACCAGATCACACCGGATGATGCACCGTCGGCCAACGTCGGCGACTACCGCGTTATTGAGGTGAACAACATGACCGGTGGTATCCACAATTTCCACTTGCACGGCTTCGTTTTCCAGCTTATCGAAACGCAGTACATCGATATGGATAACCCGGAAAACAACAGGACCGGTCCCGCGCCGTACCTGGAAAACAAGGACACGATCCAGCTTCCACCGAGACCGGGTGCGAGAGGCCGCAGCCGATCGGTCACGCGACTGGCGCTGCATGTCGATGACACCGGGCGAGAAGGGCAGATCGCTGCTCACGGACGAGAGCCTGGTGAAGAGACGTCCGGCGGTTGGCTTTTCCACTGCCACCTGCTCGAGCACTCGGCGAAAGGCATGGCGAGCTATCTGCAGGTCTTCGATCCCGCGCAGGAAGACTGACGGTATAGGGCGACTCTGATCTGGTACCGGCGGCGGACGTGAAACCGCCGCCGGTACGCTCCTTCCGGTCATTTCCTGACAGGCGTTAGAGATCGCATCCGACCGGACAAAACCGGCGACGCGTGTCGCAACGCGGACTGTGAGCGCTGCCGTTTTTTTCGTCGTCGCTTCTCACTACAATCCGCGCTCTATCGACGTTATTCCGAGACTCTCTTGAATCCAATATTCATCGTTGGTGCTGCACGCAGCGGTACGACCTGGCTTCAACTCATGCTGGGATCACACCCCTTGATTGCGACCGGCCAGGAAAGCCAGTTGTTTTTGCGTTATCTCGGACCGTTTTACACGACGTTTTGTAAAGAACTCGACTACCCTGAAACGGAGAAAGTCAGAAAGCACGGTATCTCGTCCTACATCACGCACGATGAGCTGATCGACCGGTTCGAGGATTTCGCAGAGTTCGTCTACGGAAAGGCGCTCGCCGACAAGGAAGGCAGCCGCCACATTCTCGACAAGCTGACTAACAATCGCTACGACAATGAGCTCCTGCTGAAGTGCTTTCCGAATGCTCGCCTTATTCATCTCGTCCGGGATGGGAGAGACGTCACGGCATCGATGCTCGCCGCGCATGCGGGCTGGGGCAAAGGTTGGGCACCGTCGAATGCGGAATCCTGTGCACGCGAATGGCAGCGTGCTGTCAGTACCTGCCGTCAGAATGCCGAGCAGGGCGCAAGCGTCGTCGAAATTCGCTACGAAGACCTGCTGAGTGACGGCGCGGCGGAATTGAAACGCGTTTTCGATTTTCTGGAAATTGACGTCGATACGTCGTGGCTTGAAGAGACGAACGAGCGATTCTCATTCAAGAAACTGAAGTCCGGTGACTACAAACGGAACGTTCTGAAAAATCCGGGGCAGTCAAAGGCGTCCGGTACTGAAGGTCGTGCGGAACCAGAAGGATTCTTCCGCAAGGGCAAGTCAGGCGGCTGGTCCGACACCCTGAGTCAGCGTGACCTCGAGGAGATCTACTGGGTCGCTGGATCGCTGCTTTTTGAGCTTGGCTATACCGCGGATGATATGACTCCCGCAGAGAAGCCGGTGTCGATTCGCCTGCGAGAGATCGGCAAACGCGGAATGTCAGGCTTGCGACGCGTCCTCGGACGGTCCTGACCTCGCCGCCTGTTCAACAGGGTGCCTGCCGCTTTGCGCGTACGGCGCGTGCAAGCGGACAACCCAGTCGACGAGTGCCTCCTGATCCGCCTTAGCCGTGAAGATGTGATCCGCGGCTTCGAAACGTGCAACAGTCAGACTGTCCGATGTCGCGATTTTTCTCCGCGCAAAGAGTTCCAGCAACTCGCTCGCTGCATCATCGTCGGATACGCCAAAAGCCACAGTCTCGAGCTTTTCCTCCAGGCGTTCGAGCAGTGCGGGGAGGTGGCCGCCGAGAATCACTCCTGACATCCAGGAAGCTGCGCCCGGTGCGAATCGATGGAGCTTCAAAGCGAGCTTGCGCCCGATGCGGTTTGGCGCCTTTCCGGCTGCCGGGTAGTCGAGCATCCTGGTTTTCTGGGGGAACCCCCGGCTTGCTGCGGCGAGTTTGTCTTGGGCAAGAAAATAGACAAGCTGATTAATAGAGACGAGAGCGACGGCTGATTCATCACGCAACGCGGCCTGCATCGCGACATAGGCTCCGGAACAAAGTCCGACGTAGCTCGACATCGTGATGCCGGTTTTGGAGGCAAGGAGATCGCGCGCTGCCACAAGATCACGGTCGAAATACGGGCTGTATGCGTGATCCTGAGGCGCATTGTTTGTCGACCTGCTGTCCCCGATTCCTGACAGGTCAAAGCGCAGTACACAGTGTCCGGACCGGGCCAGTTGCCGGGCAAGAGGAACGTACATGCGATTTGCGCTTACGCGATGTACTGCACCGCCGCACACGAGAATAACTCCCAGACCGGAGCGCTCGGCGGGATCGTCGGGCAGCGTAAGAATTCCGAACAGGTCTGCTGACGGCCCAAAGAAGGCCGGGCGCTCGACGATGCCGTCCACGCCGGTCATGAGTTCAAGCTTGCTCGTTACGGCCGGTTTTTGTGTTTCGCTACCCGCCGGATCCTGGGTCGTTGACGTAGCCGCTAGCCAGTCGCTGATACGCCCGATCAGGTCATGGGAAACAATCGACCGTCGGGGTGGCAGCTGCATCGCAAGGTAGCCGTCGAAGATGTCGGAGCGAAGCTTGGTCAGATGCTTGGCAAGTACACGCTTCGCAAGTCCTGCCTTCGCGCGAGAGTCGGATTCCAGCAACAGCGTCGGCACGCGAGACTCCGGGACGGAGCGCATGAGGTCGAGGCTGTTGAGCGATGCCACGACGTCCTGCGAGTACCAGAAGCCGCCCGCGTCAACCCCGTCGTCGGATTGCAGGTCTGCCGAACCCTTTGACGCGCTCGCTTGCATGATTTGCATTTCACGGACGGCCTCACGGCCCGAGACGTGCGGCTGAACGAGAACCAGCCCGGCGAGAGAGAGCCTGTCTGCTGCGATTCTCGCGAGCAGGCCGCCGAGGCGAAAACCGATCAGGAAAACCTGATCGCAAGCGGCGAGCCGGCGCGCTTCGTCGACAGCGTCTTCGATGTCTTCCAGCCAATCGTCCGCAGATGTCGCATGCTCGCCGCCGGAATCACCCGTCGAGGAATAGTCGAATCGCAGCGACGCGCAGCCGGCGTCCGAAAGTGCTGTTGCGAGTGCGCGTATCGACTTATGTAAACGGATCGATTCAAAGCCGATCGCATTGCAGATCACCGCCACGTGTCGCGTCGTCGGTGCCGCTGAAGGCTTGAAGAGCCCGAACAGGCTTCGGTCACGGCCGAAGACTGTTGGCCTCGAATCGGCCTCCGCCTGGGAGGATCGGAATTGTTGCGGGTCGGACTGAAGTGACGTCTCCGGCGCGCTCATGCCGTGAGACAGACTGCCTGTAATGACACTACTAAATGCCTTACCATCGCGTTCTCGCCATCATACGGCAAACCAGTCGACAAAGTGGAGGTCGATGTCTTGGACGCGTCAATCGATGAAGAGTTGCTTGAAATCGCACAGTCGCTTTTCGGCGATGAGATTTCGAGCCTTGCGGACGCGGACGGACCTGAGACGATCGATGGGTGGGATTCTGCGGGCCATCTGAATTTCATCACCGCAGTCGAGATGCAGTTCGGCGTGGAGTTCGACGTCGCGGATTTCTCCAATCTGACGAGCATCGGGCAAATCCGTCAAGCGCTGGAAGAAAAGCTCGCGCAATGACCGACATTGAATTTCCGGATCCCTGGAAGACCGAACAGGTCAGGCCCGCCCGCTATCACCGACTTGCCCGGACGCTGCGCGGGCAGCTAGACCAGTCTCTCGCGACAAGCGTTCTCCTGTTGTCGAGCAATTCGTTCGCGAGCTGGGAGCCGTTTCTGACCGTCGAGTCGTTTCGACTGGA
>CAWUHY010000195.1:0-5519 GCA_963922215.1 uncultured Gammaproteobacteria bacterium | reverse complement strand
TCGCGCACGGCCTCGTTGATCTCGAGACCTGGTAGGGACCGCTCAGGTCCCGAAGCCGAACAATCCCGACGCCTGGATTTTCTCTGCGACCGCTTCGGGCACGTCGTCGACCCATTGCGCGTCTCCGGTTTCAATCATGCGCAATACATCGTGTGAATAGATGTCGAGGTGCTCAACCGATACCTCGTGCAGCGGGATGATCGAACCGCGTTCCTCGAGAAACGCGAGCAGGTGCGCCAGTCCCTGACCGAGTTCGAGCGAATCGACGTTATCGAGCTTGCCGGTCTCCGGATTCTTAATCGGGTAAACGAGTAGCTTCAGCTGCTCTTTGAACAGGCGACCGAAGCTTTCGAGAATGCCACCGTCGAGATCATCGTAATAGCGTTCGTCGAATAGTCCCTGTAGCGCCATCAACCCCATCACGACTCCGATCGGACGATTGGTGTAACGGGACAGAAATTCTGCCAGTCGAAAATAGTGCTGGTAGTCCGAAATCATGACGACGCTGCCGGTTGTAGCAACGACTTCAGCGCGGCTCATGAAATCTTCGAGGCAAACCTCGGTTTCCTCCTTCAGGCTGTGCAGCGAGATTTCCATGATCGGCAGGATCTCACCAGGTTCGAGATTCTCGGATCGCTCGAAGCTGCGGAGCGAGGATTCCAGCATATCCATGTTCACATGCGTGATCGGACGAAACCTCCCTCGCTGCACCAGGAGCGGACGCTTCCGCAGCGCTTCCGACGGCTGCAGGACTGTGCCGTCGGCCGCAAACATGGCCGCGCCCGTGAGGCCTTGCTCCACGAGTCTCAACGTCAGGATTCGATTGTCGACACCGTCGAATGCGGGTCCGTCCACGTCAATCATGTCGACTTCGATTCGCGATCTCGACAATCCGTCAATGAGACCGGCAATCAGAGTATCCGGTGACTGGCTGCGTTTAAGTGCGCCATGCACCAGGTTCACACCAACGATTCCGACCGCTTCCTGCTGTTCCGCATTGCTGCCGTCAAGCATTCGAATGTGAATGACGATGGTGCTGTCGTCGCTGCCGGGTTCGTGCTGGAAACGCACGCCGAGCCACGCATGACATTCGTTTGTCCCGTGGTAATTGCGGGCAGACACTGTGTCGGCGAATGTGAAAAACGCAGTGTTTTCTCCGCGCTTGTCCGCCAGCCGTTCGCGGTTCAGTGCCTGCTCGTTCGCGAGCATGGCATCCAGCCGCTGCCGGCTGACGTAGCGATCACAGTCTCCGTAAATCGCATCGCTCACCTGCATGTCGTAGGCAGAAATGCTCTTGGCGATCGTGCCCGCAGCGCCGCCGGCCTGGAAGAACCAGCGCACAACCTCCTGCCCTGCCCCGATTTCGGCAAACGCGCCGTACAAACCCGGATCAAGGTTGATTTCGAGTGCCTTCTGTAAGCTTACGTCGTTCATCGGCTGTTGCACCTTTGTCTCTCACGCGTATCGGCAGCAATTAGGCAAAGCTTGAGCTTGGCCGGAATAGTCGTGTTAACGTCCGGAAAATTTTAGGGCTCCATAACCATGACATCTGCTATTCGCCCGGTCGCGGCGCTTTTGATTGGCGTTTCGATCCTTCTGACCGGCCAGGGACTGCAGGGCACGCTGCTCCCGGTACGCGCGTCGCTCGAGTCCTTCTCGACGCTGTTGATCGGCCTCATGGGCGCGTCCTATTTCTTCGGATTTACGCTCGGCTGCCTGCGCGGAGGCGTACTCGTCGAACGCGTCGGGCACGTGCGCGTCTTCGCGGCAATGACCGCTCTCGCTTCCGCGGTTCCCTTACTTCACGGTCTGGTCATCAACCCCTGGCTCTGGTGCCTTCTGCGCGGCACGACGGGACTGTGCTTCGCCATTCTCTACATCGTGATCGAAAGCTGGCTGAACGAGCGATCGACGAATGAAACGCGCGGCGTCGTCTTTTCCGTGTACGTCATGATCACGCTCAGCGTTCTCGCCGCGGGACAGATGCTGACGCTGATTGCGGACCCCGCCACCTTGAGCCTCTTCGCGCTCGCATCTGTCATTGTCTCTCTCGCCTCGATTCCGGTTGTCCTGTCGACGTCGCCGTCGCCGGACATTCCCGCATCGACAGGCTTGAACCTGAAACGGCTGTGGGAAATTTCACCGGCGGGCACGCTGGGCTGTCTCGCGACCGGCCTTGCGAACGGAGCGTTCTGGTCGCTGGCGCCGCTATACACGGAGAGCGTCTCGCCCAACCTGTCGCTCGCCGCCTGGTTCATGACATCGGCAGTCCTCGGCGGAGCATTCGCACAGTGGCCCATTGGTCTCATCGCGGACCGGATCGGTCGGCGCACGATGTTATTCATTGCGGCGATTGCCTGCGGGGCCGTGGGACTCGTCATTCTGCTCGCCGGCTCCCGACTCGATTTCGTCACGATCAACCTGCTCGGTGCGCTGTGGGGCGCATTCGCGTTTCCGCTGTATGCCGTCGCGGTCGCGCACGCGAACGACTTTGCTGATGCGGACGATTACGTGATGGTCTCCAGCGGCCTCCTGCTGTGCTACGGCGTCGGCGCGATTGTCGGTCCGTTCGCTGCGTCGGCGGTGATGACCGTCGTCGGTGGCACCGGCCTGTTTGCCTTCACGGCGCTTGTCCATCTCGCTTTCATTGTTTACGTCGTTCGTCGCCTCGCAGCGCGCCGGCTTGCTCAGCCGGACATGCAGATGGCGTATCAGGATGCGCTGGCGACCGCACACACGGCCTCGCAGATCTATGACGAAGAAATTCAGTACGCTGACGAGTCCGAAAACGTATCAGTGTCGTCTGAACAGAAAAATAAATAGTCGTCCGTCAAAGACCGGTCTTCGCGCTCGCGAATGTATTTCTAAACGTAACGAAACGACCTCAACTCGGGGCGACCGAGATATTCCGTTGGCATTCCGCTATCATTGCGCGGTGGTGCGCCAGCAAATTCCCGGACTTCGCCGCGGATGCGCGCCCGGCCGTGTGGCCAACTGACGAACAGGTGGACCACAGTTTCTCCGGTCCCCCGCCCGAAAATCGCTCAGGAGTTCTCGTGTTTGAAAAAAACAAAGTCGGACAGGCAGTCGCCTGTGCGCTCGGCGCAACTTTGACTACAGGAATCGCACATGCACAGGCAATCGAAGAGGTTGTCGTCACTGCAACGAAACGCAGTGAGAGCATGCAGGACATCCCGCTTGCCGTGCAGGCAATGGGGGCACAACAGCTTGAAGACCAGAACATCCAGAGCTTTGAGGACTACGTCCAATACCTGCCGAACGTCAACGCGGGCGGTCGCGGGCCGGGGCAGAGTGAGATTTACATTCGTGGCGCGGCCGTTGACGCGATCAACATCACGGTTGCGGAGTCGCAGGGCTCTGCGCCGAACGTCGCCCTTTACGTCGACGAGCAGCCGGTCACGGCGGGTGGACGTAACCTTGACGTTTACGTCACGGACATGGAGCGCATCGAGGTGCTGCCCGGGCCGCAGGGAACTCTGTATGGTGCGAGTTCGATGGCGGGCACAGTCCGGCTGATCACGAACAAACCGAAGCTTGATGTATTCGAAGCGAGCTTCAACGGTAGCTGGTCAACGACCGCCGGCGGCGAAGACAGCAACTCGACCGAGTTGATGCTGAACGTCCCGATCATCGACGGCAAGCTTGCTGCACGTGCGGCGCTCTACAACGATCAGCAGGGCGGCTACATCGACAACGTCGAAGGCAACTTCACGGCTGATCCGGCGCTGAACCCGACTTTCCCTGGCGACACGATCACCTACGACCCGGGTACTGTCTTTGCTGACGGCACCGTCGTCGGAGCGGGCGGACTTACTGTACCCGTTGAGAAAACCACCGCGAACAATGCACGTCTGGTCGAGGACGATTTCAATGACGCGACATACAGCGGCATCCGACTCGGTCTGAAGTATGCGATTAACGACAACTGGACGGCTCTCGTACAACACGCACGCCAGTCACTGAAGACTGAAGGCGTATTCGACTACGATCCGGACGTCGGCGATCTGGAAGTGACGCGCTTCACCGAAGACTCGCTCGACGACGAATTTGCGCAGACTGCGTGGACGCTGGACGGAAGACTGGCGGGACTCGACTTTGTCTACACAGGCGCCTTCCTCGATCGCGATGTCGTCGCGAACATTGACTACACCGGCTACACCAACATCGGCGCATTCATTTCCGGTTACCAGTGTGAATACCTGGTCGGTAGCTTCTACACCGGAATTTCCGGAGCGACAACCGAATACACCTTCGATCCGACGATCGGTGGCGATCCGGGAGTCGTCGAATGCGGATCACCCGCGAACGCCTCGCGCATCGATAACGACATGACGCGCTGGACGCACGAGGTGCGCGTAGCCAGCAACTTCGACAGCCCGGTGAATTTTACAGCCGGCTTGTTCTACGAGGACTTCGAGATCCTGCACGTCGGCGACTTCAATTATGTCGCCCCGGCGGAGGCAGGGTTCGCACCGATCGATATCCGACTGAACTCAAGCTTCGACGACTCGGCCGCGAATGCACGCGGGCTGGTTACGGAAGCGACGCAGTTCCGTAACGACAACAAGCGACAGGAAGAGCAGATCGCCGTGTTCGGTGAACTGAGCTGGGACATTAGCGACAAGTTCAATGTCGCGGTAGGCGCGCGCTATTACGACCTTGAGTACAGCTACAAGGGTTATGGCGCCTGGCGTTACGGCAACCGCCCGCTGTTCGTGGATGACGCAGATCCGAGCAACGACATTCGACCGAATATCACCGGCGGGCGCGAATACGAAACCAACTTCGCGGAACTCGAACCGATCAAAGTCGACGACACGATTCTGAAATTCACGGCTTCGTGGACACCGAATGCAAATTCGCTCTACTACGTGACCTGGTCCGAAGGCTATCGTCCGCCGGGCTTCAACCGCGCCGCTGCTCGAGAAGGCGGACAGTATGATGCGAATGCGAACAACACGCGGGACGACGGTACAAACTGCGGCTCCGATGTTGCAATCGACTCGAACGGATCGGGCTTCCCGGGCTACTGCCTGCCGTACGTCTTTGAATCGGACACTCTTGAAAATCTTGAGCTGGGTTGGAAAACGACACTCGCCAACGGCGACGTCCAGTTCAACGGATCGATCTACAGCATCGACTGGGAGAACATCCAGGTGTCGCAGTTCGACTCGCAGAATATTTCGATTCTGACAATCGTCGACAACGGCGGCGATGCCGAGATCAAGGGTATTGAAGCAGACCTTATCTGGGCCTTTAGCTCGAACATGACGTTTTATGCGGCAGCCTCCTACAACGACACCGAACTCGTCGCGGTTGATCCCGCATTCGATATCGTCGTTGCTGACGCCGGAACGGAACTCCCGTTGACGCCGGAATTCCAGACCAGCCTCCGCGCGCGCTACGCGTGGGACACGCAGACCGGTAAGCGAGCTCACTGGCAAATCGGCTACAAGTACGCGGGCAAGTCGATCAACTCACTCGTGGACACGCAGACC
>CAWUHY010000194.1:0-5536 GCA_963922215.1 uncultured Gammaproteobacteria bacterium | reverse complement strand
GCGAAGCCGCCCATGCCCAGCACGGCGCTCGGCCGGCGGCGGCGGATGACACCCCGCGACTGCCAGACGGCTCGTGCGATCTGTACCGGTGCAAGAAGGATGCTCAGAAGCCCCTTGCGGCGGATGCCCTTGACGGAGATCCACTCGATGTCGATTCCCGCTCCCGGAACCACGCGTGCCTCGATACCCTGCCGCGTGCCCAGCCAGACAACGGCACGCGACTCGGCGATCAGCGCTTTCGCAACGGCAAGCGCCGGGTAAACGTGTCCACCGGTGCCGCCAGCCATGATCAGTATCGGACGGGAGGTCATCGTTTCTTCCTCCGCTTCCGCTTGTTGACCGGTTTCGCGTCAACCGAAAGTTCGTGATGAATGCGCATCAGGATGCCGATCGTCACCAGCGTCATGATGAGGCTGGATCGACCGTAGCTGATCAGCGGCAGCGTCAGCCCTTTCGTCGGCAGCATTCCCATGTTGACGCCCAGGTTGATGAACGCCTGGATGCCCAACCACGTGCCGATGCCGACGGCGACATAGGCCTCGAAGAACCGCTCGGCTGCCACTGCGCGTTTTGCGAGTACTGCGATGCGCCAGACGAGCGCGCCGAATAGCAGGATGACCAGCGCCGAACCGACAAGTCCGAACTCCTCAGCAAAGACGGCGAAAACGAAGTCCGTGTGCGCCTCGGGCAGGTAGAAAAGTTTCTGCACGCTGTTACCGAGTCCGACGCCGAACCACTCGCCGCGCCCAATTGCGATCAGCGACTGCGTGAGCTGGAAACCGGAATTGAACGGGTCGGCCCAGGGATCCATGAAGCCTGTCAGGCGCCGCAACCGGTACTCGGACGACAGCGCCAGCGCGGCAAACGCGATGCCACCGAGAATGATCATCATTACGAAGTCACGCACGCGGGCACCGCCGACAAACAGCATCGTCATGACCGTTGTCAGCAGGACGAGTGCGGCGCCAAAGTCCGGCTCCGCGAGCAGCGCGGCAGCGGCGAAGGACATGATCAGAATCGGCTTCAAGAAGCCGGTCAGGTTTTCCTGCACGTCGCGGCTGCGCCGGACGAGGTAGCCGGCGACGTAAATGGTGAAGCACAGGCGCGCGGGCTCGGAAGCCTGCAGCTTCATAAAGCCGAGATCGATCCAGCGACGGCTGCCGTTGACCTCGTGCCCGAACTGCGGGATGAGCACGATCAGCAGCAGCGCGAGACCGACGAGCAGCAGTACCGGGCCGAGCCGCCGCCACCATTCCATCGGCACGAACAGGCATACACCGGCGGCTGCAAGTCCGATGACCGCTGCGACAAGCTGCCGAATCAGATAGTGAAACGGCGTGCCGCCCGTGCTTTCGGAGATCGCCGTCGACGCTGACGCGAGAACGATGAAACCGCCAAGAAACAGCGTCGCAACGATGAGAAGAAACGTCGCGTCGAATTTCACAGGCGTCTTCAGGCGCGCCGGGAACGGCATTGTCAGGGAGTGCACGCTCATGCTGCGAGCCTCCTCGCCGCTTCCGCGAATGCGTCACCACGATGCGTGTAACTCTTGAACTGGTCGAAGCTTGCACACGCCGGCGCGAGCAGCACGGTGTCGCCACGTTCGGCGTGACGCGCTGCCTGTTGCACCGCGTCGTCCATGTCCTTCGCAAAGACCACGGTCGCATCGGCGCCAAGTTCTTCGGCAATCTTCTTTGCGTCCGTGCCGATCAGGACTGCCGCACGCAGTCGCGACGCTAGCGCCGCCGCAAGCTTTCTGAAGTCACCGCCCTTGCCTTCACCGCCGGCGATCAGCACGAGCTGACCGGGAACGGATTCGATAGACGCAACGGCGGCTGCGACATTGGTCGCCTTCGAATCGTTGATGAAATCGACGTCATCGATCCGCACAACGCGCTGCATCCTGTGCGGCAGGCCGGGGAACTCGCACAGCACTTCCAGCATCGCGTTATCGGAAAGCCCCATCAGCTCTCCCGCGGCCAGAGCTGCGAGCGCGTTGAACTGGTTGTGGCGGCCAACCATCGCCAACTGTTGTGTGTCGAACAGCAAAGTCGTTCCGCGGCTCAGGAAGACCTGCCCGTCTTCTTCGCGGAGGCCATAGTCATCGTCTGCCGGCGTATCGAGTGAAACGCCGACGGAGCGATCGAGCTCGCCCGCGATCTCTGCGGCGCGCTCGTCCTCGCGGTTGAACACGCCCGCTTTCGCTTCACGGAAGATTCGATACTTCGCCTCGCAGTACTCGTCAAAGCTTGCGTGCCAGTCGAGGTGGTCCGGTGAAATGTTGAGCAGGACGGCGACCTCGATCGGCAGCCTCGCTGTGCGCTGCAACTGAAAGCTGGACAGCTCGAGCACGTACCAGTCCGGCTTGCCTTCGGCGAGCAGATCGAGAGCCGGCTGGCCGAGGTTGCCGCCGGCAAGCGTCTTGTGGCCGTGCGCTTCACACATCAGGGACACAAGAGTTGTGACCGTGCTTTTGCCGTTCGAGCCGGTAATGGCGCAGACCGGCGCACTCGCGGCTTCGATAAAAAGCTCGATGTCGGAAACAACGGGCACGCCGGCATCGACTGCCGCCCGGATAATCGGGTCGCGGTCGTTGATCCCCGGCGACGCGATGACACGATCGACGCCGTCCGGAAACGCGACGTCGCCCAGCGCGATATCAGCGCCCGGCCAGACCGACCGCAGTTCGTCGAGACCGGGCGGTTCATCGCGGGTATCCATGAACTGCGCATCGCGGCCTGCACGCTTCAGAAAGCGAGCCGCGGACAGTCCCGTCGCCCCGAGTCCGAGGACCAGGTCACGATTCTGTTTTGCCTGTGTCTTCGACGCCTTCATCGGATCTTCAGACTCGCGAGGCCAATAAGGACGAGGATCACGGTGATGATCCAGAAACGAACGATGACCTTCGGCTCCGCCCAGCCCTTCAGTTCAAAGTGGTGATGAATCGGCGCCATGCGGAACACGCGCTTGCCGGTCAGCTTGTACGACGCGACCTGAATCATGACGGAGAGCGTTTCCATCACGAAGATGCCGCCCATGATTGCGAGTACGATTTCCTGGCGGACACAGACCGCGACGACGCCGAGCGCCGCGCCGAGCGCGAGCGCACCGATGTCGCCCATGAAGACCTGCGCCGGGTAGGTGTTGAACCAGAGGAACCCGAGTCCCGCACCGGCCATCGCGGCACAAAAAACGAGGATCTCGCCGGTACCCGCGACATACGGGATGTCGAGGTATTCCGCGAAGTTCACGTTGCCGGTCACGTAGGCGAAGATGCCCAGTGCGCCGCCCACCAGCACGGTCGGCATGATGGCCAGTCCGTCGAGCCCGTCGGTCAGGTTTACAGCATTGCTGAAACCAACAATAAAGAAGTACGTTACAACGACCTGAAACATCCCGAGGGGAATCGCAAGGTCCTTGAAATACGGTATCAACAGCGAGGTGGATGATTCATCGGTCGCTGTAACGTACAAAGCGATCGCAGCGATCGTTGCCGCTGCAGACTGCCAGAAGAGTTTTTGTTTCGCGGAAATTCCCGCGGGGTCCTGCAAGATCAGTTTCTTGTAGTCGTCAACGTAGCCGATCGCGCCGAACGACAGGGTTACGAACAGCACGATCCAGACGAAGTGGTTATCGAGGTCTGCCCACAGAAGCGTACTCGCCGCGATTGATGTCAGAATCATCGCGCCACCCATCGTCGGCGTGCCCGCCTTCGGCAGATGCGTGATCGGACCGTCCTGGCGGATCGGCTGGCCGAGCTGCTTCGTCGACAGCTTGCGAATCATCTTCGGTCCGACAACGAAACAGATCACGAGCGCGGTCAACGCGCCGAGAATCGCGCGCATCGTCAGGTAGTTGAAAACGTTGAACGCCGACTCGAACTGCGACAGGTACTGGGTCAGATAGAGGAGCATCAGGCAGTCACCTCGGCGCGGTCCGTGATGCCCTCGACGACACGCTCCATGCGTGTTGAGCGTGAGCCCTTGACGATGACGCGGGACGTCTCATCGAGATCTGCCAGCAGGGCATCGATGAGTGTTGCCTGGTCTTCGAACCACCTGCCCGAGCTGCCAAAGCCCTTGACGGTCTGCCGGCTCTGTTCGCCGACCGCGTAGAGGGCGTCGACACCGATGCCGGCGAGTTCGCGGCCGAGTTTTGCATGCACCTCATCGGCATCCGGACCGAGTTCGTACATGTCGCCGAGGACCATGACACTGCGACCGCGGCCGGTGACGAGGTACTGCGCGGCGGCGATCACCGATGCGGGATTCGCGTTGTAGCTGTCGTTGAAGACGGTCGATCCATTGACGCCGGGCAGTGCCTGCAGGCGACCGCCGACGGCTGTTGCTGATTCGAGGCCGGCAACGATGTCGTTGAGATCGATTTTCATTGCGTGCGTGACCGCCGCGGCTGCGCAGGCATTCTTGACGTTGTGCAGACCGTGCAGCGCGAGGCGAACGGGGCGCTGTACATTTCCGATGACGAGCGTGAATTCCGTTGCGTCCTCGTTCACGCTGATGTCGTCAGCTCTGACGTCGGCGGGTGCTTCGATGCCGAAGGTCACGACGTCGATGTCGCTTGTGCTCTGGCGCCAGAATTCGTAGTAGACGTCGTCGGCGTTGAGGATTGCCGTCCGCGGCCGCGGCGTGCCGCGAAGAATCTCGCCCTTGCCGCGCGCCACACCGTCCATCGAACCGAAGCCTTCGAGGTGCGACGGCCCGGCGTTGTTCAGGACGACGATGTCCGGTTCGACCAGCGACGTGAGGTAGGCGATCTCGCCCTCGTGATTTGCGCCCATCTCGATGACGGCATAGTCGTGTTCGGAGCGCAGCCGCATGAGCATCAGCGGCACGCCAAGATCGTTATTGAGATTGCCTTCGGTCGCGAGCGTCGAACCCGATCGACCGAGAATCGATGCGATCAGCTCCTTGAGCGTCGTCTTGCCGTTGCTACCGGTCAGACCCACGGTCAGCGCGTCACGACGACGTCGCCATTCTCTCGCGAGCAGACCGAGCGCTTCCCTGGGATCGTCGACGCGGATCGTGCTCGGTGCACTGATGTCGTCACGCGCAACAACGGCGCCGGCGGCACCCTTTTCGGCGGCCGATGCGACATAGTCGTGGCCGTCGAAATTTGGCCCGGCAATTGCGAAGAAGAGATCGCCGTCTGCGATCGAGCGGCTGTCGATACTGACACCGCCGAACTGCCCGTCCGGACCTTCCAGCGAGCCCTTCATCCAGTCGGCTGCGGTTTTGAGGGAGGCGATCATGCGACGCCCTCGCCTTTGAGGATGGATGTCGCGACGGCGACGTCGGAAAACGGGATGCGCTTAGCGCCGATGTGTTGCTCCGTCTCGTGTCCCTTGCCGGCGATCAGAACGAGATCATCGTCGGACGCTTCGCGAATCGCGTGTGCGATCGCGTGTTGCCGATCGACGATGGTCGCCACACTGCTCGCGTCAGCGAAGCCGGTGACAATCTCGTCGATGATCGCCTCGGGCGACTCGCGACGCGGATTGTCGCTGGTGACAACGACG
>CAWUHY010000193.1:0-5537 GCA_963922215.1 uncultured Gammaproteobacteria bacterium | reverse complement strand
CACGTGGCAACCCGACGGTTGAGGCCGATGTCACACTCGCCGATGGCACGACGGCGCGGGCAGCAGTGCCGTCCGGCGCCTCGACGGGGACGCGCGAAGCGGTCGAGCTCCGCGACGGCGACAAGTCACGTTATCTCGGCAAGGGCGTCTCGAAGGCGGTCGCAAACGTCAACGGAGAGCTCGCGGACGCGATCTGCGGCGTACAGTTTGACAGCCAGCAAGCGCTGGACGAGCGCATGATTGAGCTGGACGGCACGGAGAACAAGGGTCGCCTCGGCGCCAACGCGCTGCTCGCCATCTCACTTGCCACGGCACACGCCGACGCGCAGTCGAAAAGGACGCCGCTGTTCCGACACCTCGGCAGCCGGACGGACATGCCTTTGCCGATGATGAACATCATCAACGGTGGCGCGCATGCCGACAACTCCGTCGACATCCAGGAATTCATGATCCTTCCGGTCGGCAGTGAGAGCTTTAAAGAGGCGCTACGCTGCGGCGCGGAGATCTTCCACGCGTTGAAGTCGGTCCTGCTCGCGAAGGGAATGAACACTGCCGTCGGCGACGAGGGCGGTTTCGCGCCGGACCTGCCGTCCAACCAGGCCGCGCTCGATACGATCATGGAGGCGATCGAAAAAGCCGGATACAAGGCCGGGGTCGACGTGATGCTCGGCCTCGATGTCGCGAGCTCTGAGTTCTATGCCGACGGCAAATACAGCCTCGCGTCGGAGAATCGCGATTTCGATGCGGCCGGATTTGCGGACTATCTTGCGAGCCTCGCCAGCCAGTATCCGATCGTCTCGATCGAAGACGGCATGGATGAGAGCGATTGGGACGGCTGGAAACTGTTGACCGACGCGATTGGCGACAAGGTTCAGCTGGTCGGCGACGACCTGTTCGTCACGAACACGAAAATCCTGAAACGCGGTATCGATGAGAAGATCGGGAATTCGATATTGATAAAACCCAATCAAATCGGTACCTTAACGGAAACTCTTCAGGCAATTACTATGGCTGTCGAGGCTGGGTTCAGCGCGGTCGTTTCGCACCGTTCCGGCGAAACCTCGGACAGCACGATCGCGGACATTGCGGTTGGTACCGTCGCGACGCAGATCAAGACCGGCTCGCTGTCGCGCTCGGATCGCATCGCGAAGTACAACCAGCTTCTGCGCATCGAGGAGCTGCTCGGCGACGAAGCAACATACGCAGGGCGTGGGGCGCTGTCGGTCTCGATCGATTAGACTGCGCTTAAGGGAAGCAAGGGGGAAATCGTGGCGAGATGGCTGACCATCGGGCTCATCATGCTGGCGCTGTTGCTGCAGGTTGAGCTGTGGCTGTCGGACGACGGTTTTCGCAAGACCCGCAACCTGCGTGACGCCGTCGCTGAACAGCGCGCGCTGAATGATGAACTCCGCTCCCGCAACGCAGCACTCGATGCCGAGGTCATTAATCTGAAGCGCGGGCGTGAAGCCGCGGAGGAGCGCGCGCGCACCGATCTCGGCATGATCGGCCCGAACGAGACCTACTTCCAGGTCGTATCTGCCGCGGACGTCGGCGACGAGTGATTCCTCGCGCGCACGGCGCGCCGCTGTTCGACGGCGTCATCCGCGAACGTCCTGAAGACTTCCGCGTCGTCGAGGACCTGGGATTTTTACCCGACGGCGGCGATGCCCACCACCTTCTGAAGATCGAAAAACGCGACACGAATACGCTGTGGCTTTCGCGGCAGCTTGCGCGAACGGCCGGTGTCGAGAATCGCGATGTCGGCTATTCCGGGCTGAAAGACCGGCGCGCGGTCACGGTGCAGTGGTTCAGCGTGCCGTCCGGCGCGGCTGTGGACTGGGAATCGGTCCGGATCGACGGTACGCGCATTCTTGCCGTGGAAAATCACAGTCGAAAGCTGCGCATAGGCAGCCATCGTGCGAATTCGTTTGAGATCGCGATCAGGGTGGCGGGAACAATTTCAGTTTCCGCGGTTAACGAGCGGTTCGCCACAATTGCTGAGTGGGGCCTGCCCAATTATTTCGGTGTACAGCGCTTCGGGCACGGCAACCTCGACATGGCGCGCAGCCTGTTTGGCGGGAAGCGGCTCCGACGGGATAAACGAAGCCTCGCGCTCTCAGCGGCGCGTTCGTATCTTTTTAACCTCATTCTTGCCCGGCGCGTTCTCGACGGGAGCTGGAATCGGCTGTTGCCCGGCGAACGGGCGAACCTCGACGGCTCGAACAGTTTCTTCGCAGTCGATGCGCTCGATGCGGAACTCGAACAACGCTGCGCGGCGAAGGACATCCACCCCACGGCGTCGCTCTGGGGGCAGGGCGCGCCACAGTCGACGAATGATGTTGCGGCGCTCGAGCGCGAGGCTGTCGCAGGTGAGCACGATCTCGTCGAGGGTCTCGAACGCGCCGGTGTGAAGGTGTCACAGCGGGCAACGCGCATGTTGCTTCGGGACGCGGACATGGAAACCGACGCCAACAAGCTCTTGTTGCGGTTCACGCTGACGCGCGGCTCGTTCGCGACCAGCGTGCTTGATGAGATAGCGACTGTTCGCGTGGCTGAGCCTGAATAAGGCTTGGTTAAACGCGCTGGCCGTCGAGCAGGACGTAAAGCGCACCCGTACCGCCGTGCACCTGTCGTGTTGAACAAAATGCGATGACGAACTTCCAGCTTCTGAGCCAGCGGTTCACCGCGTGTTTCAACACCGGCCCGCGCTCACCTGAGCCTTTACCTTTGCCGTGGACGACGCGGACACAGAGCTTGTTCGTTTGTGCACACTGCTGCATGAAATCCAGAAGACGCGGCTTCGCCTCCGCGACGGTCATGCCGTGCAGATCGATCTCGGCCTGCACGGCGAAGCGCCCGCGTGAGAGTTTGCGCATCGTGCGCTTGCCGACGCTCGGGTGCTGGTAACGCATCGAGTCGACGTTGTTCGCCTCGATGTCGTCGATGTCGTCCAGCAGGCTCTCGCGAAGGGCCTCGCGTTCGTCGGCGCGGGAGAAGCGTGCGACCGGTTTCGGCTTCCGCGTTTCTGACGGCACGCGGACCTCGGTCTTTAAAGGTTTCACACCATCGACCGCCTTTAAAAACAGGTCGAGATCGTCTTCGCTCATGGTGTCCGTTCCAAAGCTATGGTGTTGCGGGAACATTCAGTATAGTGAGCGCGCCTGACAGCGCAAACCGCCCCAATTCATGAAAATCCTCGTAAGCAACGACGACGGCTATCTCGCCACCGGTATCAATGTTCTCGCCGACGCCCTCGCGCGCATCGCGGACGTGACCGTTGTGGCACCGGATCGAAACCGGTCGGCGGCGAGCAACTCGCTGACCGTGCATTCGCCGCTGCGCGTTTCGAAGGTCGGTGAGAAGCGCTACAGCGTCGACGGCACGCCGTCAGACTGCGTGCATCTTGCGCTAACCGGTTTTCTCGACGAGGAACCGGACCTTGTCGTCTCCGGAATCAATCACGGTGCGAACCTCGGCGACGACGTGATTTACTCCGGGACTGTTGCGGCCGCGACGGAGGGGCGCTTCCTCGGGCTTCCGAGCATCGCGGTGTCGCTTGCCGGCGAGCGCTGCAAGCACTTCGACACGGCGGCCGCGGTCGTCGTCGGCATGGTCCAGAAGCTCAAGGGTAGTCCGCTGCCGCGCGAACTGATCCTGAACGTCAACGTGCCCGATGTGCCCGAAGAGGAACTCAAAGGTGTGCGTGCTGCCCGGCTCGGTTTTCGCCACAAGTCCGAGCAGGTCATCGAGCAGCGTGATCCGCACGGCCGGACGATCTACTGGGTTGGCCCGGCCGGTAAGGGTGCGGATGCCGGGGAGGGCACAGACTTCCACGCCATCCAGAATCTTTACGCCGCCGTCACGCCGCTGAAAGTCGACCTGACCCGTCACGACGCGCTCGAATCTCTCGAAGACTGGCTGGTGTAAGTGAGCAGCGTGGAACGTCGCAACCAGGGAATCGGAATGACGTCGGCGCGCACGCGCGACCGCCTCGTGCAGCGCCTGAAAGACAACGGCATCCGCTCCGAGGCCGTCCTGCAGCAGATTCGCAATGTCCCCCGCCATCTCTTTGTCGACGAGGCGCTCGCGAGCCGCGCCTACGAAGACACCGCACTCCCGATCGGACACGGGCAGACCATCAGCCAGCCCTATATCGTCGCGCGCATGACCGAAGCGCTGCTGGACGACTTCACCGGCGAAAAGGTCCTGGAGATCGGCACGGGCTGCGGCTACCAGACCGCCGTGTTGTCACCGCTCGTCAAGCAGATCTATTCGGTCGAACGAATCCCGGAGCTGCTGCGGAAAACGCGGCAGCGGCTGCGCGATCTCGGCATCTATAATGTGCAATTCCGACCGGGTGACGGCTGGGAGGGCTGGCGAAAATACGGGCCCTACGACGGCATCATCGTCGCCGCAGCGGCGTCGACCCTGCCGGAAAAACTTCTGGCCCAGCTCGCGCCAGGCGGGCGCCTCATCATCCCGGTCGGCCCGCCGCGTGCGCAGGACCTGATGCTTGTTGTGCGCCTGGAGGGGCGTTTCGAACAGGTGTCCTTAGGCCCTGCGAGCTTTGTGCCACTGGTGCATGGAAGGCCATAGAAAACAGTTGCTTAAAGCCTACTTATAAAGTGAAATCTGTTTCATGAACCTGTTTCGTCCACTGTACGAACGCGTCCTCGGCTGGTCGCGCCACCGCCATGCAGAGCGCTATCTCGCTGCGATGAGCTTCGCGGAATCTTCATTCTTCCCGATTCCCGTCGACGTGATGCTCGCCCCGATGTGCTTCGCGGACCGGAGCCGAGCCTGGCGCTATGCGCTGGTCGCGACCGTGTTCTCGGTGCTTGGCGGCCTCGGCGGTTACCTGATCGGTTACCTCATGTTCGAGGCGATCGAGCCCTGGCTCCGCACGTCGAACTACTGGGATGCCTACATGACCAGCCGACGCTGGTTCGACGACTACGGGCTGCTCGCGGTGTTCATCGCCGGCTTTTCGCCGATTCCTTACAAGGTCTTCACGATTGCCGCCGGGGTCGTGGTCCTGAACCCTGTCGGTTTCTTTTTCGCCTCGCTGGTCGGCCGCGGCGCGCGTTTCTTCCTGGTTGCCGGGCTGATCGTGCTCGGCGGCGATCGACTGGAGGGCCAGGTGACACGCTATATCGAATGGCTGGGCTGGCTCGCGGTCGCGCTCGTTGCCGGTCTGGTTCTTTATCTGATGTACTGGCATTGATGCGTGAAATTTCTCGTCCCACTGCCGTCCTGCTGCTTGCAGCTTGCCTGCTGATTGCGGCCTGCGGTCGGCCGATTCGGGACGACGCGACGGTGCACATCGTGCGCAAGGGCGAGACACTGTTCTCGATTGCCTGGCGCTACGGCAAGGATCCGGACGACGTCGCACGCTGGAACCGGCTCGGTGACGGCTCACTGATCTACCCGGGCCAGGTGTTGAATCTGCAGCCGACGGCCGCGGCGCCCGACCGCCGGCCGAGACCTTTGCCCTCATTGCCGTCAGAGCCGTCGCCGGCCTGGGCCTGGCCCGTCAG
>CAWUHY010000192.1:0-5579 GCA_963922215.1 uncultured Gammaproteobacteria bacterium | reverse complement strand
GAGTCGCCCGCCCAGCTCGACGTTCCCGCGCGCGAGCATGCGCAGCGACACGACGCCGCCCAGGCTGTGGGCGACGATGTGTGAATCCATAAGGTCGTTGTCCAGGATATGCCGTTCGAGGCGCTCGGCATTGCGGTCGAGCGATTCTGTCACGGACGGGTAGGAATACAGCTCGACGTCGAGACCGTATTCTTTTTCCAGGTAGCGCTTGATCAGCACCATGCCGGCGCCGTGTGACCAAAACCCGTGGATACAAATGACACGCGAAATGCGAGTCACGACGAGACCTCCACTACAGGCACGATCGGGCGATTTTACACAGATCGGGGTGCGCGGACCCGGATCCCTGTCTCTTTCAGCTGTTGTGCCGACACCTCGCCGGGCGCATCCGTCAAAGGATCGTGCGCCGACTGCGTCTTCGGGAAGGCGATGACATCGCGGATGCTGTCCGCGCCAGCCATCAGCATGACGATGCGGTCGAGGCCGAATGCGATCCCGCCGTGCGGAGGCGCGCCGTACTGCAGTGCTTTCAGGAGGAAGCCGAATTTCTCTTCGGCCTCGTCGCGCGAGATGTCCAGCAGGTCGAAAACGGCCGCCTGGACGTCCTGGTTGTGGATACGGATGGAACCGCCGCCGATTTCGGAGCCGTTCAGGACCATGTCGTAAGCGCGGGAGAGCGCGCCACCGGGGTCCTTGCGCAGGGCCTCGGCATCGTTGACCGACGGTGCAGTGAACGGGTGGTGCAGCGCCGTCCAGCGCTTCGTCGTCTTGTCACGTTCGAACATCGGGAAGTCGACGACCCACAGCGGCGCCCAGCCGTCGGCAACGAGGCCGCGGTCCTGACCCACGCGAACGCGGAGTGCGCCCAGCGCGTCGTTGACGACGTGTGCCTTGTCGGCTCCAAAGAAAATCAGATCGCCGCTCTCGGCACCGGTCCGTTCGAGGATGCCCTCGACGGCGGCGTCGGGCAGGAACTTGAGGATCGGCGACTGCAGACCGTCACGACCGCCGGCAGCGTCGTTCACCTTGATATAGGCGAGTCCGCGCGCGCCGTAGCGCCCGACGAATGCGGTGTAGTCGTCAATCTCCTTGCGCGACAGCTCGTTACCGCCGGGCACGCGCAGCGCCGCGACACGTCCTTCGGGATCGGCGGCCGGGCCTGCGAAGACCTTGAATTCGACGTCGGACATCAGGTCCGCGACTTCGACGAGCTCGAGATCGATTCTCAAATCGGGCTTGTCGGAACCGTAACGCTGCATCGCTTCGGCGTACGGCATGCGCGGGAACGGAGTCGGCAGCTCGATATCCAAGACGTCTTTGAAGAGACCGTGAATCAGCCCTTCCATCGCGCCGGTCACATCGTCTTCGTCGACAAAGCTCATCTCGATATCGAGCTGGGTGAATTCAGGCTGGCGGTCGGCGCGCAGGTCCTCGTCACGGAAGCAGCGCACGATCTGGTAGTAGCGGTCCAGGCCGGACATCATCAGGAGCTGCTTGAAGATCTGCGGCGACTGCGGCAGCGCGAAAAACTTACCGGGGTGCGTGCGGCTCGGCACGATATAGTCGCGGGCGCCTTCCGGCGTCGCGCGCGTCAGCATCGGCGTTTCAACGTCGACGAAGCCGTTTGCATCCAAGAACTTCCGCATTGCCATCGTGACCTTGTGACGCAGGCGCAGGTTTTGCTGCATGTCCTCACGCCGGAGGTCGAGGTAGCGGTACTGCAGCCGCAGTTCCTCGTTGACCTGCTCGTCATGGTGGAACGGCGGCGTCTCGGAGCGATTCAGGACGTCGAGCTCGTTGACGAGCACCTCGACCTTGCCCGTCGGCATGTTCGGGTTGATCGTGCCTTCCGGCCGCTCGCGCACCAGGCCCTTGATTTTCAGGACATATTCGCCGCGGATGCGCTCCGCTTCCGCGAAGATCTCGGGGCGATCGGGGTCGAAGACGATCTGCAGCAGGCCCTCACGGTCACGCAGGTCAATGAAAATCACGCCGCCGTGGTCGCGCCGCCGGTGCACCCAGCCGCATACCTCGACGTCGCTGCCGATCAGCGTTTCATTAACTTGTCCGCAATAGTGAGTTCGCATGGGTCTTCGCCGGTCTTGAAGGTGGTCAAAAAGAGGCGGGATGGTACGGGCTGTCCGGGGTCAGGGCAAGGCTTGGACCCCCGCCCGCCAGACGATCAGGCCTCTGCGGCTTTTGCCTTTCCGTCGCCCGCCTTCTTGTCCTTCTTGTCTTTTTTGTCTGTCGTGTCGGTCTTCGCGGGCGTTTCGGCCTTGTCGCCGGCGCCGTCCGCGAGATTCCGCTTGTTGTCGGTTTTAAAGTCGGTTTCGTACCAGCCCTGGCCTTTCAGCCGGAAGCGCGGAGCCGAGAGCTGTCGCTTCAGCTCCGGCTCCTTGCATTCCGGGCAGTCGGTGAGTGGTGCATCCGAAATTTTCTGCAGAGCGTCGAGCGCGTGGCCGCAATTTGAACAGGTATATCCGTATATCGGCATTGTCTGAACCCTTGTCGATCTGTGCGAAGTATAGCCAACGGCCCTCAGGCCGCGTTCCGGAAATCGAGGCGGTCGTCGGATACGCCCACCTCGATGACGTCGCCCGGGCCGAATTTGCCCTGCAGGATTTCCTGCGCGAGCGGGTTCTCGACCTGCTGCTGGATGGCGCGTTTCAAAGGCCGTGCGCCGTAGACCGGATCGAATCCGGCTTCGGCGAGCCGATCGCGCGCCGCATCGCTGAGCTCGATGCGCATGTCCCGATCGGCGAGGCGATCGTGCAGGTATCCGAGCTGGATGTCGACGATTTTCCGGATGTGATCGCGGCCCAGCGGGTGGAACACGACGACATCGTCGACGCGGTTGATGAACTCCGGCCGGAAATGCTGGCCGACGACTTCCATCACCGCCGACTTCATCTCGTCGTAGCGCTCTTCACCCGACAGCTCCTGGATCAGCTGTGAACCGAGGTTCGAGGTCATGACGATAACCGCATTGCGGAAATCGACGGTGCGGCCCTGCCCGTCGGTCAGGCGGCCGTCGTCGAGCACCTGCAGCAGCACATTGAATACATCGGGATGCGCCTTCTCGACCTCGTCGAGCAAGATGACTGAGTACGGGCGCCGCCGGACCGCCTCGGTCAGGTAACCGCCCTCCTCGTAGCCGACGTAGCCCGGAGGCGCGCCGATGAGGCGTGCGACCGAGTGCTTCTCCATGAACTCGGACATGTCGAGGCGCACCATCGCGTCGTCCGTATCGAACAGGAAGTTAGCGAGCGCCTTCGTGAGCTCGGTTTTCCCGACCCCGGTCGGGCCGAGGAACAGGAACGAGCCAATTGGCCGACGAGGGTCCGACAGACCCGCGCGCGAGCGCCGGATCGCGTTCGCAACCACCGTCACCGCCTCGTCCTGGCCAACGACGCGCTCCTGCACGGCGCCCTCCATCGCGAGGAGCTTTTCCTTTTCGCCCTCAAGCATCTTGGCGACTGGAATGCCTGTCCACTTCGAGACGACCTCGGCGACTTCTTCTTCCGTGACGTTGTTTCGAAGCAGCGTCATGTCGGTCGACTCCGCCTGCGCGGCAGCTTCGAGCTGCTTCTCGAGCTCCGGGATGCGGCCGTACTGGAGTTCGGAGGCGCGCGCGAGATCGTTCGCGCGGTGTGCCGTTTCGAGCTCGAGCTTCGCGCGTTCCAGCTCTTCCTTAATATGAGTCGTGCCCTGCAGCGCGGATTTCTCGGACTTCCAGACCTCTTCCAGGTCGGAGAACTCCCGCTCGAGCGCCTCGAGCTGGGATTCCAGATCCTCGAGCCGCCGGCGCGATGCCTCGTCCGTTTCTTTCTTCAGCGCTTCCCGCTCGATCTTGAGCTGGATCAGCCGCCGTTCGAGACGGTCCAGGGCCTCCGGCTTGGAATCGATCTCGATGCGAATGCGCGACGCAGCCTCGTCGACGAGGTCGATGGCTTTGTCCGGCAGCTGGCGGTCGCTGATGTAGCGATGCGACAGCGTGGCCGCGGCGACGATCGCCGGGTCCGTGATGTCAACGCCGTGGTGCACCTCGTAGCGCTCCTTGAGCCCACGCAGGATCGCAATCGTGTCCTCGACCGTTGGTTCGTTGACGAGCACTTTCTGGAAGCGGCGTTCGAGCGCGGCGTCTTTTTCGACGTACTGGCGGTATTCGTCCAGCGTCGTCGCACCGACGCAGTGCAGCTCGCCGCGCGCGAGCGCGGGCTTCAGCATGTTGCCGGCATCCATCGAGCCCTCGGCCTTGCCGGCGCCGACCATCGTGTGCAACTCGTCGATGAACAGGATGATCTGGCCTTCCTGTTTCGCGAGATCGTTGAGGACGGCTTTCAGGCGTTCCTCGAATTCGCCGCGATATTTCGCGCCCGCGATCAGCGCACCCATGTCGAGCGACAGGATGCGCTTGTTGCGCAGGCCTTCCGGCACTTCGTTGTTGACGATGCGCTGCGCCAGCCCTTCAATGATCGCCGTCTTGCCCACACCGGGCTCACCGATCAGGACCGGGTTGTTCTTGGTGCGGCGCTGCAGGATCTGGATCGTGCGACGAATCTCCTCGTCGCGACCGATGATCGGGTCGAGCTTGCCCTGCTCGGCCCGCTCGGTCAGGTCGATCGTGTATTTCTCGAGCGCCTGACGCGTGTCTTCCGCGTTCGGGTCGTTCACGTGCTGACCGCCGCGCAGTTCGTCGATTGCCTTTTCGATCTCGCCGCGCACGAAGCCCGCCGCGTCCAGTACGGACTTCAGCGGCGATTTGTCGTCCGCCGCTGCGAGCACGAAAAGCTCGCTGGAGATGTACTGGTCGTCCCGCTTCTGCGCGAGCTTGTCCGTCATGTTCAGAAGCTTGCCGAGGTCGTTGCTTAAGTGAACCTCACCGGCCGAGCCTTCGACTTTCGGCAGGCGATCGATCTGGTCGCCGAGCTGCGAGCGCAAAAGGTTGACGTTGCCGCCAGCTTTGGTGAGCAAGCCGCGCACGCTGCCGCCCTGCTGGTCGAGCAACGCGACCATCAGGTGTGCCGGTTCAATAAACTGGTGATCTTGCCCGACAGCCAGTGACTGGGCGTCGGCGAGCGCCACCTGGAACTTGCTCGTTAATTTATCCATCCGCATGGGAGTCCCCTGACAATGTGGAATCTGGGGCGAGAAATTGCGGCTGCGCGAGTCTTTTCAAGCGCCCTGGCGCAAGCAGCGGCGGTTCAGACGCGGCGGACGATAATGCTGGCCTGTCGACCGGTCGCTGGGTCCCGGCGGTGCGAAAAAAAGCGCTCAGCGTCGCCGAAAGTGCAGAACGCGCCGCCGGATACGTCGTTCACTCCGGCCGCCGTGAGTTTCAGCCGCGCGATGGCCACAAGATCCGCCTGCCAGCGCTGTCGGGCGTTGGGCAGAAAGCAGGCCGAAAATCCGGCGTCGAGCTTCACAAAGACGTCGCGCAGGTCGTCGCCGACCTCGTAGGCCTCGGCCGAGATTGCGGGGCCGATCCAGCAGAGGATGTCCCGCGATGGCGCTCCCATCGCCGTAAGCGTCTGCTCGATCACGCCGTCCGCGAGCCCCCGCCAGCCTGCGTGCGCCGC
>CAWUHY010000191.1:0-5604 GCA_963922215.1 uncultured Gammaproteobacteria bacterium | reverse complement strand
TCGCGATGAAAGATGCCGAGATCAAGTACTCGACGGTGCAGAACTGGTACCCGGGCGACGAGAACGGCAAAGGCGGCATTTACAACTTCGTGACGAAGCGCGGCGACTGCCGTGGCGCCAATTCAAAGATTTCGTGGACCCAGGTCGAAACGGGTTCGGCGATTACCTGGAAGTACCCGAGCTGCATCCTGCGCGGCGACAACTCGGTCGGCGAGTTCTACTCGGTCGCCGTCGCCAACAACATGCAGCAGGCGGACACCGGAACGAAGATGATCCACATCGGCAACAACACGAAGAGCACGATCGTCTCGAAGGGGATCTCAGCCGGCAAAGCGCAGAACGCCTACCGTGGACTCGTACGCGTCATGCCGCAGTCGGAAGGCGCACGGAACCACACACAGTGCGACTCTCTGCTGATCGGCAAGGAATGTGGTGCGCACACCTTCCCTTACATGGAAATCAAGAATCGCTCGGCGAAGGTCGAACACGAGGCGACAACGTCGAAGATCTCGGCCGACCAGCTCTTCTACTGCCGCCAGCGTGGCTTGTCGGAAGAAGACGCGGTCAACATGATCGTTAATGGATTCTGCAAGGAAGTCTTCAAAGAGTTGCCCATGGAATTTGCGGTCGAAGCGCAGGCGCTCCTGAACGTCAGCCTCGAAGGCGCCGTCGGATAAAGGAATTAAGGACACACACATGTTGGAAATTAAAAACCTCACAGCCAGCGTTGCCGGCAACACGATTCTCGACGGCCTGGATCTGAAAGTCGGAACCGGTGAAGTCCACGCAATCATGGGACCGAACGGTTCGGGTAAGAGCACGCTCGCACAGGTGATTGCCGGCCGCGACGACTACGAGATTGCCTCGGGCTCCGTCGAGCTGGACGGCAAGGATATTCTGGACCTCGACCCGGAAGAGCGTGCGCGCGAAGGCGTCTTCCTGGGCTTCCAGTATCCGGTCGAAATCCCCGGCGTGAACAACGCCTACCTGCTCCGGGCAGCAGTGAACGCGAAGCGCGCACACCGCGGCGAGGAAGAAATGGATTCCTTCGAGTTTCTGAAAACAGCGAAGGAAAAAATGGCGCTGCTCGGTATGGATCCGAAATTTCTCAATCGCGGAGTGAACGAAGGATTCTCCGGCGGCGAGAAAAAGCGCAACGAGATTCTGCAGATGGCGATGCTCGAACCGCGTCTCGCGATTCTCGATGAAACCGATTCCGGCCTCGACATCGACGCCTTGAAGGCTGTCGCGGAAGGCGTCAACGCCCTGCGCAGCCCCGATCGCAGCATCGTGCTTGTGACCCACTACCAGCGCCTGCTCGACTACATCGAGCCGGATCACGTCCACGTCCTGTCCGGCGGGCGCATCGTGAAGAGCGGTGACAAGTCGCTCGCGTCCGAACTCGAGGCGAAAGGTTACGACTGGCTGAAAGAGGCAGCGAACGCATGAGCGCTCGCAAGCGACTCGCCGGTCTTTCCTCGGAACTCGAGTCCGACAGCCTGTCGGCCGTGCGCGAGAAAGCGGCCGAGAGCTTCCGCAAAAACGGATTCCCGACTACGGCCATGGAGGACTGGAAGTACACCGATCTGAAAATCGCCCGCGAGATCAGCGAACAGGCCGCGAACGCCGGTGACGGTGAAAGTGCGGTTGCCGTCCAGGCTCCCGACGATATCGATGCTTACTGGTTTCCGATTTCCAATGGACAGCCGGTCACGAGTGATTTTCCGGAAATTCCCGGCGTCACGGTGCAGCTTTTGTCGGAGGCCGATCTGGACCTGCGCTTCGACCTGCCGCTCGCGGACCTGAACCTCGCGCTCCTGAGCGACGGCATTTATCTCAAGATTGAGAAAGGCACATCACTCGACAAGCCCATTGGCCTTCTCTTCGTCGATCACGCCGGAGGACGTCCGCTCGTTTCACAGGGTCGTGTCGTCATCGATGTCGAGCCGCAGGCCTCCGTCGATATCGTTGAGATGCACCTGTCGAACGGCGATGTTCCACAGTACGCGAACGTATTTATCGACCTGAACCTCGCGGAAACGGCGCGGGCAAATTACGCGCGTTTCCAGCTTCGCGACTGGCAGTCTGTCCAGACCGCGCGATTGTCAGTGACTGCTGCGAAGGACGCGGTGTTCCGTCACCTCGCCATTGACGTCGGCGGCGTACTTGTGCGCAACGACCTCGCCATCGATATCACGGGCCCGGGCGCGGACGTGTCGTTCAATGGCCTGTATCTTGCCGACCGCGGCCAGCATGTGGACAACCACACGCGCGTCGACCATCGCGTCGGCCCCGCGACATCGCAGCAGGAATACCGCGGCATCGTGAAAGGACACGCCGTCTGGAACGGCAAGGCCGTCGTCTACGAAGGCGCCGATGGCACTGATGCGGACCAGGCGAATCACAACCTGTTGATCAGCGAGACGTCCAGCGTCGACACGAAGCCCGAGCTTGAGATCTACGCAGAAGACGTCAAGTGCAGCCATGGCACAACAGTCGGCCAGCTCGACGACAGCGCCTTGTTCTACCTGCGCACGCGCTGCCTGAGCGAGGAGCAGGCGAAAAAGATCATGACGCACGCGTTCGCCAACGCGATCGTGGAACGTTGCCCGGTCGAGGCATGCAAGGATTGGGCAGCAGATCGCGTCGACGCTGCATTAAACGCACTCAGCACGGACGACACCGAATGACTACGCCCCTGACCGTCAGCTCGAACTTCGACAACCCGTTTCGCCGGGACTTTCCGGCGCTCGACCAGTCGATCAACGGCCATCCGCTGGCGTTTTTGGACAGCGCAGCCTCTGCCCAGCAGCCGGCTGTCGTCATCGACGCAGTCGCGGACTACGCGCGCGAGAATCATGCCAACGTCCATCGCGGCGTGCACACCCTGAGTCACCGGGCGACGGAAGCCTACGAAGGAGCGCGCGACAAGGTGCGTGCGTTCATCAATGCAGAAAAACGCGAAGAGATCGTCTTCACGAAAGGCACGACCGAGGCGATCAACCTCGTCGCGCAAAGCTTCGTGCGTCCGCGCGTTTCTGAAAATAACGAAATCCTGATTACGCATCTCGAGCATCACGCGAACATCGTGCCGTGGCAGCTCGTGTGTGAGCAGACCGGGGCGAAGCTTCGCGTTGCGCCGATCAATGACCGCGGCGAACTCATCGTTGACGAACTGCTCGCAATGCTGAATGACAAAACCGCCATCCTTGCGATGGGGCATGTCTCGAATGCGCTGGGCACGGTGAATCCAGTGAAAGAGATAGCCGCCGCCGCGAAGTCACGAAACATTCCCGTGCTGATCGACGGCGCCCAGGGCGTCCCGCACGGCAAGGTCGACGTCCGCGACATCGACTGCGACTTCTACGCATTTTCCGGCCACAAGATGTTCGGTCCCACCGGGACCGGCGTGTTGTACGGTCGCGAAGCCATTCTCGAAGCGATGCCGCCTTACCAGGGTGGCGGCGACATGATCCTCGAGGTCCGTTTCGACGGCACGGTCTACAACGACCTGCCCTACAAGTTCGAGGCGGGCACACCGAACATCAGCGGCTTCGTCGGGCTCGGCGCGGCCGTGGACTACATGCAGCAGGCCGGTACCGACACGATCGCCTCGATCGAGTCGGACCTGCTGGACTACATGACCGCGCAGCTTGCTGCGATCGAGGGCATACGGCTGCTCGGCACGGCTGAGCACAAGACCAGCGTCCAGTCCTTCCTGCTCGACGACATTCATCCGCACGACCTGGGCACAATTCTCGACCATCAGGGCGTCGCGATTCGCACCGGGCATCACTGCGCGATGCCGGTCATGCAGCACTTCGACGTACCGGGAACCGCCCGCGCATCACTTGCGCTGTACAACAATCGCGACGACGTCGACCAGCTCGTCGAGGCGCTTGCGGTCGCGAAACGCATGTTTGGCTGATGACCGCGGCGACGTACACGCTGTACCGCGAACTGGTGCTGAAGCATGCGAAGAACCCGCACAATCGACGCCAGTCTGACCCAGTGACGCACAGCGCTGAACGATTCAACCCTGTCTGCGGTGACCACCTGTCGGTCTACCTCGGCATCGACAACGATGTGATCGTCGATGCCGGTTTCGACGGACAGGGCTGTGCGATCTCGGTGGCCTCGGCATCCATGCTGACGGACGCCATCCGCGGACGAACGGTCACCGACGCCCAGGCGCTGGCAGCGAAACTCGAGCGCCTGCTGGGCGGCGAGCTGTTCGGCGACGAACTGGGAGAACTGGGGGCGCTGAGCGCCGTCCAGGCGTATCCTTCGCGCATCCAGTGCGCCACGCTTGCCTGGCATGCATTGAAAACGGCAACCGAACCCCTCACTCAACACGCATAACCACAAGGACGATCCTTTACGATGTTTGGACACATGAACGAGCCGGTAACCATCGGGCGCGATGTGAAAGCGGTCATTATTCCGGCCGGCGAAGAATTGCTGCTGCGCGAGGGAACCACGGGTTTCATTACGCAGGCGCTCGGCGGTTCCTTCACGGTGTACGTCGAAGGGAATTTGTTCCGCATTGCGGGCGGCGATGCCGACGCGCTCGGCAAGGAGCCGACACCGCCGCCTGATGTCCCGGAAAACCCAACCGACTCCGACATCGAAGCGGTCATCTGGAAGCAGCTCAAGACCTGCTATGACCCGGAAATCCCGGTCAACATTGTCGATCTCGGGCTCGTGTACCGCTGTGAAGTCAAACCGTCGCCCGACGGCACACGCGACGTTGAAGTGGATATGACGCTGACAGCACCGGGTTGCGGCATGGGCGACATACTCGTGGCCGACGCGCGCGACAAGATCGTTGCCGTTCCGACCGTCGGCGATGTCATCGTCGAGCTCGTCTTCGACCCGCCCTGGAACCAGACCATGATGTCCGAGGAAGCCCGCCTGCAAACCGGCATGATGTAAGCTTGTCGCATGAAGACGCTGACGATTCTTCGCCACGCAAAATCAAGCTGGTCGGACGCCGGCCTGTCCGACTTCGATCGACCGCTCAACCGACGCGGCGAACGCGACGCGCCGAGGATCGGCGAACGCATGGCCGAGTCCGGCCTGCGCCCTGCCCTGATTCTGAGCAGCCCGGCCGAACGCGCACTGACGACGGCAAAGATCGTCGCGGCCAAGCTGAATTATCCGCGGGAGTTTCTCGAGAAAGAGCGCGCGCTCTATCACGCGTCACTCGACACACTGCTCGACATCATCGCCGCGCAGGAAGACCGCGTTAACAACCTGATGCTGGTCGGGCACAACCCGGGCATGACCCAGCTCGCCAATCATCTGCTGCCGGGCATCATGAACAACCTGCCAACCGCGGGAACGCTGACCGTCGAAATCGACACGCGGGACTGGTCGCTGTACACGCAGCCCAAAGCAACACTGGTTCGCTTCGACTACCCGAAAAAGATTGGCGCGAACTGATTGCCAGACGCTTGATCAGCGCAAAAGAGAAGCCGGTCCTGTCAACCGCTGTGGTGCGTCAGATACTGGACTTCTTTGAAATATTTCAATTCGCCTTCGCGCAATTCCTGCCCCTCCGGCAGAGATAGCCATGAGTTGAGAAAACAGAGTTTCGAACAC
>CAWUHY010000190.1:0-5663 GCA_963922215.1 uncultured Gammaproteobacteria bacterium | reverse complement strand
AGGCCGCGGGAGGCGAGTTTGTCCGGGTGGTTTTCGCTGATCAGCTTGCGGTAAGCGCGTTTGAGTTCCGTGTCGCTTGCGTTCTTCGAGACGCCGAGTGCCTGGTACGCATCGTCGAGGGCTGACTGGCTCGTGTAACCCGGCGTCGCACCCGGGCCGGCGCCGCCCGAACGCAGCAGTGCCTCAAGCTGGCGAACGTCGTGTTCGCTCAAGCCCAGCCGTCGCGCAATACGGACCAGGATCGTGTGCTCGTTCGGATGCAGCTGTCCGTCGGCCGACACTGCCATCATCTGCAGTTGCAGAAAAAGCTGAACAAGCGGGCCGCGACCGCGGGCGATTGTTGCGAACTGGTCGACGGCGGCGTCGAGGTCGAAGTCGGGTTGCTTGCCGCGCCGGAATGCCTCTTTTGCTTCTTCACGCTGCGCGTCGGACAGGCGCAACATATTGAAGATGCGTTCGACGGTCTGGATTTCGTCGCGCGTGACCACGTTGTCTGCCTTGCAGACGGCGCCCATCACCGAGAAGGTCGAATCGAGCAGCGAGTTCTGTGCGACGCGCAGGCCGCCAACGAGCATCTGGCGCACTGCGAACGTGGCGACATAGCCCAGCGCGCCGCCGATCAGCAGCCCGGTAAATCCCCCGAAGAGCAGGCCGAAAAAGGCCCCGACGATTGCGAATACCATGGGCGCGGAGTGTAGCAGGCATCGATTGGCACAGTGCCAGGCATGTGGGAGCGGCTTCAGCCGCGAATTACCCTCTGGTTACAGGTTGTAACTGCGACGTCACGACGCCCGAAACTCGCTATAATTGTCTGCTCGATAATACAAAGCCGGCCCGCCTGAGACATGACCGCCCTTCAACGACTCTGCACGATTATCGTGCCAGCGATCCTGCTGGCCGCTTGCGACGC
Source organism: uncultured Gammaproteobacteria bacterium (assembly GCA_963922215.1). Taxonomy (GTDB): domain Bacteria; phylum Pseudomonadota; class Gammaproteobacteria; order Steroidobacterales; family Woeseiaceae; genus UBA1847. Next base: position 4,753 of record CAWUHY010000190.1, on the reverse strand, counting down.
GCCGGAACAATCGGCTGAGCCGCGGGCTGCGCGCAGCGTCCCGGTCATCGTCGAGCCCCTGCGCATCGAGCGCGAGCGCACACGGGTCGAGGCAGTCGGAACTTCCCGCGCACTCCAGACCGTCGACGTTCGTGCTGCGGCATCCGGAGAGGTTGTCGCCGTGAATTTCGTCGCCGGCCAGCAGGTCAGCAAAGGCGACGTGCTGCTCGAACTCGACAGCCGCGATCAGAAACTCGCGGTCGAACTCGCCGAGGTTCGGCTGCGCGATGCGGAGCGTCTTCTCGAACGCTATCAGCGGTCGGGCAATTCAGGCGCCGTTCTGCCGACGGACGTCGACGCGGCTCGCACCGCCGTCAAGGCAGCACGTATCGAACTCGATCGCGCGAAAATCGCGTTGCAGGATCGCAAAGTCGTGGCGCAGTTCGCGGGCTACGTCGACATCACGGAAGTGGAGCCCGGCGATCGCATCACGACCGACACACTAATCACGACGCTGGACAACCGCGACAAGTTGTTGATCAGCTTCCAGATGCCTGAGCTCGTATTCGGCAAACTCAAACTCGGCAATCCAGTTCGCGCGACGCCGTGGAGCGGTGTCGGTGAGACGCTCACCGGCGAAGTGGTCGATATCGCGAGCCGCATTGACCCGCAGAGCCGCACCGTCAATGTGCGTGCCGCCGTGCCCAATCTTGATGACACGCTGCGTCCCGGCATGAGCTTTCGCGTGTCGCTCGATATTGAAGGCAAAGCCTACCCGGTTGTTGCCGAGACGGCCGTTAGCTGGGGCGCCGACGGCGCCTATCTCTGGATCGTCAAGGACGGTCAGGCCGAGCGCGTAAACCTCAACATCATCCAGCGCCAGAAAGGGCGCATCCTGTTTGACGCCGACATCGAAGAAGGCGAGCTCATCGTTGTCGAAGGCACGCAGCGTATGCGTGCGGGCGCGACGGTGGATTTCCGCAATCGCGACACGGCAAACGCAGGCACGCGAAAAACTGACGGAGTCACGAAGGCCGGCGCGATGCCATGAAACGGGGCGACGGAAATAATGCCTCGTTCGACCACATCAGCGATCTGCCCAGCCTGGCGATTCGCCGCCCGGTTCTCGTTCTTGTTCTCAACCTGCTGATCATCATCGCCGGCGTTGCTGCGCTGCTCGCCGTCGAAACCCGCGAACTCCCAGACGTTGATCGACCCATCGTCTCCGTTCGCGTTGACTATCCCGGCGCCTCGCCGGAGACCATGGATACCGAAGTCGTCAGCGTCATCGAGGGCGCGGTCGCGCGCGTATCCGGTATCTTGAGCATTCGCTCGGCCTCGGAAGAAAACAACGGGCGGCTGCGCATCGAGTTTCGTCCCGGAGTCGATCTCGATACTGCCGCTGCCGATGTTCGCGAAGCCGTAAGCCGCGTGTCGCGCCGCTTGCCCGATCGCGTTGAACAACTCGTCGTTGTGAAGGCGGACGACGATGCGGAAGGCGTCATCAGTGTTGCGGCTGTCAGCCAGACGCTCGTTGAAGAGCAGCTCACACGCATCGTCGAGCAGGACATCATCCCGCAGATCCTGTCGATCAACGGCGTTGCCGACGTTACTGTTTTCGGCTCGCGCCAGCGTATGTTGCGCGTGGTCGTCGACCCCTTGCGCCTCGCAAGCTACGGCCTCTCGGTTGCCGACGTCTCGAGCGCACTAAGACTCGCGCCGTTCGACGTACCGGCCGGTAGCTTCCAGTCTACGGATCAGCAGCTCATCGTTCGCGCCGACGCCTCGGTCGAGTCTGCCGAGCAGGTGTCTGACATCGTTATCCGCGACACGATCCGCATCGGCGACGTGGCGAACGTGTTCTTCGCGCCGGAGGATGCAGGCAGCTACACGCGCTTGAACGGGCAGAACGTCATCGGCATCGAGGTCATACGTCAGGCGCGATCTAACACGATCGAAATCTCGACCGGCGTGCAGAAAGCTATCCGCGAGCTGGACGCGCGTTTCGACGACATCGAATTCATCATTACCGACGATGGTGCGACCTTCGTACGCAGCTCCGTCTTCGAAGTCCTGCGAACGCTTGTTCTTACTATCTCCATCGTCGTTGCGACGATCTGGCTGTTCATCGGCTCGTTCCGCGCGACGCTCGTACCGGCGACAGCGATTCCCGTCGCACTAATCGGCACGATCGCGATGATCTGGCTGCTCGGCTTCTCCATTAACATCCTGACGCTGCTCGCGCTCGTTCTCGCAACCGGTCTCGTCGTCGATGACGCGATCGTTGTACTCGAAAACATCAAGCGCCGGCGCGCGCAGGGGCTCGGTGCCCGCGCCTCTGCCGTGCTCGGCACACGCCAGGTGTTTTTCGCCGTCGTCACGACAACCGCAGTCCTCGTCTCGGTATTCGTGCCGATCGCGTTCCTGCCGAATACCGCCGGGCGACTTTTTACCGAGTTCGGCATCGTCCTCGCCGCGGCCGTCATGATTTCAAGTTTCGTCTCGCTGACGCTCGTACCCGCGATGGCCTCGCGCTTGCCTAAGCCGTCGAACGACGGACGCTTCCGGCAGGCGCTGGTCGGCTTCGGTGACAGGCTCGTGCGCCTCTACCAGCGCTCTCTGCACGTCGCGCTCGATCACGCCTGGAAGTCGATTGCCGTCGCGCTGTCGATCGCTCTTGGCGCTTTGTTTCTTGCGAGCCAGGTCGACCAGACGCTGCTGCCGGACGAGGATCGCGGGCAAATCAACATCTGGGGCAGCGGGCCGGACGGCGTCGGCATTACCTACATGGATCGTCAGGCGCGCCAGGTCGAGGACATCGTCCAACCGCTCGTCGATCGCGGCGTCGCGACATCCGTTTTCACGATCGTCGGTGCGTGGGACCCGAACCGCCTGCGCCTGCGTATCCCGCTCGTCGACTGGAGCGAGCGCGATGTCAGTCAGCGCGAGCTGATGAACGAGATTCGCGACGAGCTGTCGCAGATTCCCGGCGCAAACGTCGGCACGTTCAGCGGCAACAGCCTGAACCTCTGGCGTTCGCGGGGCGACAGCATCGAAGTCGCGCTCGTCGGCAACGACTACGAAACGATTTTTGAGAACGCCAAGCGTTTCGTGCGCGAGATCGAAGAGCGCTACGCGATTCTCGAGCGCCCCGAACTCTCATACGATCCCACGCAGCCACAGCTCTCGGTGCAAATCGATCGCCGTCGTGCAGCGGATCTCGGCATCGACCTCGAAAATCTCGCGGCGACCTTGCGCGCGATGATCGACGGTGACGAGCTGATCGACCTCAATGTGCAGGACGAGGCCGTACCCATCCTGCTCGAGTCGGCGAGTGGCGAAATCAACGATCCGAGCGATCTCGTCAATCTCTACGTGCCGACCCGCAGCGGCCAGCTTGTCCCGCTCTCGAGCGTCGTCACGCTTAAAGAAGAGGGCGTTGCAGCGGAACTGAACCGACACGCGCAGCGGCGCGCGATCCGCGTGGAAGCGGATCTGGGCCCAGGGGTTGTGATGTCCGAAGCCGTCGCCGCGCTCGATGAGCTCGCCGACGATATTCTCCCAACCAACATGGACATGCTGCTGCTCGGCGAGGCGGCGACGCTCAACGAGTCGTCCAACAGCGCGCTGATCAGCTACGGACTTGCCCTGCTCGTCGTCTTCCTCGTGCTCGCGGCGCAATTTGAAGGCTTCACGAGCGCAACCGTCGTTACGTTGCTGGTCCCCTTCGGCCTGGCCGCTGCCGCGGTTGCCCTGTTCCTGAGCGACACGTCTCTGAACGTCTACTCACAGATCGGCCTGATTCTCCTGATCGGTCTGATGGCGAAGAACAGCGTCCTGCTCGTCGAGTTCGCAGACCAGCTCCGCGACCGCGGCGAGTCCGTGCGCGAGGCGATCGAGCGTGGTGCATCTGTCCGACTGCGGCCGATTGCAATGACGATTGTCTCGACCGTGCTTGGCGGCCTGCCGTTGATTTTGAGCAGCGGTGCCGGCGCGGAAGCACGGTCGTCCATTGGCTGGGTCGTATTTGGCGGACTTGGCCTCGCCGCGCTGTTCACGCTGTACCTGACCCCGGTGCTGTACCTGAAGCTCGCCCCATTGTCTGCGGCGCGTGCCGAAGAGGCCCGACGCCTCGCCGGCGAACTCGACTCGGCATCCGGCATCGCGGACTAGCTGCTCTGCGCTCCGACAGCTTGGCTTGCAGCCTGCGCGGCTCGGGCGCCGTCGTTTGAACCCTTCACCCGCAGAGCATAGACTGCCCGGCTTGCCAGCGTAGACGTGAAGGCCGTTCAGCGGCGTCGCGGACTGCGCGACAAATGAACGGAGAAATTCATGGCTGAGTCCACGGACGTTGCGAGCGCCACCCAGAGCACTCGCATGACGCGATTCCTGAAGGTTGTCGAGGCGCTTGGAAACGCGCTGCCGCACCCGGTGACCCTGTTTGCACTGTTATCCCTCTTCATCGTCCTCCTGAGCGGCGTGCTCGGCTGGATGGGTGTGGCGGTGCCGGATCCGAGACCCGAGGGGGCCACGGGACGCGATCCGAGCGGGATGATCGAGGTGATCAGCCTGATGAACGCCGACGGCTTTCGGCAGATTGTTCTGAACCTCGTCACCAACTTCACGAGCTTTGTACCCCTCGGCACGGTGCTGGTCGCACTGCTCGGCGTGGGCGTCGCGGAAAAGTCCGGTCTCCTGACCGCGATCATCCGCAGCATGGTCCTGAACGCAAACCCGAAGATGGTCACAATCACAATCGTCTTCGCGGGCGTCG
>CAWUHY010000189.1:0-5735 GCA_963922215.1 uncultured Gammaproteobacteria bacterium | reverse complement strand
CAACGACGGTTCGCTGGTGCGGCAGCTAACTGACGGTGACTGGGAAGTCACCGGTAACCGCTACAAGCGCGCCGTCGTCCACGTCGACGAGGAAGCCGGCCAGGTCTACTTCATGGCGACGGCCAAAAGTCCGCTAGAGCGCCATCTCTATAAAGTCAGCCTCGAGGATGAACGCGTGACAGACCCGGAGCGAATCACCGAACGTGAAGGCTGGCACAGCGTCGTATTTGCGAAGGACGGCAGCTTCTATCTCGATACCTTCGAAAACCCGGCAACGCCGAAGCAGGTCGCAATCCACGGACCGGATGGCGAGCGCATCGGTTATATCGAAGAAAATCGTCTCGACGAGACGCATCCCTTCGCGCCTTATGTCGACGAGATGGTCGATCTCGAGTTCGGCACGATTGAAGCGGAGGACGGCCAGGCGCTCTACTACAAGCTGGCCAAACCGAGCGACTTCGATCCGGAGCAGACGTATCCCGTGCTCGTCTACGTGTACGGCGGACCGTCAGGCCAAAGTGTCTTCAAGAAGTGGCGCGACCCGATGGTTCAGCTCATGGCGAATGCCGGCTACATCGTATTCCGGCTCGACAATCGCGGCACGAGTTTCAGAGGCGTCGAGTTCGATGCGCCGCTCTATCGCCGCATGGGCATCGCCGAAGTGCGGGACCAGATCACGGGCGTCGAGTTCTTGAAGTCCCTGTCCTACGTCGATGAAGATCGTATCGGTGTGTACGGATGGAGCTACGGGGGCTACATGGCTCTGATGATGTCCATGCAGGCTCCCGACGTCTTTGCAGCGGCCGTCTCCGGCGCGCCGGTCACGGACTGGGCGCTCTACGACACGCATTACACGGAGCGGTTCATGGGCACGCCGCAGAACAATCCAGAAGGCTACGAGATCAGCAGCGTCTTCCCCTACGTTGAAGCGTTAACGGCTCCGCTGCTCGTGATTCACGGCATGGCCGACGACAATGTGCTGTACACCAACAGCACGAAGCTCTTCGGCGCGCTGCAGGAAGCGCAAAAGGATCACGACCAGATGTCCTACCCCGGCAGCAAGCATTCGCTGATTCGCATACCGGGAACCGGGCAGCACTCGGTGAAGAAGATGCTGAAGTTTTTCGAGACGCACCTGGAGCCGTAGAACAGCGAAGTCTCAAGAGCATCATCAAAAAGGGCCGCGTACGTCGCAACGTACGCGGCCCTGTTTTTTGATTTGCCGTTCCGGCCTTAGCGAATCGTTTGATCGACGACTTCGCCGCGAATCACGGTGGCGATCGAGTGCGTCGTGTATTCGAACGGATCGCCGTTGAAGAGCGAAAGGTCTGCATCCTTGCCCTGCTCGATACTGCCGATCGTCTCATCCAGTCCGAGAATGCGTGCAGCGTTTAGCGTGATCGCCGCAAGCGCGTCGTCGAACGGCAGTCCGTACTTGACGGATTCCGCGGCCTCGAAAAGCACGACCCGGGTCTTCGGCACGTAGGACTCGTAGCCGCTCTGGAAGGCGAACGGAATTCCGGCTTCCTTGAGCTTGACCGGCGTCGTAAAGCTCATGTTTTCACGGTCACCGTATGCTCGGGCCATCAGCGGATGAACGATTACCGGCACGCCCGCGGCGCGAATTTCATCCAGCACGAGGTAGGCCTCTGCGGCTCCGTCGAGCACGATGCGAATGTCGAATTCCTCGGCGACACGCAGCGCGGTGAGGATGTCGTTGTGACGGTTGACGGTCACCAGCAGCGGTATCTCTTTGCGAATGACGGCAGCGAGCGCTTCCAGCCTGAGATCGCGCGCCGGAGCTTCCTTCTCTTCGTCGTTCTCCGCGGCTTCGTGCTTGGCAACGTAGTCGACCGCCTTGATCAGTTCTGCTCGCAGCATCGCAATCGCCTTGCTGCGGTTGCCGGGTGACTTGCGACCGGAGCCGCGGACGACGGCGCCTTCGCCGAGCGTCGCCGCCACCATCGCTGCCGGTGCGACAACAGATTCGCCAACCGTGTCGCCGGATGTCTTCGCAACCAGCGTCTGTCCGGAAATAATCTCACCTGGCGCGTGTCCCGTGTGGACGGTAGTTACGCCGTGGCTTAGCAGCCAACTGACCAGTGCTTCGCGCGGGTTGAATGCGTCGATTGCACGCAGTTCTGGCTGGATGGCCTCGGATGTTTCGAGCTGGTCCTGGTCCGCATCCTCGTTAAAGTAGCCGGCGAGGCCGACGACCGAGTGCGCATCCACGAGGCCTGGTGTGACGACGGAGGCGTCAAGAATTTCCATGCCATTCGGAATGCGAACACGATTTGCAGGACCAACACGACGAATCTTGCCGTCGCGAATCAGGACGACGCCGTTTTCGATCATCTCGCCGTTGCCGACGTATATGCGTTCGCCGCGCACGGCGAGATCCTGCGCGAACGACGCGGCCGCGAGAAGCGAAAGAAATGCTGCTGTGATAAGTTTCATCGGCGGTGTCCCTCCGAGTAGCCGTGGAAGGTGTGCGCCGTATGCGATGGGGCGAGGGCGCCCCAGCCGCCCTCGGCGACGGCTCTGTCATCGGGGTCGTCGAGGCTGAACACTTGTTGCCCCTCAACCCAGGTTTGTTCGACGCGCGTGTAGACACTGAACGGGTCGCCCGACAGCACGACGAAGTCTGCGTCCTTGCCTGCTTCCAGTGACCCGATGCGGTCTTCCATCCGCAGCATTTTCGCAGGCGCTATCGTCAGTGACTCGAGCGCAGCCTGTCGCGACATGCCGGCTCGGATCGCCATCGCGCCCATGCGCAGGAACAGACGCGAGTCGGTGATGTAGTCGTCCGTATGCAGTGCCGTGAGTACGCCGGCCTGTTCGAGTGCCGCTGCATTCTCCGGCTCCAGGTTGATGGCCTCGAGCTTGCCTCCCGGTGAATCGACGAGAATTGCCGACACGGGCACGTCTGCAGCCGCGATTTCCTCGGCGACTTTTCCGGCCTCGCTGACGTGGTGCAGAACGACGTCGAATCCGAATTCTTCCTTCAGGCGCAAGACTGTCATGACATCGTCGTGACGATGGGTGTGGTGATGCACGATTCGCTCGCCCTCGAGCACCTCGACCAGCGCTTCGAGCGCGAGGTCGCGTGGCGGTAGCTTGCTTGCATCGTCGCCGGCCGCGGCGATCTTGTCGCGGTACTCCTGCGCTGCGATGTATTTCGCGCGAACGAGCGCAGCCGATTTCGCCCGCGTGCCGGGGAACGGCGTGTCGCGCAGAGAATTCGTGCCGTTAGCCATTTTCAGGCCGCCGTCGAAACCACCGTCCGGCCGCCGGTAAGCGAGATCCTCGATGGTCTCGCCGTCGCGGAGCTTGACGTAGAGCGTCTGCCCGCTGATCAGGTGACCGGATCCCGACATGAGATTTGCTGTCGTCACGCCACCCGCACGCGCGCGGTCGAAGCCGGCGTCGCGCACGTTGATCGAATCCAGAACGCGAGTCTCCGGCTGAATTGGCGAAGAAGAGTCGCCGCCGGCGACCTCGCCGATGTGGCTATGCGTGTCGACGAGCCCAGGCATGATGACCTTGCCGCTGACGTCGATACGCCGCGCTTCGGCTGGTATCGACACGTTGCTGCCGACGCTTACGATCTTGCCGTCACGGACGAGAATCGTCGCATTGTCGATTGGCGCGCTCGTCACGGGCAGCACTTTCGCCCCCGTCAGCGCGACCGTCTCGGCCAATGCGCTGCAGGCAAAAAGTGTGCAGAGCGTGGCGGTGGCCGCCACACGAATCGTCTGTCTCATGAAGTTTGCTCCAGGTTTCTTGAGTCTTATGCGGAAATGGAATCGATGATGCCGTTCAGCGTTTCACTCGGGCGCATGGCGCCCGCAGCTTTTCGATCATCCGGCTTGTAATAGCCCCCGATGTCGACGGACTGGCCTTGTACCGAATTCAGTTCGTCCAGGATGTCGCTTTCCTTTGCTTCCAGCGCATCGGCGACCGGCGCGAAAATGTCGGCCAGCCGTTTGCTGTCGGTCTGCGCGGCAAGCGCGCGCGCCCAGTACTGCGCGAGGAAGTAATGACTGCCGCGATTGTCCAGTTCGCCCGCCTTGCGTGACGGCGATTTGTTGTTGTCGAGATATTGGCTGTTTGCCACGTCCAGGGCGGCGGCGAGAATGCGGCCTTCCTCATTGCCGGTTTTCTCGGCCTGCTCCGCAATCGAAATCGCGATCGCAAGGAACTCACCGAGCGAATCCCAGCGCAGGTGATTTTCTTCCTCAAACTGCTGAACATGCTTCGGCGCTGATCCGCCGGCACCGGTTTCGTAGAGACCTCCACCAGCCAGCAGCGGCACGATAGACAGCATCTTCGCGCTCGTGCCGAGTTCGAGAATGGGGAAGAGGTCAGTCAGGTAATCGCGGAGTACGTTGCCGGTGACGGAAATCGTATCTTCGCCGGCACGGACGCGCTTAAGCGTTGCGCGCATCGCCTCGACCGGCGACAGGATCCGGATGTCCAGGCCTTCCGTATCGTGATCTTTGAGGTAGTTTTCGACGAGACCGATCAGGTTGCGGTCATGCGCGCGTTCGGGATCGAGCCAGAAAATAGCGGCTGAGCCCGTTTGTCTGGCTCGACTCACGCCGAGCCTTACCCAGTCCCGGATCGGCAGGTCACGCGTCTGGCACATCCGAAAAATATCGCCGTGCGAGACGGTCTGTTCCATCAAAACCTGGCCGTCTCCGTCGGTCACGCGAACGGAACCCGGGGCGGACATTTCGAAGGTCTTGTCGTGAGATCCGTACTCTTCCGCCTTCTGCGCCATCAGGCCGACATTGCTCACGTTGCCCATCGTCGTCACATCGAACGCGCCGTTCTTTTTGCAGTCGACGAAGACTTCCTGGTACATGCCCGCGTAGCTGCGGTCCGGGATAACGAATTTCGTGTCGTGCAGCTTGCCGTCGGGGCCCCACATCTTGCCGGACGTCCGCAGAGCTGCGGGCATGGAGGCGTCGATGATGACGTCGCTCGGAACATGCAGATTCGTAATCCCCTTGTCCGAGTTCACCATGGCCATGGCTGGGCGGTTTTCGTACAGTGCGTCGATATCGTCGCGGATGGCCTGTTGTTCGGCTTCGTCAAGCTGCGGCAACTTCGCATAGACATCGCCGATGCCGTTGTTCGGATTGACGCCGAGTTTCTCGAGCGTGGCAGCGTGCTTTTCGAAAACAGGAGCGTAGAAGACAGAGACCGCGTGCCCGAACATGATCGGGTCCGAGACTTTCATCATCGTGGCTTTCAGGTGCAGAGAAAACAGGATTCCATCGTCTTTTGCCGCACTGATTTCCTGTTCGAAGAATTCGCGCAGTGCCCCGGCGCTCATCACCGAACAATCAACCACTTCGTCGGCCTGCACGGATACGTCGTCACGAAGCACGGTCAGTTCGCCGTCCGTTGACTCGAATGTAATCGACAGCTTGCCGGCTTTGTCGACAACGACGGACCGCTCGCTGGAGTAGAAGTCGTGGTCGCTCATGTGCGCGACGTGGGACTTCGAGTCCGCCGACCATTCGCCCATCGAATGTGGATTTTTCTTCGCATACTCCTTCACCGCGGCAGCGACACGCCGGTCTGAATTACCCTCGCGCAGAACCGGATTGACGGCACTACCCAGAACCTTCGCGTAACGTGATTTGATCTCGCGTTCTTCATCGGTCTTCGGTTCCGCCGGATAGTCGGGTACGGCATACCCCTTGTTCTGCAATTCGCTGATCGCC
>CAWUHY010000188.1:0-5777 GCA_963922215.1 uncultured Gammaproteobacteria bacterium | reverse complement strand
TGTGTAGATCCTGAAGCCTGTTTACGTCGCCATCGTCGAGATGCTCGATGGCCTTACACGTTGCGATCGCGGCACCGAGCGTCGTGTAGTAGGTGACGCCCCTGCGTACGGCTTCAGCACGAATGGAATGTGATTCGAAGATCGCCTGCTTACCTTCGGTGGTATTGACGATCAAGTCAATCTCGTCGTTTTTGATCATGTCGACAATATGTGGGCGGCCCTCGCGAACCTTGTTCGCGCGGCGGCACGGTACTCCGGCGGCAGCCAACGCTTTCGCCGTGCCGTGCGTCGCGATGATGTCGAAGCCCGTGTCGACGAGAATCTTGGCGAGCACGACGGCCGATTCCTTGTCGCGTTCCCGGACGCTCAGAAGGGCCGCACCCTGTCGTGGGAGGATGACGCCGGATGCGAGCTGCGCTTTCGCGTAGGCCTCGCCGAAAGTCCGGCCGACGCCCATGACTTCGCCCGTGGATTTCATTTCGGGGCCTAAGATCGGATCAGCGCCGGGGAATTTGATGAACGGGAACACCGCTTCCTTCACCGAGAAATATTGCGGCGTGATGCCGTCGATCAGACCCTGTTCCTTCAACGAGATACCAACCATCGTCTTCGCAGCAATCTTCGCCAGCGGGCGGCCGATCGCCTTGGAGACGAAGGGAACGGTCCGCGACGCACGCGGATTGACTTCGAGCAGGTAAATCACGTCGTTCTGGATCGCGAACTGCGTGTTCATCAGGCCGACGACGTTCAGCCCCTTCGCAAGCTTTTCGACCTGCTCACAGAGCTTTGCCTGCACCTCGTCGGACAGTGAGAACGGTGGCAGAGAACAACCGGAGTCTCCGGAGTGCACACCTGCCTGCTCGATGTGCTCCATGATGCCGCCGATCAGTACATCTTCGCCGTCGCAGATGCAGTCGATGTCGACTTCGGTCGCGACATCGAGGAAACGGTCCAGCAGCACAGGGCTGTCGTGCGAAACCTGGATCGCCGCGTCCATGTAGGCTGCGAGGTCCTCGTCGCTGTGCACGATTTCCATCGCGCGCCCGCCCAGCACGTATGACGGGCGAACAACGAGCGGATAACCGACTTCGCCGCCCGTCTCCAGCGCCTCTTCCTTGCTGCGCGCGGTCGCATTCGGCGGCTGCAGCAACTCGAGTTTTTCGACGAGGCTCTGGAAGCGCTCGCGGTCCTCGGCGAGATCGATGGAGTCAGGTGACGTTCCGATGACCGGGGCTCCCGCCTTCTCAAGTTCTTTGGCAAGCTTCAGCGGCGTCTGTCCGCCGTACTGCACGATCACGCCCTTCGGCTTTTCAAGATCGATAATTTCCATGACGTCTTCGAACGTCAGGCTCTCGAAGTACAGTCGATCAGAAGTGTCGTAGTCGGTCGAGACGGTTTCCGGGTTGCAGTTCACCATGATCGTCTCGAATCCGGCATCGCGAAGCGCGAGCGCTGCGTGCACGCAGCAGTAGTCGAATTCAATGCCTTGCCCGATCCGGTTCGGTCCGCCACCGAGAATCATGATTTTTTCCCTGTCCGTCGGCTCGGACTCGCACTCTTCCTCGTAGGTCGAATACAGGTATGCGGTCGAAGTCGCAAACTCTGCAGCACAGGTGTCGACGCGCTTGAAGACCGGGCGTACGCCGAGTTCGATACGTCGCTCGCGAACGGCCAGCTGATCCGAACTCAGGAGACGCGCAAGCCGCGCGTCCGAAAAACCTTTGCGCTTGAGAAAACGCATTTCCGCCGCGTCCAGCGCGTCGAGCTCCTTGCCGCGCAGACCGTTCTCGATCCGCACTAGCTCTTCGAGCTGCCAGGCGAACCAAGGATCGATGCCGCTGGTCTCGCAGACTTCTTCCAGCGTGAGCCCGTGACGAAACGCGTCGGCGACGTAGCGAATACGGTCGGCGCCGGGCAGGCGCATCTCCTGGCGCAGCGCATCAAAGTCTTCCGCGCTCTTCGGCGCTTCGATGATCTCGTCGAGACCGTCGATATTGATCTCCAGTCCGCGCAGCGCTTTCTGCAGCGACTCCTGGAACGTGCGTCCCATGGACATCACTTCGCCCACAGACTTCATCTGCGTCGTCAGACGGTCAGAAGTGCCCGGGAATTTCTCGAACGTGAACCGCGGAATTTTTGTGACGACGTAGTCGATTGTCGGCTCGAAGGATGCCGGCGTTGCTCCGCCGGTGATTTCATTGCGCAATTCATCCAGCGTGTAGCCAACGGCAAGCTTCGCGGCCACTTTGGCAATCGGGAAACCCGTCGCCTTCGAGGCTAGCGCCGAGCTGCGCGACACACGTGGGTTCATTTCGATAATCAGGACGCGACCGTTTTCCGGATTGATCGCGAACTGGACGTTCGATCCGCCGGTCTCGACGCCGATTTTGCGCAGGACGTCGATCGACGCGTCGCGGAGCCGCTGGTATTCCTTGTCAGTCAGAGTCTGCGACGGTGCGACGGTGATCGAGTCGCCGGTGTGCACACCCATCGGATCGAAATTCTCGATTGAGCAGACGATGATGCAGTTGTCGTTACGATCGCGGACGACCTCCATCTCGAACTCTTTCCAGCCGATGACCGACTCTTCAAGAAGGACTTCGGTCGTCGGCGACATCTCCAGGCCGTGCGAGACAATGCGTTCGAATTCTTCGCGGTTGTAGGCAATACCGCCGCCCGAGCCGCCCATCGTGAACGACGGCCGGATGATGGTGGGGAAGCCGATGCCCTTCTGCTTCTCGATCGCTTCCTCTAGCGAATGCGCAATTTCGGCACGGGGACATTCAAGCCCGATTTCACCCATCGCCTTGCGGAACAGATCGCGATCCTCTGCCATGTCGATCGCTTCGCGCGACGCGGCGATCATTTCGACGCCGAATTTCTCGAGAATGCCTTCACGCGCGAGATCGAGCGCGCAGTTGAGCCCGGTCTGCCCGCCCATCGTGGGTAACAACGCGTCGGGACGCTCTTTCTCGATGATGCTCGCCACGGCCGTCCAGTGGACCGGCTCGATGTAGATGGCATCGGCCATCTCCGGGTCGGTCATGATCGTCGCGGGGTTTGAGTTGACGAGAATGACGCGGAACCCTTCTTCGCGCAGTGCCTTGCAGGCCTGTGCCCCGGAATAATCGAACTCGCAGGCCTGACCGATAACGATCGGTCCAGCGCCGATAATCAGTACGCTTTTGATGTCAGTGCGCTTCGGCATCTTGCTCTACTCACCCCTGCCTTGCGGCGTCGGTCATTTTTTCGCGCTTCTGCGCGTCCATGTCGTCAATGAATCGTTCGAACAGCGGCACGATGTCATGCGGCCCGGGGCTCGCTTCCGGATGGCCCTGAAAACTGAATGCCGGGCGATCCTTGAATGCGATGCCCTGCAGGCTGCCGTCGAACAGCGAGCGGTGCGTGGCCTCGACTTCGGCGGGAAGCGTCTCTTCGTCAACGGCGAAACCGTGATTCTGGCTCGTAATCATGACCCTGCCAGTGGCGAGATCCTGCACAGGGTGGTTGGCGCCGTGGTGCCCGAATTTCATCTTCGTCGTTTTCGCACCGGCCGCAAGACCGAGGAGCTGGTGGCCGAGGCAGATGCCGAAGACAGGCAGGCGTTGGTCGAGAAGCGTCCGGATCGCTGCAATGGCGTAGTCGCAGGGCTCCGGATCGCCGGGGCCGTTCGAGAGAAAAATGCCGTCCGGATCCAGCGCCAGCGCCTCCTCCGCAGGAGTTTCGGCAGGCACGACTGTCATGCGACAGTCGAGATCGGACAGGATGCGTAGGATGTTGCGCTTCACGCCGAAGTCGTAGGCGACGACATGGTACGGCGCGATACGCCGGCTCATGATGCGTGGTGGCTTTCCAAACTGCGTGCCGTGGCACCACTGGTACTGCTCTGTCGTCGACACGAATTTCGCAAGATCCATGCCGGCGATGCCCGGAAACTTTTTCGCATGCTGGATCGCGAGCTCGGGCTTGACGTCACCCGTCATTATGCAGCCTGACTGCGCACCTTTCTCCCGAATGATACGCGTAAGCTTGCGCGTATCGATGTCTGCAATTGCGACCGTGTTCCCCTTGATGAGGAATTCTTCGAAGCTCCGTTCGGAGCGGTAGTTGCTGACGATGCTGGAGCGATCGCGAATGATCAGTCCGGATGCGTGGATTTGCCCTGACTCCATGTCCTCGCTGTTGGTTCCGGTGTTGCCGATGTGCGGGTAGGTGAGCGTGACGATCTGGCGACAGTAGGACGGGTCCGTCAGGATTTCCTGGTAACCGGTCATCGCGGTGTTGAACACGACCTCGCCGATCGTTTTGCCCTCCGCGCCGACCGACGTACCGCGAAAAACGGTGCCGTCCTGGAGTGCGAGTATTGCGGGTGTCACTGGAAGCGATCCTTAAGTGTTGAACCAGTGATCGCTGCTTTGGAGGTGGCGCTACGCCCCGAAACTGCCAAAAACGCAGGCTCCGGATGCAAAAAACGGAAGGTCTAGCCTCCCGCTGCCAAATCGCGTCGCGATCCGGCGTAGTCTACTGAAGCTGTTCCGGCGTTGCCAGACCGGGACGCCGCTTTTTTCCGGGAAGACGATCGTTACACGTCAAACAAGACGTCGTGCATGCCGTAAAACCCTGGCTCCCTCGCGGCGACCCAGCGCGCCGCGGCGAGCGCCCCTTCGGCAAAGACCGCGCGCGTTGCGACGCTGTGCGAAAGGGAAAGCGTCTCCGTTTGCGACGTAAAGACCACGGAATGATCGCCCGGCACCTCGCCCGTCCGCTGCACGCGAAAATCGATCGATCCAGGCGGCGCAGGCTCCGTGTCGTCCGGGCTGTAGTGCATCACAGCGTCAAATTTCTCACCCCGCGCATCCGCGACCTGCTCGCCGAGCTTCAGCGCGGTTCCCGACGGCGCATCCTGCTTGTGGATGTGATGCGTCTCTTCGATCGATACGGAGAATCCCGCGCCGAGCGCCCTGGTCGCGTCGCGAACGAGGCGGCTCATGACGGTCACACCGATGCTCATGTTCCGGTCGTAGACGATCGGCGTAACGCGTGCGAGTGCCCGCAAGCGCTCGAGCGTGTTGTCCGGCAGCCCGCTGACGCCGCAGACCAGCGGAACAGGCGTCTTCTCAAGCGCGTCGATGACGGTGCGCGTGCCGTCCGGCAGGCTGAAGTCAATCAGGACATCCGTGCGCTCGATCAGCGCATGAAGATCGTCCCCGACGTAAGCGTCGTCGGGGACGTGCAGGTCAGCTCGAGTCTTCGAAGCGCGCGTATAGAGACCGGCGAGCCTCAGGTCGTCGCTCATCGCGACGGCGTCAGCGATTGCAAGCCCCATGCGCCCGGCACCGGCGATCGCAATCTTCATCGCAGGGCCACCGGGATCACGGACACAGCATCAGGAACTGATGCGGTCGAAGAAGCGCTTGACGGAATCGATCCAGCTGTCCGCGCGCGGACTGTGGCTCTGCCCTCCCGCCTTTACGCTCTCATCGAACTGCTTGAGCAGGTCCTTCTGCTTGTCCGTGAGATTCACCGGTGTTTCCACGGACAGGCGGGCAAAGAGGTCGCCCTTGCGCGGGTCGCGAACCGTCACGACACCCTTGCCGCGTAGCCGGAAGACCTTGCCGGACTGTGTGCCAGCAGGAACTTTCAGTGAGACGTGGCCATCGAGCGTCGGCAATTCAATCTCGCCTCCGAGCGCCGCGGTCGCAAAACTAACCGGAACCTCACAGGACAGATCGGCGCCTTCGCGCTGGAACAGCTTGTGCGGCTTCAGACGGATTGCG
>CAWUHY010000187.1:0-5790 GCA_963922215.1 uncultured Gammaproteobacteria bacterium | reverse complement strand
AGACGGCAAGATGCTCGGGCTGTACGCGCTCAATGAAATCGCCGAGGAAGCGACAGAAACCGTACAGCGCGTTTACCGGGTTGCCATCCTGATCGACCATGTCATCCGGAATGGAGTAGTAGGCACGAAAGACGTAGACGCTGGCATCGATCAGGTACTGCATGTTGTGCAGTATAAGGTATGTGGGAGCAGCTTCAGCCGCGATCAGTCGTGAAAATGGGTGTCGATGATTTCCTGGCCGTTTTCCAGGTGGTCGGACAGGCGCGCATGCAGCGGACTCGAGCGCGGGATGTGCGCGAGCAAGTACTGCATCTGGTCGGCCAGCACGCGGCGGCCCTTCAGATAAATGTATTCCGCATAGGTCGGGACGAACGGAACAGCAATCAGCTTCATCGAGGCCTGCTCGGGCGTTCGTCCGCCCTTGAAGTTATTGCAGCGTCTGCATGCGGTCGCAACGTTGTTCCAGCGATCCTCGCCGCCTTGCGAGACGGGGGTGATGTGGTCGCGGGTGAGATCGCGCGTCGGGAAGCGCATCGCGCAGTACAGACAGACATTCGCATCGCGCTTGAACAGCGTCCGGTTGTTCAGCGGCGGAACGTACTTGTCGCGGTTCGTGGACAGGGATTTTTGCGTGCCGTGGGTCGCGATGATTGAGCTGACGCTGACCTTGCTGCGCTCGCCAGACAGGCTGCAGTAGCCGCCGAAGACGGTGTAGAGACGCGTGCCGCAGTCGTAGGCAACCTGGTCCTGGTGATAGAGGCGCACGGCGTCGCGGTAGTCGATCCACTCCAGCGGCATCCCTGCGACATCCGTTCGCAGTACTTGCTGAGAAATTGTCGAAGCAATTCCAGCGAGCATAGACACACCCCGTTTGCGTCTTTTTAGGCTGGCTTCACAGCCTGCCGCGTGCACGTAGTGTGCAGGACGAACACAAGCAAAAGCAACACTTCTGCGGACGGCCTCAAGCGAAGGATTTTTCCTTCAGTTTTTCCGGCATCCGTCGGGATTAAACACGCGTTTCGTTGCAGCGGGATGACGGTCCAGTGCATCGGCCGGACGCACAGGGCGTGGTTCGAAATTCCCGCCGCAATTCGGGCACACGCCCTCAAGCTGCGTCTCGACGCAGTCACGACAGAACGTGCATTCGAACGTGCAGATCATCGCGTCCTGCGAATCGGGCGGCAGGTTCCGGTCGCAGCACTCGCAGCTGGGGCGTATCTCGAGCATTCATCGGTCTCCAGTCTGTGCTCTTCTGTTCTAGCGCGAGCAAACAGCTTTTGGTGTTCTCACGAGAGTGCTGTCAGGTATTTTCACCGAGCGCTTTCCAGAATACGACCTTGTCGTCGCCAGCAGCCCAAAACTGCGGAATGCGTGCAACCTCGAGGTAGTCGTTACTGCGGTAGAAGGCCCGGGTGCGTTCAAACTCCGCGGTGCCAGAGGTATCAGCGATAAGAACTCGTGCGCCCTTCGTTCGCAGCAAGGATTCGAGCCTCGCTACCATGCTCGCGCCGGCACCCTGGCTCTGGCGATCGCTGCGAACGGCGATAGCAAGCATGTTCCAGGTACCCTTGGTCATCTCCTCGGGTACCGCAAAACAAAATCCCAGCACACCGGTCGCGTCTTTGCAGGTCAACCAGACGTCGTCACATTCTCCACTGTTGAGATAAGCATCGATCATTTCATCGAGCATCTCGGCCGGGAACAGCGGTGTCGCGTTGAGGACGTCCTTGAGACCAGCGACGTCTTCTGCCGTTGTCGGTTGGACCTCCAGGACTTCGACCTACCGAAGCGCCTTCAAAACTGCGTCCAGTGTTTCCTTAGCGTCGCCGAACAGCATGCGCGTGTTCTCCTTGAAGAACAGCGGGTTTTGCACGCCGGCGTAGCCGGTGGCCATGCTGCGTTTCAGCACGATCGTCTGCTTGCCTTTCCACGGCTCAAGGACGGGCATGCCGGCGATCGGGCTGTCCGGTACTTCCTGCGCGGACGGGTTCACGATGTCGTTGGCGCCGATCACGACAGAGACATCGATGTCGGGGAAGTCCTCGTTGATCTCGTCCATTTCGAAGACGATGTCGTAGGGGACCTTCGCTTCCGCGAGCAGCACGTTCATGTGCCCGGGCATGCGTCCCGCGACCGGATGAATGCCGAAGCGCACGTTGACGCCCTTGTCGCGCAGCACCTTCGTGATCTCGTAGACCGTATGCTGGGCCTGAGCGACGGCCATGCCGTAGCCCGGAATGATCATCACTTCTTTTGCATCCGCGAGCAGCTCGGCAGTTTCTTCCGCTTCGATTGAGACGATCTCACCCTGCTCCTCGCCGTCGCCGCCGGACGATGCAGCTCCGCCGCCGGTACCGAAGCCACCTGCGATGACGTTCAGGAATTTGCGATTCATCGCGCGGCACATGATGTACGACAGGATCGCGCCCGACGAGCCGACGAGCGCGCCGGTCACGATCAGCAGATCGTTACTCAGCATGAAGCCGGTCGCCGACGCGGCCCAACCGGAGTAGCTGTTCAGCATGGAGACCACGACCGGCATGTCGGCACCGCCGATCGCCATGACCATGTGAATGCCAAACAGCAGCGCGAGCACGGTCATGACCAGAAGCGGGTTGATGCCCGCACCTGCCGCGGCCTGTTCGACGAAAGCCACACCGAACCAGATCGAGCCGAGCAGCAGGCCTAAGTTCAGCCAGTGCCGCGCCGGCAACAGCAGCGGCTTGCCGCCGATCCGTCCGGAGAGCTTGCCGAAGGCGATGACGGACCCGGAGAACGTCACGGCACCAATCAGGATGCCGATATAGATCTCGATGTTGTGGATGGTTTTCTCGACGCCGCTGTAGCTCGACGTCGGATCCAGAAAGCTCGCAAATCCAACGAAGACGGCTGCGAGGCCGACGAGGCTGTGCAGGATCGCAACGAGCTCCGGCATCTGCGTCATCTGCACGCGACGGGCGAGCAGGAGACCGATCGCACCGCCGATGACAAGTGCGATCATCATGATCGCGTAGTTCGCCGTCACCACGCCGAGGATCGTCGCGACCAGCGCGATCGCCATGCCGATGATGCCGTACCAGTTTCCGCGTCGGGCGGTTTCCTGGTTGGACAGTCCGCCGAGTGCGAGGATGAAGAGAATGGTTGCCGCGATGTAGGCGGCGGTCATAACGCCCTGGGTCAACATAGCGGCCTCACTTCCTGAACATGTCGAGCATGCGGCGCGTGACGGCAAAACCGCCCGCGATGTTGATGCTCGTGATGAATACGGTCACTGCGGCGATCCACATGATCAGCGAATCCGACGAACTGATCTGGAGAATCGCGCCGATGACGATGATGCTCGAGATGGCGTTCGTCACACTCATCAACGGCGTGTGCAGTGACGGGCTGACATTCCAGATGACCATGTAGCCGACAAAACAGGCGAGTACGAAGACCGTGAAGTGGGCCATGAATGACGCTGGCGCCACCGAACCCAGTCCGAGCAGTGCGAGCCCGGCGATGCCCATCGCGATCGCCGGCCCGACGAAAGACTTCGGCCCCTCGTCTTTTGGCTCCGGCTCGGGCGCCGGTGCCGCCGCCGGTTTCGGCGGCGCTGCAGAGAGTTTTGGCGCAGGTGGCGGCCACGTCGTCTCGCCCGCATGACAGATCGTTGCGCCGCGGATGACTTCGTCGTCCATGTCGACGACGATCTTGCCGTCCTTCTCGGGAGTCAGATCCGTCAGGAGATGCTTGAGGTTTGTCGCGTAGAGCTGACTGGACTGTGTCGCGAGCCGGCTCGGCAGATCCGTATAGCCGATAATCGTGACGCCGTTTCGTTCGACGACCTTGTTCGGCTCGGTGAGCTCGCAGTTGCCGCCCTGCTCGGCCGCGAGATCGACGATCACGCTGCCGTCCTTCATCGACTCGACCATCTCGCGGGTAATCAGCCGCGGCGCTGGCTTGCCGGGGATCAAAGCGGTCGTGATGATGATATCGACGTCCTTCGCCTGCTCAGCAAAGAGTTCCATCTCCGCCTTGATGAACTCTTCGCTCATCACCTTGGCGTAACCGCCCTCGCCTGACCCGTCTTCGTCGTCGAAGTCGAGCATCAGGAATTCGCCGTCCATGCTCTCGACCTGTTCTTTCACTTCCGGCCGGGTGTCGAACGCACGAACGATAGCGCCCATGCTGCGGGCTGCGCCGATGGCGGCGAGACCGGCGACGCCGGCCCCGATGACAAGTACTTTCGCCGGCGGAATCTTGCCGGCGGCCGTGATCTGGCCGGTGAAGAAGCGTCCGAAATGCTGCGCCGCCTCGACGACGGCGCGATAGCCGCCGATGTTGGCCATCGACGACAGCGCGTCCATTTTCTGCGCGCGGGAAATACGCGGAACGCTGTCCATCGCCATGACGGTTGCGCCGCTCTTGGTTAGTTTCCCAAGGAGTTCTTCATTCTGCGCCGGCCAGACAAAACTGATCAGCGTCTTCCCCGAGTCGAGTTTCGCAGCTTCGTCGTCATCGGGCGCGCGAACTTTCAGAACGATGTCGGCCGACCAGATTGCGTCCGCGCTATCGGCGATGTCGCAACCCGCGTCGCGGTACGCGTCGTCCGAGAAGCTTGCGTGGTCTCCGGCACCGCTCTCTACGATGACGTCAAACCCAAGTTTCTGCAGCTGGGCGGCAACATCCGGCGTTGTCGCGACACGCTTTTCACCAGCGTAACGCTCCTTCGGAACACCAATTCTCATCGGGGAGGTCTCCTGTCGTCAGGGGTCAACCAGGCTCGCATCACCGGACCGGCTCAGCGTCGGTTTGCCCTTGTTTTTCTGATTGTCGAGGCATGGCCGGCTGCCACTGTAGCAGCGAACGCGGCCATCGTCAGGAATGAATGTAGGGACGCTTCGCCGTGAGGCAAGCGACGGGCTTCAGATGAGAGCGATCAGTTGCCGTTCCGATCCGTACGGCGGGGGCGATCCTGCCGCGGCGGGCGTCGATCGTCGCGCCGCTGGCGGAGCATTTCGCGGACGCGCCGTTTTTCTTCCGGCGACATGCGGCGGTAACGCTCCATCATTTCCCGCCGGCGGTCCTTGTTCATTTCCTGGAAGCGGCGGAAATTGTCGCGGATGCGGCGCTGCTGCTCTGGTGTCATGCTGCGGTAGATCTCGAAACGCTCTCGGATCAGCGCGCGGCGTTCATCGCTTAGATTGCGCCAGCGCGTGAAGCGTTCTTTCGCGGCGCGACGTTCGCCGGGCGACATTGAAGACCAGCGTCGTGCGCCTTCCGCCATGCGCTGCTGGCGGGCCGGCTCGAGTTCGGACCAGCGTTCCTGGAATGCATTGAGCACAGTCTGCTGATCGGCACTGAGCTCGTCCCATGCAATGCCTGCTTCGTCGGCCAGCACGGCGCCCGCGATGAACGCGACGGCAACCACAAACCAGTTAGCTTTCACTGTCTTCAACCTCTTTCCCTTCCTCGTCCGCATTTGCGTCCGATTCAATCTCCGACTCTGACCGGGTTTCGGTAACCGTTTCCCCGGCCGCGTCGAACAGTTCCCACTCGGCGTCCACGCCATCCCAGCTGCCTAAATACTCGAGAAACTCCATGTCGGTCGTTTCCTCGGCGGCTGCTGATGCCGCATCGTCCGCCTGGGCTGCGCCAGTCGCGCACAAGAGCAGCGCTGAGCTAAGTGTTCGAATCATCCGTCGCTGACTCTTGAAGCTCCATCCAGGCAAAAAATTCCAGGTCCTCGAGCATGTCGAGGCTGTCGTCGCTCATCAGTATCTCAAAGTCGTCCGCGCTGTCGGGCGG
>CAWUHY010000186.1:0-5795 GCA_963922215.1 uncultured Gammaproteobacteria bacterium | reverse complement strand
CCGGTGCGCGCTGCGATGCGTGCAGGATCGCCGAGCTGGAGGCTGAACGGAAATTCGCCGTCCGGTTCGTGCCAGACCGTCTGCCCGTGGCTCCCGATCGCGGTCACATCGGCCGCCTGCAGTCCGGCGGACTGCATCGCCGCGATCGCCGCCTGGGCGAACAGTTCGCCAAGCTCGGCGTGCAGATGTCCGATCGCGGGCAGTGTTTGCCTATTTGCGTCGGCAATCATGCGGTCGAGGCGTTTGCCGGTGTCGTCCGGGTAGGGCAGCGACAGTGCCGCCTTGAGATCAACGGACTGTTCTCCAAATGAGACGACCACCGCGTCGATTCCGTCACGGCTCGTTCCCGAGATCAGCCCGAGATAGTTCTCGCTCATTGCGAGTTCATGGCGATCGACGCGAGGCGCGTCCGCTTGAACTGGTTGAGTTCCTCGAGAATGGGCTGGCTGCTGGCAAGAAAACGTTCTTTGTATTTCTGCTGGATCGGTTCTGCCTGCGGCAGTTTGACGGTCATTGGATTCCGGTGAACGCCGTTCAGGCGATACTCGTAGTGCAGATGCGCGGCCGTCACGAGTCCGGTCGCGCCGACGTAGCCGATCGTCTGGCCCTGTCGCACCGAGGCGCCGACGCCGCTGCCCTTCGCGTAGCGCGACATGTGCGCATACAGCGTCGTGATATTGCCGCCGTGCTGCAGAATGATCGTGTTGCCGTAGCCGCCTTTCTTGCCGCGGAAGATCACCTTGCCGTCGCCGGTGGCGCGGATCGGCGTGCCGTGCGGTGCGCCGTAATCGACACCGCGGTGCGGGCGATTGACGTTCAGTACGGGGTGTCTGCGGTTCGGGTTGAATCGCGAGCTGACGCGGGCATCGACCGGCGTACGCATGAATGCTTTGCGGACACTGCGGCCTTCGGGTGTGTAGTAGTCGGAGCGCCCGTCGTCGTCGATGAATCGAATCGCGCGCAGAGAGCGATCGCGGTTGTTGAATTCGGCCGCAACAATCTCGCCGTCCATGACGTATTCGCCGTCCTGCCAGATTTCTTCGTAGACGACGTAGAAGCTGTCCCCCGCGCGAATGTCGTACACGAAATCGATATCCCAGCCGAAGATGCCGGCGATATTCATAATGATCTTGTCGGACAGCCCGGCCTCGTTCCCGCTCATGTAAAGCGAGGATTCGATCAGTCCGTAAGCCTTCCGGGTGCGCGTCTCGATCGGACGTTCGACGATCTGTTCGACAAAGCCGTCTTCGGTCTTGTCGATTTGCAGGGCCGTCGTGAGATCGAGCTCCGAATACAAACTGACGAGTTCGCCATTGTCGTGCTGGATCTCGAATTCGTCACCCGGCTGCAGCTTGCGGAAATAACTACCGGCCTCGTCGAGGCGCGAAATCATCGCGAGATGTCCGATATCGAGGTTGTTGCGTCGGAACAGCGTCTCGAGCGTGTCGCCACGACCGATCTTGAGCGTCAGAAGCTCGAACGCCGGCTCCGCGTAGGCCTCGACGAGAATCGACGGCGATTCGGTAAAGACTTTTTCTTCCTCAGCGGGCGCTACGGCTTCTGTTTTCGGTGCAGGTACTGTCGCAGCAGGCGCGGCCCGCATGGTGACCGGTTCGACGATCGCAGCCTCGGGGTCGGGCGCCGTTGCCTTGAAAAAGGAGAAGAGGCCGACACAAATCAGTGGGAGTCCAAGGCCAACGCCGAACCAGAGCAGCGACAAATTCTTCGAGGGGCTTCCCGTCGGCTTGTAATCGTGAAGCAGAGGACTGACAGGACGATTCAAGTCATTCACCGGCCTTATGTAAGGACGCGGCTACTCTAACCGCCGTAGCCGCGGCGGTCAAAGACCTTGATCGCCTGTCGAGCAGTCGGCCCACGCGTATTTTCGAGGCGCTGGAAACGGGGTTTATTCATGGATGGGGGATGCTAAAGTTCCAGCCCCGAACGCAGACTGTGCGGGCAATGCCCGAAACACGATCGATGACAGACGAGACACGACAACTCGACGAGCTGATGCGCGGCGCCGAAGAGGTGCTGCCTGACGGTGGCCTGGCAGCGAAATTGAAGAAGGGCCGACCGCTGGTCGTGAAGGCCGGGTTCGATCCAACCGCTCCCGATTTGCATGTCGGCCACACCGTGCTGATCAACAAGATGCGTGGGTTCCAGGAGCTCGGTCACGAGGTTGTTTTTCTGATTGGCGATTTCACCGGCATGATCGGTGACCCGTCCGGAAAGAATTCAACGCGACCGCCGCTGACAAAAGAGCAGGTCCAGGCGAATGCGGAAACTTATGCGAACCAGATTTTCCGCATCCTGGATCCGGATCGGACTCGCGTGGAATTCAATTCAAACTGGATGGGCGACATGGACGCGGCCGGCTTGATCCGCCTCGCGTCGCATTACACGGTCGCGCGCATGCTCGAGCGCGATGATTTCTCAAAGCGCTACAAGGGCGGACAGGCGATCTCGGTTCACGAGTTTCTCTATCCTATCGTGCAGGGCTATGACTCGGTCGCGCTAAAAGCCGATGTCGAACTCGGCGGCACGGACCAGAAGTTCAATCTGCTCGTTGGCCGGCAGCTGCAGCAGGATTACGGGCAGGAACCGCAGGTCATCATGACGATGCCCCTGCTCGAAGGCCTCGACGGCGTACAGAAGATGTCGAAGAGCCTCGACAATTACATCGGGATCACGGATGCGCCGGGCGAGATGTTCGGCAAAGTCATGTCGATTTCGGATGAGCTGATGTGGCGCTATTTCGAACTCTTAAGTTTTCGCTCGCTGGACGATATTGCGGCACTAAAGCAACGGGTTGCTGACGGCGGCAATCCGCGCGATGCGAAATTCGAGCTCGGCATGGAGCTCGTTACACGCTTCCACGACACGGCGGCTGCCGAGTCGGCGAAGGGCGAATTTATTGCGCGCTTCCAGAAAGGGGCGATGCCGGACGAGATGCCGGAAGTTAGCCTGCAGTCCGACAACGGCCGTTTAGGGATCGCATACCTACTCAAACAGGCGAATCTTGTTTCGAGTACCGGCGAGGCGTTTCGTATGATCAAGCAGGGCGCGGTGCGCATCGACGGCGAACGGGTTGAGGACCGCGGGCTGGAATTGCCGTCCGGGACGAGCGCCGTGTTCCAGGTTGGGAAACGCAAGTTTGCCCGAGTCAGCCTCGACTGAGCGGGAATGATTTCCGTCGGGCCGTGTCAATGTCGTCAGACAGTAAGGAGACAGTCATGAAGCGCCTATCGAGGAAAACGCTTGTCCTGCTATTCGCGCTAGCGTTGGCTCCGACCGTCATTTCACCGCCGGTGCTTGCACAGACCGCGGAGTACGACGAGGAGCAGTTAAAGGAAATCGAGCGCCGGGACGCGATCAGGAACGGCATGCAGCAGATCGTCGACTACCTGAACGACGGCGCCTATGGATCGATAACGGGCGCGATTCACCGCGAGCGCACACTCGAAGAAATTTTCGGCCTGCGGCTGATCGACCGCAGGATTCGTAATCGCTTCGAAGAAAACTTCGACGAAGACATTCCGAACATCATCAAGCAGACGTTCGAGTCCTACGGAGAAAACTTCAAAGCGACGCTGCTCGATGTCGCTTCCAGCGGAAACCGCGGTCGCGCACTTGTGCGCTACGACCTGCCGAACTTTCAGTTCAACTATCACGAATACGATTTGCTGCTCGGTGATAACGGCAAGCTATTCATCATCGATTGGGTCGACTTCTTGAGCGGTGAGCCGTTCTCGCAGACGGTCGGCGAAATGCTGGTTGCTGCCGCGCCGAACAAGCAGGCCGTCCGCAAACTGCTCGAGGCCGACAGGCCGACCGATGCCCAGATCTTCCAGGTCGGTGAATTATTGAAAGCCGGTCGGGACCGGCAGCGCGATCGTTTCCTCGAGATTCACAAGTCGCTTCCGCCGGATCTCAAAGCGGAGCGCGCTGTCGTGATGAGCTATGTTCACCTGATGCAAAAACTGCGCAGCCGACGTGGCATGCGTGGCGCACTGACTGAAGTGGCAGCGCATTACCCCGACGAGCCGCTCTACGCCCTGATGCTGCTGGACTACTACTTCCCGACGCGTCGTTATGACGACGCGCTGAACGCGCTCCTGAGCCTGGAGCGGCGACTCGGCGTCGACGACTCGGCGATGAAGGCACGTCTGTCTGCCGCGACGTTGATTCTCGGACAAACTGAAGACGCACTCGCCTACGCGCAGCAGGCGAACACGCTGGAACCGGAACTCGAACTCGGTTGGTGGTCGCTGCTGCGCGCTTCGGTCGCCGCCGAGCAATACCAGCAGAGCACGCTCGCGCTGTCGCGACTCGAGGACGAATTCGGGCATCGACTGGATCGGGCAGCGTTCGAGAAGGATCCTGCGTTCGGGCGCTTTCTCGCGTCTCCCGAGTTCAGCGCCTGGAGCGAGCCTCGCCATTGACGCGTGCGGCCGCTGAGATTGTCGGATTCGAGCCGCGCTACGCGGACGATTTCCGCCTGCTGAACGAGGAGTGGCTGACGACGTACTACCGCGTTGAGGATGTGGACGCGATCGTACTTCGGAACCCGGCCAGGAAGATCATAGAGCCCGGCGGCGACATCCTGTTCGCACGCGTTGGCGATCGCATTGTTGGCACCGTGGCTTTGAAGTTCGCCGGTGACGGACGATACGAACTCACGAAGATGGCGGTGACGCCGGAGTTCCAGGGACACGGCATCGGTCGACAGCTGCTCGATGCCGCGATCGACCGCTACCGGGCACTCGGTGGCAGCCTCCTTTTCCTGGAATCCCAGAAACGACTGGGAGCAGCGCTATCGCTTTACGAGCGTGCGGGATTCGAGCACCGGCCGCGACCCATGCCCTCCGAGTACGAGCGGGCCGATGTTTATATGGAGCTTCGCGACTAAGATCCGCCATCCCGGTGCGCAGATTCTTTAGGCGCCGCCGTTTCACGCCAATCGTTTCACGCCGTCGAAGCGCTCCGGCCCGGTGGTCAAAAACTGATCAGGCGGACGTTTCACGCTACGAAAACAGGGGTTTCATGCGCTTTTGGGCCGTCGCGGAGAGGCCCCGGAAGCCCCGGAATTCGGCCCCTCAAAAAAACTTTGAAATAGGTGTTGACGGATAGCAAAGCGCCGCTATAATGCCCCGCTCTCTGGGACGACGGTGCGTTCCAGAAGACCCCCAAGACAACAAGCTAGGTCAAAAAGTGCTGGCCAACGGTCGGCTTCGGCTTGTAAGATTAGAGGTCTGCCCCCACGAAAAGTGAGGGATCGTTCTTTAACAAGAAAATCAGATAATTTGTGTGGGTGCTTGCGCTGACATTTGCGAAGGCAAATTAAAGCGTAAGAACCTAAATACAGTCAGTTTTTAGTAATTACGCTAGCTCAAACTTTTGAACTGAAGAGTTTGATCCTGGCTCAGATTGAACGCTGGCGGCATGCCTAACACATGCAAGTCGAACGGAAACGATGGAAGCTTGCTTCCAGGCGTCGAGTGGCGGACGGGTGAGTAATACTTAGGAATCTGCCCAGTAGTGGGGGACAACATTCGGAAACGGATGCTAATACCGCATACGCACTACGGTGGAAAGTGGGGGATCTTCGGACCTCACGCTATTGGATGAGCCTAAGTCGGATTAGCTAGTTGGTGAGGTAAAGGCTCACCAAGGCGACGATCCGTAGCTGGTCTGAGAGGACGATCAGCCACACTGGGACTGAGACACGGCCCAGACTCCTACGGGAGGCAGCAGTGGGGAATATTGGACAATGGGGGCAACCCTGATCCAGC
>CAWUHY010000185.1:0-5843 GCA_963922215.1 uncultured Gammaproteobacteria bacterium | reverse complement strand
GGCAAACGCTGCCTGGAGGATTTGGTTGTATTGCAGTCCGGCAAAGGGCCCGCCGGGAGCTGGCAGTTCGCCAATGATTTCGATCTGGCGGCCGTCGACGTCAAAGTCGGCGCTCTCCAGCATGAAGGTCGCCATCAGGTCATCGGTCACGTCGACCTCGACGATCCCGCGAATGGTAAGATCCTCGCGTTGCGGTTCCGGCCGATCCAGTGTGACGTTCTCGACGTAGCCGTCCGCGTCACGTGAACGAATTGCGAGGCGAGCTCGAATGCCGTCAGTGATCGGACCGGAGAGCATGCCCTCGATGATCGTTTCTTCGTCTTCCATCTCTTGCGATGCAAACAGCCGACCTTCGAACTCCGCCGTCGGCTTTGCAGTCGTGATATTCAAAGCGCCCGCGACTGAGTTTTTGCCGAACAGGATGGACTGCGGTCCACGCAGGACCTCGACGCGTTCGATATCTAGAAACGGCGAGCGGAACATCTGTGCGCGTCCGAAGTGAACACCGTCGATGTAGGTACCAACCGACTGCTCGAAGCCTTGGTTGATGCCCGAGCCGATGCCGCGAATGAAAACGTTGGTTGAAATGCCGGTTTCTGTAACGTTGAAATTCGGAACGAGGAATTGCAGGTCTTCGGCTTTTTGCACGGTTGTCTGCAGCATGGCGTCGCCGGTGACGGCAGACACGGAGACAGGTACGTCTGAAAGTGCCTGCTCACGATACGCCGCGGTCACGGTGATCTCTTCGAGCGCGTTGCTGGTGTCCTGCGCGATGGCTGGCCAGGCGACAGCGAGCACTGGCAACGCAATTGCGAACTTCAATGATTTCATGATGCCCCCCGGCATTGAAAAAGTGGTCCTCGGAGTGTACACCGCTGTGGCGCATCCGTTAACAGGCGATACTGTCTGTTCTGCCAGAGTGTCCGCCAGAGCGGCGCATGCAAGCATGGTTCATGTCGTGTCGGGGTTTTCATGAGAAGCGCTTGCCTGCCTTATTCGCCCCGTCCCGCCTGCTATCGGTGTTCAGTCGAAACGAAAGATTCGGCGCAATTTGTACGAGATGTCGCAAGAGCACGATCCACAGCAGGGTCATGGCAAGCATCTCCATAAATTCTTCGAGCGATTTCGAATAGTGCCGTACGGTGTAGGCAGAGAGATTCCAGCGTTCTGCGAGATAACCGTGAAAACTGAAAGGCGCATCGAGCTGCATGCCTTCGAAGAAGTCTGCGGTGACGGCAAGAACCAGTAAGCAAATTGCCGCAAGGACCTGTAGCTTCGCTGCGGGCGTCAGCAGCTCACGGTTGAGAAACCACAGGATAAATAAACCGAACGTACCGAAGAGCGGCACGAAAACGAGCTGCCACGTGTAGCTCGGGAAGAATCCTGCGATGGGCACGTCGTTGGCGTTTTGACCGTGCAGTAGCATTTT
This sequence comes from uncultured Gammaproteobacteria bacterium, assembly GCA_963922215.1. Taxonomy (GTDB): domain Bacteria; phylum Pseudomonadota; class Gammaproteobacteria; order Steroidobacterales; family Woeseiaceae; genus UBA1847. The sequence continues at coordinate 4,414 of CAWUHY010000185.1, read as the reverse complement.
GACTGAGGAACCGATGCGCTCGTGAAAAAGCGCCCCGTCGTCGACAGCCATATAGAAGAAAAATACTGCAAGAACGGCCCAACCAGTCCGTCGCCAGCGATCGGCGCCGTCGGCATTGACGACTGCGTAGAGCGCTGCCGACGTCAGCCCCAGCATGAATGTTTGCGTCACGGCGAACCAGGAAGCCAGACCGTCTTCACGCGTGATGTTGAAGAATCGCCGAATTGGCGAAAGCTCCGTCAGCCGGCCGACATTGATTACTGCGTCGGCCACAACAAACAGTAACTCACAGCAGATGAGAAAAATGGCCAACTGGCTGATACGACGCCCTGCATCGAATTCGACGTGGATGGGTGGCAATTCGCGTTCGCGATTGGTCATTCGGCCTCCTCCGTCGCAGGATTCAATCACGAACGAAACCCCAAAAAAAAGGCGGCGAACAGATGTCCGCCGCCCTTCTCCTGTTTACGACTGCGCCTTACGGCGTGAAGTCGAGTTGTACCGATGGTTCCAGATCGTAGTCCGCGCCCGTCGCAAAACTTTCAACTGGCGAGATACTCACGGATCCGCCTCCAGTGGCAGAGAGATCGACTTCGGTGACTGGCGCTCCGTTACCCTGAATCGCCCCGATTACGATCGCATTCGGCGCCGACACTTCTCCATAGTTGTACTGGATGTTGCCGTCCGCAAACAGCGTGATACTGAAGCTGTTGCTGCCGGTATTAAAGAACGCCGGAACATCGCGCCATTCAATCGTTAGCTGGGTCGCGAAATCGGTCGAGGCAATAACGACCCCGCCGGCTCCGGTGTTCAGATCCGTCCACAGACCTGCCGCGCGCGGCGGGCCGGACTGCGCCGCTCCGACTGACGGGAAGAAGTCAGGGAACGGAGGCGCTGAACCGAAACTAATGGACCCGTTGTCGTTGACGAAGACCGACGAATAGTTGACTCCGTCAAACGGTATGTCGAATCCGAATCCGGACAGCTCGACCGAGACTTCGTCGCCCAGCGTCAGCGGAATACCATCGAACAACTCGATATCGAGAATGTATCGGCCAACGTCCAGCGGTCCGCCTTGCCCGGCATCCACACCGTCGAAGTCGTAGTCGCAGCAGAATGTCACAGCAAGCGCATACGTGCCGGTGATCGGTACCGAAGTCTCAACGCGAGACAGGAGACCGTTGAAGTCGTCATTTCCGGCAAACAGGATTGCGGTGTCAGCGTCGCAACGATCCAGTGCAGGACCGTCGGTCTCGGCCGGCGCGTTTCCGGTCGGCGGGCAATAGTACAGGCCGAGGACCGAATCGATCTGCCCACGCGCAACTTCAGCCACAAGGTACTTGCCAGCATCAGCGTGGAACCGGAAGAAGTCGATATCGGCCGCTGCCGGATCGATCGCGGTGTATTTGCGCCGCGTATCCGACGAGTTGAATGGCAGTTCTACCGCTCTCGCGTTGGTCAGCGAATTATTCGGTTCGAATCGATCCTTGATCGCCCTGCCGAACTGGAAGAACCGCAGGTTGAGGCCGTTCAAATCGAACGGGCTACCCGCGAACGGCGAGAATTGCTCAAACACCGCCGGCGCGCCCTTCATCTTGACCCACTTGTCTCCGTCTTTCGAAATTTGCGTCAGATCCAGAGCTTCTTCGACACCGTTGGTCGTGGCCAATCCACCTGTCAGGCCAACGAGACCGTCGGTCGCCGTCACCATCTGGTAGTTGATCTCCACGTCGTACTGATCTTCGTGGTCATCAAATGCGCCTTCGTCTTCGTAGCCTTCGACACACTGAGCACCATTGTTTCGCAGCGTGATTGCGAAGGAGTTGGCACCAGTTGCGAAGAACTCAGGCACGTTGTCCCAGGTCACTGTGAACTCGTTATCACCGGTCGTGAAGAAGACACTGCCACCGGCGGACGGGTTCAGGTCATCCCAGAGACCGGCAATGCGCGGCGGACCGTCGAGGAATCCTCCCGCAGACTCAATGAAGAAGCCTTCTGGAGCACCAAACGTCAGGTTACCGTTCGCATTGACGAAGACATCGTCGAACGCCTGGCCCTGCACACAGAACGTGAACGGCAGGAAGAGCTGCACGCTTCCGTCGTCACCGACCGCTAGCGGATCGCCCTCACCCGGCTGGTTGAAGACAATGTCGACACCGGAACGAATCTCTCCCGCGGCAAGCGAAATCGCTTCGAACTGCTGCGGGTCATCAACCATTGGATCAGACGACTCGCTCGCGCCGTTGTAATAGTCCTCGGCGCCAGGAAGCGGAGCGAGGATTGGGTTGCTGAAACGGTTCGGACTTGCCGTCACAACATCGACAAAAACAGCATAGTTAGCGCCAGGCGTCAGGTTGGAAAGCGTGTAGACGCCAACGTTGGGATCACTGGGATCAACGTTGTTGGTGTAGGCACCCGAGAAAGTCGAAACAGAATCCGTGAAAGACAAGTCGCCATCGCCCATCGTGCCGCTGGCGTCCAGGCGGCGAGCGATGACGTTGACGCCACTCAGCGGAACGCCGTTCGGTGCTCTGATGGTTCCCGTGATCGTACCCGTTGACGGCTGGAACGATGGATCAGGATAGATGTTCGCGAGAGACGCAATGTCATCCGAATGCGGTGTCCGCGTCCCGACGACTGGTCCGAAATAGAACGGATACATTGTCTCAACCACTTCACTGTCGACAAACGTCGACGGGGATCCGAAGGTCGTGACATCCGGCGTCGCGCCACTGGTGTCGCCGCCTTCGGAGGTCGGGATAAGTTGTCCGTTCAGCTCCACGTGGCCGAGGTTCGTGTAGTGCCCGAATTCATGGACCATGATGTCCACCGCGGCCGTCTGATTCGCGAACTCCGGACCGTTCAGGAATGCACTGCCTTCCGTCAGCTCACAGGTTGCAGGATTGCCGAAATCCGGACCCGCGAAGCCCAGAATGCCGGAACCGGGGCCAAAAAGAGTTGCAAAGATAGAACCGTCTTCGTCATAGACAATTTCGCTGAGGCCGTTCGGTGCCGCCTGGTTCAGGACCGGTCCAAAATTTGCGACCGTGACATCTTCCGGCAGAAACGCACCCGCCTGATAGGTGACAGACGACTGGGGCAGGTCTTCCCAAACCTGGAAAGACGCTGCGACGAGTGCTGTCGCCGTCGCATTATCAAGGGGTCCGAGGCCGCCCTGGTCAGGATTCCAAGGAATGTTGGCACCGCCATCCGGGTACGCGAACGGCACCCCTGGCTGACAGATCGCGAGAGCATCTGCGGCCTCGACCGGAGCCGAAGGAATCGCGGTGATGCCAATGGCGATGGCAGAGGCAGTCAAAATCGCATTTTTCATCTTCTTCATGATCGTGCCTCCTTAGTTGCCGAGCAGGGTCTGGATCTTGGATTCAAGATCGACAAGGCGAACCGGGCCGTTTCCATTGACGCCCAGCCCTTCATTGTTGAATTCGTTGACGGCCTGCATTTCACCGCCTTCCGAAAACACCTTGAATGCGCCCTGCCCGAGTCCGACGGTCATTGACAGTCCAGCACTGCTTTGCGGAGTTACAAACAGCAGGTAGTCGCTGCCACGATTGATTCTCGGAGCATCACGGAATCCGGAGAAGCGCACGAAACCGTTGTCGAGCGTGGACTGCTTTCCAGCGGCAAGCATGGTCACTTCAAATACCGCTTTCTCGCCCTTGACGAGCGTTGGCTGCCCTTTGTAGAGGTCCTTGATTTCAAATTGGTAAGTCATCGTCGGCAGTTCGGCCCCACCGACTTCTACAGTCCCCGGATTCGCGCTGATGACACGACCCATGAAGATCGTCCCTGCGCGCTCCGTCAAATCCTCGATACTCATTTGCAGCATCGTCGTAGCCTGGATCTGCGCTGCATACACCAGGAAGGCCGCTGCGATCGCGAACCCGATACTCTTTCTTTTGCGTTGCATGAAACACTCCTGAATTTCCCGAACAGTGGTTTGGATAGAGCAAATGCAAACCGGCCGGACACAGACCCGCGCAGCACAACGCGACGTGCACACAAAAAAACGAGACGGTCGAACGGTCTGACACTGAGCTGGCGTGGCCGCTTGCCCCCCCCTTTACGGCGTGGTCACGCTTCTTCCTGGCGGAATACGACGCGGTTGTTATTTAGTTGTTTGCGCCGTGCGATAACGTTCGTGAGTTTTATAGTACGGAAGTTACGAAAATGCCAACGCGATCAGCGCGACGAATCGCACTCGTTCAAACACTGTGGCAATTGCTATTTTCTTTTCAGGAACTTGGAGAGGGTTTTTCACCGTTGCAGTGAAAAAAGTCAGCCAGACGCAAAACAGATTTCAAAGGAAATTGATTAATCGTTTGCGCAACTCGAACTATCGTTCGCGGCGTTTTTTGAGGCTGTTTGGTGCCCGGGGCGGGACTTGAACCCG
>CAWUHY010000184.1:0-5881 GCA_963922215.1 uncultured Gammaproteobacteria bacterium | reverse complement strand
GTCGCTGTTAATCGTCCGGCGGACCACACACGTGTCGTCCTCGTCGAGTTCGAGGTCCTGCAGCCAATTGGCTGCCGCGCTGCCGTCAGAGAGTCGAAACTCCGCGCTGAATTCCGCACGCTTCGCGCCTTCGCGAACCATCTGTGCGCTGCCGCGCTCACCGAGCGCTAGGCCCAGAGAGTCGACGAGGATCGACTTGCCGGCGCCGGTTTCACCCGTGAGCACAGTCATCCCGGCATCGAACTCCACGGTGATGTGGTGGACGATCGCGAAATCGCGGACGCTCAGACCAGTGAGCATCTAGAGGTCGTCCGGTGTGCCGCGCGTGCGGCCATCCTTGCCCCAGTACAGCTTCGAGCGAAGGATGTCGTAGTAGTCGTAGCCAGGTGGGTGGATCAGCGTGACGCGATCACCCGACGGGCCGATTGTCAGCCGATCTCCGGCCTTGATTTCGCCCAGGAACGCGCCGTCGACAGTGACTTCCGCCTTGATGTCATCGCGCTCGATGACACGAACCTCGATTGGCTGATGCGACGGAATCACGATTGGGCGGTCGGTCAGCGTGTGCGGTGCGACCGGCACGAGCACGAGTGCGTCGAGGCTTGGCTCGATGATCGGGCCGCCGCAGCTCAGTGCGTAGGCGGTCGACCCGGTTGGTGTCGCAACGATGAGTCCGTCGCCGGAATGCGTGTTGACATAACGCTCTCCGATGCGGGTTTCGAAGTCGACCATGCGTCCCGTTTCTCGACGCTGCAGGACAACGTCGTTGATTGCGTAAGCGGTCGTCGTCCCCTTCCTGGTTTCGAGGTCGGCCTGCAGCAGCAGCCGCGATTCCCGCGTGTAATTGCCAGCGAGAACCTTATCGATACTTTGCAGCATGTCGTCCGGCATCACATCGGCGAGAAAGCCGAGTCGACCACGGTTGATGCCGAGCAGGGGAACATCATGGCTTCTCGCGAGCGCGCCCGCGTACAGCATGGTGCCGTCGCCACCGACCGCAATAAACAGGTCGGCGACTTTCGCGAGTTTTGATTCGTCGACCTGCTTGACGCCGTCGCTCACGATCGCGGAGTAGAGTTCGACATCCGACTTGCCGAGATGCTCAACGAGCTTGCGCATCGGTGCCGCGATGCGCTCGTCATCCGGGCGTCCGATCAGTGCGATTCTCTGAAAGTTGTCTGGCATCTGGAGCCCTTGTCGAACCCTTCCAGTCAGGTGGACGGCGATTGTTGCAAACCCTTGACCGGTCGCCAAGCCGTTGCTAGCGTGCTTCTCACACTAACACAGCGGTTTGGCGTAATTCCGGCCGTTTCTGGACCATGTCTGCAGAAGCAAATTCAGCGCTACCAAACGAGCGTGCCGGGCATCTGCTCAAGGTGCTGGTTCAGCGCTACGTCCGCGACGGGCAGCCTGTCGGTTCCCGGACACTCTCGAAAGACTCCGGCCTGGACTTAAGCCCGGCGACGATTCGCAACGTCATGTCCGACCTCGAGGACATGGGCCTTGTGTCTGCGCCACACACCTCGGCCGGGCGTGTCCCGACGGCGAAAGGCTATCGCGTCTTCGTCGATACGCTCGTGCGCTTTCAGCCGCCGGAAGAACTCGACCTCAACAAACTCCGCGCCCAGTTTGGTGACATCGTTGACGACCCTGATGAGCTCGTGAATGCAGCGTCGCGGCTGTTGTCGGAAGTGACGCATCTCGCCGGCATCGTCACGGTGCCCCGCGTGCAGCAGGCGACGCTGCGCCAGATCGAATTTCTCCCGCTGTCCGACAATCGCATCCTCGTCATCCTCGTGATCAACGATCGCGAGGTGCAGAACCGCATCCTGCACGTCGATCGGGAGTACTCGAGCTCGGAGCTGCAGCAGGCTGCCAATTTCCTGAACGAACATTACTGCGGCGCCGAACTCTCGACGCTGCGCCAACGGCTGCTGCGGGATCTCGAAAACCTGCGCAGCACGATGAATCAGCAAATGCTCGACATCATCACGGTCGCGCAGTCGGCGATCGACAGTAGTCAGCCGAAGAGTGGCGAATACGTCATGGCCGGCGAGACGAACCTGATGGACTTCGCCGAGCTGTCCGACGTCAACAAGCTCCGTCGATTGTTCGAGGCCTTCTCCGAGAAACAAACGATTCTCGATTTGCTCGATCGTTGCCTGAACGCGTCCGGCGTACAGGTCTTTATCGGCGAAGAGTCGGGCCTGCGGATCTTCGACGACGTATCCGTCGTGACGGCGCCTTACCGAACCGACGATGAAACGATCGGTGTGCTGGGCGTCATCGGGCCGACGCGGATGGCTTACGATCGTGTCGTGCCGATCGTCGATATCTCTGCGCGCCTGCTCGCGGCCGCGATGAAGCAGGGCCAGTAGGCAGCCGTAGCCAACCCACGAGACCCTCGCTGCTTGCCGAAGCAGGTTTTTTTCACCGTACGCATTGATTTTTTCCGCTCGCAACCCCATGCCCGGCCAGATACGACGCCGGAGCAATCCCGGCGACCAGGATAAACAGGGAGCCAAGCTGAATGAGTAACGACGCCGAGAAAGCGCAGGCGCAAGACGAGGAAGCCGTCGAAGTCGAAGAGGTGACAGCGGACGAGACGGCGCAGGACGCAGCCACAGAGGACGATGCAATCGCGAGCCTCGAGGCCAAGATCGAAGAAAACTGGAATCTTTACTTGCGTGCAGCCGCCGAGCTGGAAAACGTCCGCAAGCGCGCGAGTCGCGATGTCGAGAATGCTCGCAAGTACGCGCTCGAGAACTTCGGGCGTGAACTCTTGAGCGTTGTCGACAGCTTCGAGATGGGACTCGCTGCCGCCGAGAACGCCGACGCAGAAACCCTGAAAGAGGGCAGCTTGGCGACGCTGAAACAGCTAAAGGCAGCCCTCGAGCGCTTCGGCATCGAGCAGATCAACGCGGAAGGCGAGCCATTCGATCCTGAGCTGCACGAAGCCATCAGCATGCAGCCGTCCGAAGACATGGAGCCCAACTCCGTGCTCGCGGCAGTCCAGACGGGCTATACCCTGAACGGCAGGCTTTTGCGTCCGGCGCGGGTCGTTGTTTCGACCGCACCGGAATCTACCGCGGAAACTTCTTAAACGACTGCTTGAATCAGGGCGGGGTGGCCCCACGATTCGTTGCAGTTTGGAAAAATTTGATTCGGGAGTAATCAACCATGGGAAAAGTTATCGGTATCGACCTGGGTACCACCAATTCCTGCGTTGCAGTGATGGAAGGGGACAAGCCCAAGGTCATCGAAAACAGTGAAGGCGATCGCACGACACCGTCGATCGTCGCATTCAGCAAGGACGACCAGGTTCTCGTCGGCCAGTCTGCAAAACGCCAGGCGGTCACGAACCCGGAAAACACGCTATTCGCAGTCAAGCGCCTGATCGGCCGTCGTTTCGAAGACGACGTCGTGCAGCGCGACATCGGCATGGTGCCGTACAAGATCATTAAGGCCGACAACGGCGACGCCTGGGTCTCTGCGAACGGCAAGAAAATGGCCCCGCCGGAAATCTCCGCGCGCGTGCTGATGAAGATGAAGAAAACCGCCGAAGACTATCTCGGAGAAGAAGTCACCGAGGCTGTCGTCACGGTGCCGGCTTACTTCAATGACTCACAGCGCCAGGCAACGAAGGACGCCGGCAAGATCGCGGGCCTCGAAGTCAAGCGCATCATCAACGAGCCAACCGCCGCAGCCCTTGCCTACGGCATGGACAAGAAGCGCGGCGATAAGAAGATCGCTGTCTTCGACCTCGGTGGCGGTACGTTCGACGTCTCCATTATCGAGATCGCAGAGATCGACGGTGAGCATCAGTTCGAGGTTCTCGCCACGAACGGCGACACCTTCCTCGGCGGTGAAGACTTTGACCTGCGCATCATCGAGTATCTGACATCCGAATTCGAACGCGAAAGCGGAGTCGACATCTCGAAAGATCCGCTCGCAATGCAGCGCCTGAAGGAAGCTGCAGAGAAGGCAAAGATCGAGCTGTCATCCAACTCGCAGACGGAAGTCAACCTGCCGTACATCACGGCGGACGCGAGCGGGCCGAAGCACCTCAACATCAAGCTGACGCGTGCGAAGCTCGAGTCTCTCGTCGCCGAGCTGGTTGAGCGGACGATCGAGCCGTGCAAGGTTGCGCTGAGTGACGCCGGCCTGAAGGTTAACGAGATCGACGACGTGATCCTCGTCGGCGGTCAGACGCGCATGCCGAAAGTCCAGGAAGCGGTACAGAACTTCTTCGGCAAGGAACCGCGCCGCGACGTCAACCCGGACGAGGCCGTAGCCCTCGGCGCCGCGATCCAGGGTGGCGTACTCGCCGGTGACGTGAAAGACGTTCTGCTGCTCGACGTGACGCCGCTGTCGCTCGGTATCGAGACGCTCGGCGGAGTCATGACCAAGCTGATCGAGAAAAACACGACCATCCCGGCGAACGCCGAGCAGGTCTTCTCGACCGCTGATGACAACCAGACGGCCGTAACGATTCATGTCCTGCAGGGTGAGCGCGAACGCGCGGCTGACAACAAGTCGCTCGGGCGCTTCGACCTGTCCGATATTCCGCCGGCGCCGCGCGGGCTGCCGCAGATCGAAGTCACATTCGACATCGATGCAAACGGCATCCTGAACGTGTCTGCGAAAGACAAGGCGACTGGCAAGAGCCAGAACATCGTGATCAAGGCGTCCAGCGGTTTGTCGGACGACGAGATCGAGAAGATGGTTGCCGACGCGGAAAGCCACGCCGAGGAAGATCGCAAGTTCCGCGAGCTCGTCGATGTGCGCAACCAGGCCGACAGCCTGATCCACGCTGCAGAGAAGACGCTGTCCGATCTCGGCGAGAAAGCAAGCTCTGAAGAGCGCAGCAAGGTTGAGTCAGCAGTCTCTGACCTGACGACGGCGCTCGAGGGCGACGACAAGGAAACCATCGAAACGAAGACGGCGGCGCTGGCCGAAGTCTCCGGCGAACTGGCGCAGCGACTCTACGCTGAGCAGCAGGAAGCTGGCGACACTGGTGACGGCGAAGCGCAGTCTTCGGACGATGGCGTCGTCGACGCAGAGTTCGAGGAAGTCGACAAAGACGACAAGTCGAAATCTGCCTAAGGCCAGGTCGAGGTTATGGCGAAACGCGACTATTACGACGTGCTTGGCGTTGCCAAGTCCGCGTCGAAAGATGACATCAAGAAGGCGTATCGCCGCCTCGCAATGAAACACCACCCGGACCGCAACAAGGACGATGCGGAAGCGGGCGTGAAGTTCAAGGAAGCGAAGGAAGCCTACGAGGTTCTTCGCGACGACGAAAAGCGTGCCACGTACGACCAGTTCGGGCACGACGGACTTCGCTCCGCCGGTGCAGGCGGGCCGGGTGGATTCAGTGCCGAGGGCTTCGGAGATATTTTCGGCGACGTGTTCGGCGATATCTTCGGAGGCGGCGGCAGGCGCGGCGGTGGAAGCCAGGTCTTTCGCGGTGCGGACATCGGCTACGAGCTGAAACTCGATCTCGAGACAGCCGTCGCCGGCAGCGACTCGACGATCGACGTTCCGACCCAGGTCAGTTGTGACACTTGCGGCGGCAGCGGTGCGAAGAAAGGCACCGAGCCGTCGACGTGTTCGACCTGCGGCGGCGTCGGACAGGTGCGCATGCAGCAGGGATTTTTCTCCGTGCAGCAAACCTGCCCGGCCTGCAAGGGCGCCGGTACGACGATCGACGACCCCTGTGGCAGCTGTCACGGGCGCGGTCGCGTGCAGAAGACGAAGACACTATCGGTCAAGATTCCTGCCGGCGTCGACGACGGCGACAGGATTCGCCTGTCGGGCGAGGGCGAGGCCGGCCGCAACGGCGGACCCGCTGGCGACCTCTACGTCGAAATCCGTCTGA
>CAWUHY010000183.1:0-6057 GCA_963922215.1 uncultured Gammaproteobacteria bacterium | reverse complement strand
ACCCGCACGGCATGGCATCTTTCTTCGAGGTCATGTCGCGGCAATCGCCAGCAGACTACAACCTGCGGATTCCAGAGTTTCTGCGCACGCACCCTGTCACGACGGATCGCATCGCGGAAGCCCGAAACCGGGCGTCTGATTTTCCCCGTATTCGAAACGAGGATTCGAAGAACTACGGCATCGCGAAAGCCCGGATCAAGGTTGCGAGCTTCGACCGGTCCGAGGACGCTGTACGCTATTACGAAGCGAAGAATCACGAGCGCCTGACGGAAGCAGAGCGCTACGGCCGCGCCGTCGCCTTCCTTCGCGATGAGCGCTACCAGGACGCACTCCCGATTTTCGAGGAGCTCCTGAAGAATGACAAGACGCTCATTGCTTACCACATCGGCGTTGGTGAATCGCTGCTGGGACTCGAGCGCTACGATGAGGGCGTTCGTGCCTTCGAAGAGGCGGTAAAGCTCTTTCCGCGCAACACGCCGCTGATCATCAGCTACGGAGAGTGGCTGATCCGGCTGGAACGCGCGCAGTACGCGCACGATTTGCTGCTGGATCTGCTGAATAATGTGCCGCCGACGCCGGAGCAGGTGCGCTTGATCGCCCGCGCTGCAAACGCGGCCGGAGAACAAGCAGAATCGCTGTACTACATGTCAGAATACCGCTTGATGACCGGCGACCTGCCGGGCGGCATCGCGATGCTGAGACGCGCGCTGGATCTACCCGACCTCGACGACATTCAGCGAATTCGCTTCCAGGCGCGGATTGACTTTATTCGCGAATACATGACCGAAGAACAATTGAAGCAGCTCGAGCGCAGCCGCCGGTCCGGCCTCGCCGCACGAAGCATCGGAGAAATAAACCGTGACGCGAGTTAAAACCCTGCTGTCTGTTATCGCTCTCGCCGGCTTAAGCGGCTGCGCGACCACCGGCTCGCACCAGAGCGTCGAAGATCCGTTCGAAAACACGAACAGGGCCGTCTACAAGTTCAACGACACGGTCGATCGTTACACCCTGAAGCCGGTGGCCCGCGGCTACCGCGCCGTAGTCCCGAAGTTTGCCCGCACAGGCGTCAGCAACTTCTTCGTCAACCTGACAACGCCGCGCTCATCGCTAAACAATTTCCTGCAGGGTAAGCCCGCGCGAGGCTTTACGGACCTCGGGCGCTTTGTCGTCAACAGCACACTCGGCATGGGCGGGCTTGTCGACGTCTCAACGATGATCGAGATCCCTGAGTACAATGAAGACTTCGGCCAGACGTTCGCTGTCTGGGGAATCGCGAGCGGCCCTTACGTCTACCTCCCGTTTCTCGGCCCGCACACGATGTCCGACGTGGTCGCCCTGCCCCTCGACCGCCTCGCACACCCCTTGCGTCACTACGAGAATACGTCGGTTCGCGACAAGCTGAACGTGCTGCAGGTCATCGACATCCGCACGCGCGTCTTGTCGGCCGAAGAGCTGATCGCAGATTCGAAAGACCCCTACATCGCCATCCGCGAGGCCTATCTGCAGAATCGCGCATTCAGGATCTATGACGGGGACCCGCCTGACTCGCAGGAAGACGAGGATCTCTTCGAGGAATTCCTGAACGAGGACGACTGACGAACGCCAGCCGCGCGCCGTCAGGACGCGGCGGTTTCGGGTGCTTCGATGAATCCCGACCAGCGCTCGCCGCGGGTCAGCAGACTTTCCACCTCGGTCGTTTTGGCAATCGCTGTAATGCGTTCCGGCATTTCCAGGTAGCGGATTTCACGGACCGTGTGGTTCGCCCACGTGATCCACTCGAGCAGCAGCGCAAGGCCGGCCGAATCGGTCTTCGTCACACCGGACAGGTCGACTTCCAGCCGCGTATGCTGCTCGAACAGCGCTTCGCTTTCGCGAAGAATCGATTCGACGGTTTTGAAACTCATTTCTCCCGACAGGGAAAAACGTCCGTCGCCGTCATCCGTCAGCGTGTATTCAGCCACCGTCGCTGCCGTTGTTTTTGGCCTCGGACTCGAGGCGCGCTATCACAGCATCAAGGCTGGTCTGCTTGATCTCCGAATCCATCTCCGCGCGAAAATTACGGATGTAGGACACGCCCTCGATCGTGACGTTGAAGATCAGCCATTGATCATCGCGGCGCACGAGATCGTAGTCCACCGGAACCTTGGTGCCATCGTCCAGCCGGACGATCGTCCGCACCTCGGTGCGTTTCTTCGACGCGTCACCGCGAAACGCGAGGACTTCCACCTGGTTTTCGTCGAACTCGAGCACACCGTCCGCGTAGCGCGACAGCATGTTGTTGTAAAACGCATCGATGAAGCGCTCTTGCTGTTCTTCGCTCGCATCACGCCAGTGGCGTGCAAGGACGAGCTGCGCCGCAAATTTGCGATCGAAACGCGGCAGGAGAATCTTGTCGATCAACGCGTACAGCGCCTTTCTGTCGTTGCGCAATTCTTCCTTGCGGTCCTTGAGCGCGACAGCCAGCTCGTCAACGGCGCTCTCGATCACGTAGTTTGGCGCTTCGGCCAAAGCCGGTCCGGCTGCGAGAAGCGACAGCAGCGCGAAGACGGGCGCGATGCACGATATCTTGAGGCGACGATTAATCACTGGACCCTCCTTCCGAGCCGCTGTTAACCAGGAATTTTCCAATCAGATTTTCGAGCACGATGGCGGACTGCGTGAAGAACAACTCGCTGCCGTCCTCAAGGTAGATGTCCGATCCACCTGCCTGCAGGCCAATGTACTGGCTGCCGAGCAGTCCGGCCGTCAGGATACTGGCGTCCGAATCCTCCGGGATCTTGGCGTACTTGCTATCAATCTCGAATTCGACCACGGCTTCCAGCGCATCGGGGTCGAATTTGACGGAAGAGACCCGTCCAATCGTTACGCCGGACATCGAGACGGGCGCGCGGGTTTTCAGGCTCCCGACATTATCGAAGCGCGCCGAAACGGTGTAGGTTTCGGTTGCCGCAAAGTCGTTGCCACCCGTTGCCTTTGTCGTCAGGAAGAACAGCGCGCCCATTCCCAACAGGGCGAACAGTCCGGCTCCAAGTTCTACGCTGCGTGTCTGTTGCATTGTGCTTGCCTATATCAGGTACAAGAAAAAGACGGTAATAATGAAATCGAGAACGAGCACCGTGATTGCGGTCGTGACCACTGTACGGGTCGTCGCACGGCCGACGCCTTCAGCGGTTGGCACCGCGCTGAAGCCTTCCCACACCGCAATCAGGCTTGCCATGATGCCAAAAACGACGCTCTTCGCGATACCTTCGTAGACGTCCTTGGGCTTCACGGCCAGCTGTTCCTGCTGCCAGAAAGCGCCGACGTCGACGCCAAGCTGGTAGACGCTCACCAGGAACGCGCCGAGTAGACCGATGGACGTGAAGATCGCAACAAGAAACGGCATAGAGATAATGCCGCCGAGAAAGCGCGGCACGACGACGCGGCGAATCGGATTCACGGCCATCATTTCCATCGCCGAGAGCTGGTCGGTCGCCTTCATCAGGCCGATCTCCGACGTGAGCGCCGTACCGGCACGCCCGGCGAACAGCAGCGCGGTGATGACCGGACCCAGCTCCTTGATCAGCGACAGCGCGGCGACCGCGCCTACGGAATCCTCGGCGTTGAAGCGAGCGAGGTTCGAATACCCCTGCAGCCCGAGCACCGCCCCGACAAAAAAGCCGCAGACCATGATGATCACGAGCGATAGTCCGCCCGCGTTGTAGACCTGCCCCACGACGAGTCCGAAACGCCGTCTGAGAACAACCGGCGTGTAGCGGACGAGCTGCAGGAAAAAGATGACAAACGCACCGAGAATCCGGGTGCGTTCGATCGCGGAATAGTAAAGATCTTTCAGCACGGGACGGCTACTCGGCGTCACGACCGAGCAGCTGCTCGGCGTAGTTGGGGGCTTCGAAATGGAAAGCGACCGGCCCGTCCGCCATGCCGAACATGAACTGTCTTACGAGATCGGACGTCGTCTTGTTCAATTCTTCCGGGCTACCCTTCGCAGCCACCTTGCCGTGAGAAATCAGGTAGCTGCAGTCCGATACCGTCGAGATTTCCTGCACATCATGGCTGACGAGAATGCTCGAAATACCGAGCGCATCGTTCATCTTGCGCACGAGGCGGACGATGACGCCCATCGAAATCGGATCGAGCCCGACAAACGGTTCGTCGTAAATGATGATGTCCGGATCCGAAACCATGGCGCGCGCGAGTGCCACTCGCCGTGCCATACCGCCGGAGAGTTCCCCGGGCATCATGTCCGCGGCGCCGCGCAGCCCGACGGCGTGCAGCTTCGTTAACACGATATGCCGGATCAGGCGATTCGACAGGTTCGTGTGTTCACGCAGCGGGAAGGCAACGTTCTCGAAGACCGAAATGTCGGTCAGCAGCGCACCGTTCTGGAACAGCATCCCGAAGCGCTTGCGCAGCTCGTAGAGGCCTTTGGTGTCAAGTGTGCTGATATCGACGCCGTCGACGAGAATCGTGCCCCTGTGCGGGAGCAGCTGGCGTGTAATCAGACGCAGCAAGGTCGTCTTGCCGGTTCCGCTCGGCCCCATGACCGCTGTGACTTCGCCGCGACGAATATCGATATTCAGGCCGCTGAAGATCTTTCGCTTCCCGCGCGAATAGTGCAGGTCCCGAATCTCGATCAGGTTGTCAGAGTCTGAAGCCATCGATTGGTCTCAAGGTGCCGCGAGGACGCCGCGGTCTGGGCGCGAAGGATAACAAATTACCGGTACGGAAAATAAAGAAAGAGTTGTCACGAAGCGTAACGGCCGCAGTGGCCCGTGGCGTTTTCCGGTAAATAGGACTAAAATAGTCCTTTATTCAGCGAATGCCCCTCCTCCGATGCTTCGAATCAGCAAACTGACCGACTACGGCACCGTGGTCCTTGCCGACCTGGCGCGTGCGCCGGAGACGCTCGCGAGCGCCGCCGAGATTTCAGCGCGAACAGGCGTCTCGGCGCCGACAGTCAGCAAGCTGTTAAAGACGCTCGCAAAAGAAGGCCTCGTGACCTCGACGCGCGGCGCACGGGGCGGCTACCGCCTCGCCCGCAGCCCGGATGCGATTAGCGCTGCGCACATCATCGACGCGCTGGAGGGTCCTGTCTCGATCACGGAGTGCAGTTCAGAAGACAGCCGCTGCGATTTCGAGGAGAACTGCAACACGGGGACGGCGTGGCAAAAGATCAACTCGGCCATTCGTTCTGCTCTGCATGAAGTTTCATTGACGGAGCTTGCGAAGGAATCCAAAGCACACACAACCACGTTCGGCGGTATGCCGATCACGATTGAACGGACGAATTAATGGCAACAGAAAGCGAACAGCTCGACTCCCTGGTTAACCGGCGCTACAAGCACGGCTTCGTGACCGACATCGACATGGACACGATTCCGCCCGGGCTGAATGAGGACGTCATTCGCGCAATCTCCGCGCGCAAAAAGGAGCCGGAATTCATGCTCGAGTGGCGCCTGCGTGCCTACAAGAGCTGGCTCTCGATGCGCGAGCCAAGCTGGGCGCACGTGCACTATCCGAAAATTAACTACGATGAAATCTCCTACTTCGCGGCCCCGAAGTCAGACGAGGACCGCCCGAAGAGCCTCGACGAAGTCGATCCGAAGCTGCTCGAAACCTACGACAAGCTCGGCATCCCGCTGCACGAACGTGCGCGGTTGGCGGGCGTCGCTGTGGATGCCGTATTCGACAGCGTCTCAGTTACGACAACGTTCAAGGAAAAGCTGGCCGACGCCGGCGTGATCTTCTGCTCGTTCTCGGAAGCCGTACAGAATCATCCCGAACTCGTTCGCAAGTATCTCGGTTCGGTTGTACCGCAACGCGACAACTACTTCGCAGCACTGAATTCCGCGGTCTTCAGCGACGGCTCGTTCGTCTATGTCCCGAAAGGCGTTCGCTGCCCGATGGAACTGTCCACCTATTTCCGCATCAACGCGGCAAACACGGGCCAGTTCGAGCGGACGCTGATCATCGCCGACGAAGGCAGCTACGTGAGCTATCTTGAAGGCTGCACAGCGCCGATGCGCGATGAGAACCAGCTACACGCCGCCGTCG
>CAWUHY010000182.1:0-6146 GCA_963922215.1 uncultured Gammaproteobacteria bacterium | reverse complement strand
TGATGTCAGCGACCATGTCTTTCGGGTTAATGTCCGGCGGAAAATACAGCACAAGGTTTCCGATCGGATCGATCAGGTAGAACCCGCCGCTTGCAACATCCTCCGGTGTTTTTTGCGTTAAGGCGTCTGCGAGTCCCGCGCTCTGAAGCCGCGCGAGGTCGCTGTGTTCCTGATCCAGAAAAAGGGTATCCGGCTCGACTGAACCGTGCAAGAACAGCCGGTCCAGGCGATCCATTTCTCGACCGAGCATCGTGCGCGACTGGCGGCTCAGATACAGCGCGTCGCGGCACTTATCGCCGCAGTCGCCGCGATTGACGTAGGCAAGGACCCACGGCGCAGTAACCGTCTCACGCAGTTCGGGGGAGGCCTCTGCAACGTTGTCGAACGGCTCCAGCAGCAGCCCGTGATTTGCGCCGAGCTCGACATCCTGCCCGCTGAAGTACATCCACATCGCGAGTGCCATCGGCCCGAAGAACGCGAGCGCGATCAAAAAGAGAATTGTGCGACCGGACGCGCCGGTCTTTTTCGAAGCAGTCATGCTCGCTTCCTTTTCCAACGTCTGTAGTACAAGAGCCCTGCCAGCACGGCCGCCATCGCGAACCACTGGAACGCGTAGCCGAAATGCCGGCTTGCCGACATTTCCTCGGGCTCCCACTGCCTTACGAAACCGTTCGGCTCCTCGGCATCGAGCAGCAGCACGAAGCCAATCAACTCCTCGCCGAGCAGCGCCTCCACTTCATCCAGCCGCGGATATACCGCGTGGCGCGGCCAGCCCGACGAGCCGGCGAACGGCTCGCCCATGCGCATACCGGCACGCGGCAGGCGACCGACGCGGCCGTGGACGGTCAGAGCGCCTGTCTCCAGGGCAATAGCCGTTTCGATTTCCCGATCCGGGCCGCGTGGAATCCAGCCGCGATTGACGAGCAGCAAACCGTCGGCGGTCTCCAGCGGTGTGATGACGTAGTGACCCGGCTGCCCGTTCTCGACCATGTTGTCGAGCAAAAGCTGCGTGTCGTCGCGGTAGCTTCCGCTCAGGCGAAGTTGCTGAAACGGCTCGACGTTCCTGCCGTCGTACCAGCCCGTATAGCCGCCGGCGGACGAATACGCATCCAGGTTCGCGCGCTTGTCGAGGCCGCGACTAATTTGCCACATTCCGAGGCTTGCCAGTATGGCAACGACGAGCATCCCTATGAAATAGGGCAGCCAGTCGTGGCGTGTCGCATTCCGTGTCACGTTATACTCTGCCAATTGCCAAGGATTGCCTGATGAAGATCGTTGTTCTCGGCCTGTTGGTGGCCATCATTATCAGCCTCGGATCCGGATTGTTCTTTCTGACGAAAGAGCGCGACGACCCGACCAAACTTCTGCGCTCGCTGCAGGTCCGCATTGCGCTTTCAATTGTGCTCATCGGGGTGCTCGCCCTGTCGTGGATCTTCGGCTGGATTCCCGCCGCCTCGCCTTAAAAAATTTCTCTGTCAGAGACAAAAACGGGCGCCGATGCGCCCGTTTTTTTATCCGGTCGACTGACGCTCAGAGCCAGTAGACGAAGATATAGAGGCCGATCCAGACGACATCAACAAAGTGCCAGTACCAGGCCGTTGCTTCGAACGCGAAGTGTTTCTCCGGCGTGAAGTGGCCCTTCATGATACGGAGCCAGATGATTAGCAGCATGATGGCGCCGATCGTCACATGCATACCGTGGAAGCCGGTCAGCATGAAGAACGTCGAACCATAGATGCCGGTCTCCAGCGTCAGGTTCAGGTCCTGGTACGCGTGGGCATACTCGTAAGCCTGCAGCCCAACGAAGATGAAGCCGAGCAGGAAGGTGGCGGCCAGCATCAGCTTCAGCATGCCGCGCTGTCCGGCGATCAGCGCGTGGTGCGCAATCGTGACGGTGACCGAGCTCGTCAGAAGAATCGCCGTGTTGATCAGCGGCAGCCCCATCGGACCCATGATCTCGTAGTCACCGCCCATATCTGCCGGACCGTTCGTCGGCCACGTCGCTTCGAAGCCCTGCCAGAGCACAGAGTTCGTGAAGAAGTTGTTGCTCTCACCGCCGAGCCAGGGAATGGACATGTTGCGGGCGTAGAACAGTGCGCCGAAGAACGCCGCGAAGAACATGACCTCGGAGAAAATGAACCACATCATTCCCATGCGGAACGAAACGTCGACCTGCGGGTTGTAGACGCCTGCCTGGTTCTCGCGGATGACCGTGCCGAACCAGCCGATCAGCATGAAGATCATGACGGCCACGCCGGTCAGCATGACGTAGAAGCCAAGGCCGGCCCCGTTCAGCCAGCTTGAAACCCCGACCATGAGGAGCAGAAGCCCTGCGGAGCCGACGATCGGCCAGTGGCTGTCGTGAGGAACGTAGTAACGGTTTTCAGCGTGTGATGACATGGTCTCTTCCAGTTGTCAGTCGTTCATCGATACGCGCTTGGTATCGAAAAAAGTGTACTGCAGGGTAATCGTGTCGACGTGCTCCGGTATGTCCGGGTCGACGATGAACTGCAACGGCAGCTCGCGGGCTTCCTGTGCCGCGAACTCCTGGTTGTTAAAGCAGAAGCACTCCAGCTTCTTGAAATGTGCGGCGGCTGCCACCGGCGCGACGCTCGGTACCGCCTGGCCAATCTTCGTTTTCTTGCTCTTGTTCTCGGCCGTGAACGTTGCGTAGTAAAGCTTGCCCGGATGCACCGTCATGCTCGGGCGATCGGCCTCGAGCGTCCACGGCGCATAGTCGTTCACCGTCGTGACGAACTCGACGCGAATCTCGCGATCGTAGTCCGGCGCCTCGCTGACCTCTGCCGCCGTGTCGTTCGTGCGGCCCCCGAATCCGGTGATCTCGCAGAAGACGTAGTACAGCGGGACAAGCGCAAAGCCAAACGCGAACATCGCCGCCGTCATGCCGGCGAGGCGAAGAACCAGTCCGCGTGTACTTAAACGTTTCTCACTCATCTTCGAAGGTCTGCTTACGAGCCCAGGACACCGGTCAGGATAAAGCCCAGGTAAAACACGAGCGCGACGGCAACCAGCACAATGGTCGTGCGCTGGATGCCGCGCTTCGTCTTGCTGTCGCGTTCGCCGGTCACTAGTGGCTCTCAATCTTGTCGAGTTTCGGCGGCGTATCGAATGTGTGGTACGGAGCCGGCGACGGCACGGTCCACTCGAGGCCGACCGGGTTGTCCCACACCATGTCGGTGGCCTTCTCGCCTTTCTTGGCGGTCAGGAGCACGTAGACGAAGATCAGCTGCGACAGACCGAAGCCGATTGCGCCGATGCTCGCCACCGCGTTGAAGTCCGCAAACTGCGTCGAGTAGTCCGGGATACGACGCGGCATGCCGGCGAGCCCCAGGAAGTGCATCGGGAAGAACGTCAGGTTGACGAAGATCGTCGACGTCCAGAAATGCCACTTGCCCGCCGTCTCGTTGTACATGTAGCCGGTCCACTTGGGCAGCCAGTAGTAGGCGCCCGCCATCAGCGCGAAGATCGAGCCCGGAACCAGTACGTAGTGGAAGTGTGCAACGACGAAGTAGGTGTCGTGGTACTGGATGTCAGCGGCGACGATCGCGAGCATCAGCCCGGAGAAACCGCCGATCGTGAACAGGAACACGAACGCGAGCGCAAACAGCATTGGCGTCTCGAAGGTCATTGCGCCCTTCCACATCGTGCCGATCCAGTTGAAGACCTTCACGCCTGTCGGAACGGCAATGAGCATCGTCGCGAACATGAAGAAGAGCTGACCTGACAACGGCATGCCCACCGTGAACATGTGGTGCGCCCAGACGATGAACGACAGGAACGCGATGGACGAGCCGGCGTAGACCATGGAGTCGTGACCAAACAGCGGCTTGCGCGAGAACGTCGGGATGATCTCGGAAATGATGCCGAATGCCGGCAGGATCATGATGTAGACCTCGGGGTGCCCGAAGAACCAGAAGATGTGCTGGAACATGACGGGGTCGCCGCCGCCGGCTGCGAGGAAGAACGACGTGCCGAAGAACTGGTCCGTCAGCAGCATCGTGACGGCACCCGCAAGCACCGGCATGACCGCGATCAGCAGGTAGGCCGTGATCAGCCACATCCAGACGAAGATCGGCATACGCAGCAGGTTCATGTCCGGCGCGCGCATGTTGAGGATCGTCACGATGATGTTGATTGCGCCCATGATCGACGACAGGCCCATCAGGTGGACGGAGAAGATCAGGAACGGGAATGCGTCACCCGTCTGCAGGATCAGCGGCGGGTACATCGTCCAGCCGCCCGCCGGTGCGCCGCCCGGCATGAACAGTGTCGACAGGAGGATGCCGAAGGCAACCGGCAGGATCCAGAATGACCAGTTGTTCATGCGCGGCAACGCCATGTCAGGCGCGCCGATCATCATCGGGATCATCCAGTTCGCAAAGCCGACGAAGGCCGGCATGACCGCGCCGAAGACCATGATCAGCGCGTGCATGGTCGTCATGGAGTTGAAGAACTCCGGATGGACGAACTGCAGGCCGGGCTGGAAGAGTTCGGAGCGGATGATCAGCGCCATCGTGCCACCGATGAAGAACATCACCAGGCTGAACACGAGGTACATCGTGCCGATGTCCTTGTGGTTGGTCGTGTAGAGCCAACGCTTAATTCCCTTGGCCGGGCCGTGATGATCGTCGTGATCTTTGATCGCGTCTGCTGCGGTGGTGGCCATGACTTACTCTCCTGCCGCGACGGTTACCGTCGCGCTTGATTCATTGTTTGCAAAGCGCTGCTCGCCACCCGTCCGGGAGTCAAGCCACGCCTGGTACTGTTCGGGTTCGACAACCTCGACGACGACCGGCATGTAGCCGTGGTCCTTGCCGCAGAGTTCCGTGCACTTGCCACGGTAGATGCCGACTTCCTCGGCCTTGAACCAGGTCTCGTTGATGATTCCCGGAATCGCGTCTTTCTTGATCGCAAGATCCGGCACCCACCAGGAGTGGATGACATCGTTCGCCGTGATCAGCAGGCGGACTTTCGCGCCGACCGGCACAACCATGCGGTTGTCGACTTCGAGGAGGTAGTTCTCAACCGCGAAGGGGTCGACGTCCGAGCCGAGGCGACGTGCTTCGACACTGTCCTCGGCAAGGCTTGAGTAGAAGCCCATTTCCTCGTCCTGGTAGCGGTAGTGCCACTTCCACTGGTAGCCGGTTATGACGATGGACATGTCAGGATCGCGGGAGTCTTCGAGCTTGATCATCGTCTCTGCGGCGGGGATCGCCATCAGGAGGAGGATGACGCAGGGAATCGCCGTCCAGATCACTTCAGCCGAGGTGCTGTGTGAAAATTTCGCCGCTTTCACGCCGCGCGATTGACGGTGGAAAAACAGCGACCAGAACATCGCGCCGAACACGACGACCGCGATGCCCACGCAGACCCAGAAGATCAGCATGTGCAGGTCGTAGGTTTCCTTGCTGAGCTCGGTGACACCCTCGGGCATGTTCAGCGCCCAGTCGGCTTGCGCCAGACCGGAGAAAGCCAGGATGAACATTCCCACAAGCGATTTCAGTTTCATAAGTACTATCCTGTCGGCCCGATCCGGACCGCCATCGTTTCAATTTCAAGACGTGAATCCCCCGACTCGCCCGCCCGGGAGATCAAAACCACCGGCGGTAGTTTTGATCAGCGGTTTCGTAAGGCTTGGTGGCAGATTCCGTAGGTTGGAGGAGGGCTGAAAACGGCGCGGTGTCTAAAGCTCCATGACGTCACGGCGTTCCATCCATCGCTCCCCTATGCCCGACAGAGTCTACTGAAACATGTTGTTACAGGCAACGATGGCCCACCTGCGGCCGCGGCGAAAAAGCCAAGCCGTGTCAGTGGCTTATGCGTCGAATTCCACGCGCTTCGCAAAAATTGGAGCGATTCTCATGAATTCTTTGCAGAACGAAGCGGAATACGGTTTGCGTCGACTGCGAACTGGCCCCGGCGCTGGCCGCCGCCGAAGGCGTGGCCGTAGACGATTTCCAGCGTCACCGTGAGTGAACCGCCGGCGAAGAGGCGAGAGACGGCGTCGTTGAATGCCTGCCTGCCAAGCAGGCACCGGCGTCGCGCGGCGCGCGCATTGCCGCCTCCCGCCGATTTCAGGTCGGCAAAGAACCTCTCCGGCGTCGCGTAACGGAGGTTGAGGCGGA
>CAWUHY010000181.1:0-6175 GCA_963922215.1 uncultured Gammaproteobacteria bacterium | reverse complement strand
GGCATCGGGCGAGCTTTACTTCAAGCGTGCGCTGCGAATTGCCCGACTCAACGCAGACTACGACTGGAGACTGCTCGCCGACACGCTTCTGGGCCTCGGCGACTACAACCTGTTCCGCATGAGCCTTGTTCGCGCGCGGTCAAACTACGAAGAAGCCTGGCAGGTCTTGAGCGCCGACGAGGATCGGCTGCGTTATCGGGACTCTGCGCTCGGCAAGCCGTCCCTGTTGCGATCGAGCCCACTGCCGCGATTCGCAGGTTCAGCGAGCAGCGAGGACCAGCTCAATCCGGAGGTCGAGCTGAAACAGGGTAGAATCGAATTTGAATTTACCGTTTCGGACCGCGGGCGCGTCAGCGAACTCAAGATTACGACGGCTGAGCCCGGCTTGTTTACCGACATTCGACGCTACCTCGTTCGCGAGATGCGCACACGCATTTACCGACCGCAGTATTCGGACGATGGCCCGATCGCAGTTGAAGGGATGACCGGAACACACACGTTTTACTATAAGCAGTCCGACCTCGATGCACTGGAACTCGACGATGAAGAAGAAGATGAGAACAGCGCAAACGCGGATCCTGAGGAAGAGGCCGCGTAGACCCGCGGCAGGTTCGCTGTGAAAAACGCGCTGCGATCATCAATCCTCGCCAGCGCAGCGGCTTTGCTCGCATTGCCCTCCCACGCCGCCGAATGCGACAGTGAGTCCATCTGCTTTGATGCCGTCCGGGAAAACGGCGTCGTCGAACTCCGTGCCATCAACTTACGCAACTACCCGGTGACCTACACGCTCGAAGTGCAGACGAATGAGATGCACGTCGACGGCCCGCGCACGGTGACCCGGACTCTTGCGCCCAAACAGTCGGAAGCCGCGATTACCCTGAGCGGTGACGGTGGCGGCAAAGAGCGCTACCGCTATTTCTACAACTGGACTGTTGGCGACAAAGATGCGCAGCATGACAACAGCTACCGCTACAGCCTGCCCTACGCGCCCGGAAAGTCCTACCGGGTGCTACAGGGATTCGGCTCGCGCTTCAGCCACACAGGTCTCGAACAGTTTGCCGTCGACTTCGACATGCCGGAGGGCACACCTGTCCATGCGGCGCGTGACGGTGTGGTCGTCAGTGTCGAGGAGCGGCACGACAAGGGGTGCTGGGAAGACGGTTGCGGAAAATACGCGAATTTCATCGTTGTTCTTCACGACGACGGGACAACGGGCGAGTACTACCACCTTGAAAAGAACGGATCCGTCGTCACTGTCGGAGAGCGTGTCGTGAAAGGCCAGAAGATCGGCTACTCCGGAAACACCGGGCACACGACCATGCCGCATCTGCACTTCGCGGTGTATCGCGCAGCCGACTGGGGCAACACGCAATCCGTTCCCGTGGCGTTCGAAAGCGCCAACGGGCTTGTTACGCGACCGCGACGCGGCGCTCGTTACGAAGCAAAATAAAACTCATGTTTTCAAAGATTCCTGATCTCCCGAGCGCCGCGGAGGCGCTACCGGGCCGCGACGAAGCGCTGTCCGTTTCGAACCGCCACTACGTCAACGGCAATCCGTTGAAACCGCCGTTTCCCGACGGTCACGAGACGGCCGTTTTCGCACTCGGCTGTTTCTGGGGCGCCGAACGCAAGTTCTGGGAGCTCGATGGCGTTTACTCGACGGCGGTGGGCTACGCCGGCGGAGTCACACCGAATCCGACGTATCGCGAGGTGTGCTCCGGTCAGACCGGACACGCTGAGGTCGTTCTCGTCGTCTACGACCCGGAAACTATCAGCTATGAATCTTTGCTTGCGACGTTCTGGGAAAGTCACAACCCGACGCAGGGCATGCGACAGGGTAACGACGTCGGGACTCAGTATCGCTCGGCGATCTATACCAACGGCCCTGAGCAGGAACAGGCAGCGAAAGCATCGCTTGGCGATTACCAGGCAAGACTCTCTGATGCGGGCTACGGCAAAATCACGACCGAGATTCAATCGGCCGGTCCCTTCTACTATGCTGAAGAAGACCACCAGCAATACCTTGCGAAGAACCCGGGCGGATACTGCGGACTTGGCGGAACGGGCGTCAGCTGTCCCGTCGGCCTCGCATCCTAGCTGCCACCAACACCAGGAAACGCAATGACCGCGAAAACACGCAAGCCGCGCCGACCCTCTCGCAAACAGGCAGAAGAAGCCGTACGCACCCTGCTCCTCTGGGCTGGTGAGGATACCCGCCGCGAAGGCCTGCTCGATACGCCGAAACGCGTTGCAGAAGCCTATCTGGACTGGTTCAGCGGCTACACGATGAATCCCGTCGAATTTCTCGAGAGGACTTTTGAAGAGGTCGAGGGCTACGACGAGATGATCGTCTTGCGTGATATCGAATTCGAGTCGCATTGCGAACATCACATGGCGCCGATTATTGGCAAAGCACACGTCGGCTACATGCCGGAGAACAAGGTCGTTGGAATCTCGAAGCTGGCCCGCGTCGTCGAGGCGTTCGCGCGCCGATTCCAGGTTCAGGAGAAGATGACTGCGCAGATTGCCAACTGCATCAATGACGTCCTCGCGCCGAAAGGAGTCGCCGTCGTTGTTGAAGCCTCGCACCAATGCATGACAACCCGCGGCATTCACAAGACCGGCGTCTCGATGGTCACGAGCCAGATGCTCGGTGCGTTCCGTAACAATGCGAAGACGCGTACTGAATTCCTCCGCATGATCGACAACGGCAGATAGCCACCAACACGAGCCGACAGCGCGGAGGGAAGAAGGCCCGATTGAGGAAGCACACATGAGCAACAGCGTGTTCCTGAGCGTGCTGACAGCCTGGCTCGTTCTCGCGATTGCGAATGTACCAGTCCAGTATCTCGCCCTCCGACGCAGTAGCACGCACAAGAACGTCGTGGCAATTGCTCTATCTTCGCTGGTCTTCTGGCCGTTTCAGCTCGCCGCTATTCTCGTCCGACCGAAGGTTTCGGAGCCCGGCGCGGAGGCCGCTGCAGATCGCCCCGACAAGCCCAGCCCGTTGCCCGCAACCGTTCGCGGAACCGTCTCCTACTGTCACCATCACGGCACCGAGCGCGGTCACGATTCTGTCTGGCTTAAAGAATACGGCGATCTTGCCTTTGTGACGGACTCGGCGACCTTCGACCGGATCGGGATTGCCGAAGGGCGAAAGCTCTTGCTTGTGGTCGACGAGCACGCCGATCTGGCCGAGTTGGGCGCCGAGGATGCGCTCTGGATTACGGAGGGTCGGCTTGATGATGCGTGAAAAACGCAGGGCGGTAGATAGTGGAGACAGCCAGTGAACGTCCGGCCGGTTTTCTTCTACGGCCTGTTCATGGATACCACTCTGCTTGCGAGCAAGGGCGTGCCGACCGACAACTGTCGGACAGCAAGGCTCGCGGGATTCAGGCTGTTAATCGGGGATCGTGCGACGCTGGTCCGAAAGGACGAGAACGAAACCTACGGCGTCTTGGTTGATGTGAGCGAAAATTCGCTCAAGCAACTCTACGCAGCCGACGGCCTGCAAGACTACGAGCCGATCAAGGTCACCGTCGAACTTGCCGACGACTCAAAGATCAGCGCAACTTCCTACGTCCTCCCCGACGTCCCTCTCACCGCGCCGAATACGGGCTACACCGAATCGCTGTTGTGCCTCGCCGACAAACTCAGATTTCCGCAATCCTATCTCGCCGACATCCGGCATTACCTTCCGCCTGACGGATCGGGGAGGAAATCGTGAAAAGAACCTGTCCCGGATGCGAGCAAGCAACCATCCCGGTCTCCGAACTGATCATGTCGCCCTGTGCTTGCAGTCAATGTGGCAAGCGCGTTGGCGTTCGCGGCTTCTGGCGAGCGTTTTTCGTCGTGCTGATCACCCTGGTCGCCGTGCCCAGCACACTCGCCGTATTCATGCAGCAGGGCATGTACGCCGCTCTGATCTGGTTACCCTTCCCGATCGGCGCGCTCGGCTACCTGCGCGCCAGATTCTGCCCGCTCTCGGTCATCCCTGCCCCCTAAAGACCCAGCGTCGCCTTACCCTGGATAAATTGAATATCGACCGGAATATTCGCTTCCGTCAGGCGATCAAGGTCCGCAGCCAGCGACGCGGGGATCACGCCTTTTTCATTCGTCAGTTTTACTGCACCGTCGTAGTCTCCGTCGCCTTGCAGCGTGAGGAGCAGACCTGACAGGTCGCGCATCGCCTCCTTCATGCCGTCGAAATCGACCGAGTACTTGCCAGTTGTCTCGTCGCGCACGAATGCGCCGGCCTCGAGGAAGTAGTTGAAGCGCACCATGTTCGCTTTGCCGTGTGCGCTGCTTGCGCCGAAGCGAACCGAACGGAAGATGCCTGCCATGAAGGTGACGTAGTAGTCGCGAAGATCAACCTCGCCGAGTTCGCCCTGTTCGTGCAGGCGGGTGATCATGTAGAGACCAAGAACGTCCGCCTTGCCCTCTTCCATGCTTGATGCGACGTCCTTGAGCGCTTCGCGCACCGTGCCTTTGCCGTCGATTGTGTTCTTGACGCCAAGCCCGTGCGCCACTTCGTGAAACATCGTGTTCGCAAAGAACGCATCGAAGGTCACATGCTCACGCTGGTCGTCTGCAACGAGCACGTCGGCAATCGGATCGAGTATCTTTTCGAACTTCGCGCGCATCGCATTCTTGAGCTGCAGCCGGCGCGTGCCTTTCTGGAGCTGGACCTCCTCGTCGTTCGGAAGATTGATCGCGATCGTCTTCGATGCGGCGTTCGAGTCTCCTGACGTGTAAATGACGTCGTAGGCATTCAGGTCAGAATCCGTTCCGGGCTTCTCGGCCTTGTACTCCGGCGGAACCGGCAGGCCTTCCTGCAGTTCCGGCAAGAACGCCGCGAACCGGGACAGGCGGTCGCTCCACTCCAGGTCTTTCAGCAGAACGTAGGACTCATAGGCCGTGCGGTATCCGAACAGACGGTCCTCATAGGTCTCGATCGGCCCGATGACAACGTCGATCTCGTTGTCCTTCACATCCATCCAGTACAGATCGCTGGTCTGGAAGTCGTCGCTGACCAATGCCGCGGCACGCAGCTTGAGATAGGTCGCAAACTCTGCGCTCTCTGCGAGATCGGCTGCCTCGTGCAGCAGCGCTGCGGCGCGCTCCAGCGGTTCGGCGTAGGCCTGATGGTATGGCACGACGGTCAACTTGCCTTCGTCGTCGCGACGGATCAGCGAGTAGTTGCCTGTTTTGCCGGGCAAATAGGCCGCTTCAAATTCTTCGACCGTCATGTCCGCCGGATAAAAATTCGCGCCGAGCGGTTTTTTTCCGAAGCCGCGGACGAACGGCGCTTCATCGTTCAGACGGTCCCACGGGCCGTAGTTAATCGCGGCGAATTCGCGCAGGTCTTCGCCCTCCAGCGAGGCCATCCAGTCGGCATAGTCGTCACGAAACGCCTGGCGCCAGAACAGATCGTCCATGATGTCGGATGCGTCAATCAGCTTGCCAATCATGGCGCGCTGGTTCTCGCTCAGGCCGGACAGATCGGCCGTCAATGGAAACTCGGCGTAGATTTCCGGTCGGGGGTCGGTCACCACGATCGGTTCGGGCGCGGCGGTCCGCGGCGGTTCGGCCGGCTGGCAGGCGGCAAGCAGGATCAGGGTCGCAAGGGCTGGAGTTCGCATGATGTTCGCTGTCCTTCGTTTAAGGCATTCAATAGACATTATCGCATTGGGATCGTTTCTAAAGGTCGACGATTTCGATCGCGCCGGGATCGAGGTCCGTCCCGAGGAATCGACCACCGACGCGAGCGAAGCGCGTCGCACCATCCGTCGCCATCAAAGTCAGGCCTCCGGGGCCTTTCGGTGCCTGCAGCCCCGACGCACGCAGCGATGCGGTCAGCTCGGCTGCCGTCGTCTCGGCGGAATCGACAATGGCGATCGAGGGATCCAGGCACTCGCGCACGGCGTCGTAGACAAGTGGAAAATGCGTGCAACCGAGGATAACGGCATCCGGCTCGAAGCCGGCCGCCTTCGGCACGTCTAGATAGCGCTCGACAATCTGTCGCGAAATTGGTCCGTTCGTCCACCCCTCCTCGGCCAGAGCGACAAGCATCTCGCAGGGCTCTTCCCAGACCGAAGCGTCCGGATCCAGCGCAAGCAAGGCCTCGCGGTAGGCCGCAAGACGCACCGTCGCCTCGGTCGCGAGCACGAGGTGG
>CAWUHY010000180.1:0-6180 GCA_963922215.1 uncultured Gammaproteobacteria bacterium | reverse complement strand
CGCGTCACGTCGTCCGGCAGCGTCGTTGCTCTTGAGGTCTTGAGCGCCGTCGACGGCGCGCGCTACCGCAAGCGGCCGCCCGGCAACCAGTCGCGCCGGCTTCGTTTCAACAACACCGACGACGCGTTCAACGTGGTCGGCGGGTTTCCCGGGGTAGCGAAACCGTTCTCCTCGACGACGCACTATCTTTCGATCTACAACGTCGGTGTGCCCGGTGCGGACGCTTACGAGCTCAGCAACGTCATAACCCCGCCGGGCACGCAGATCGACATCGCCGTCGACAGCGTGGCGGGCGAGGATAACGTACAGCTCTCGCCGGCGTTTCAATTCTCTTTCGAATCTCCGACGCAGCGTGTGTTTTTAGTCGAGGGTCCGGTGACCTATCTCTGCGATACGGTCTCCCGGACGCTGACGCGCTACTCGGGCTATTCGATCGCAAGTGCGCAGTCCGCGAGAGACAGCGCAGGTGAGCTTATCGGTGCAGGCGCCTCGGCAACGCTGATCGCCGACAACGTCAATTCGTGCAGCCTGTCGTACACGCCCGGTACTGCGCAGAGGGTCGGCCTCCTGTCCATGTTCCTGACGGTAAGCGAGCAGAACGAAACGGTGTCGCTGCAGCACCAGGTCCAGGTCCTGAACGCACCATGAAGGACAGGCGGACACAAAATGGCTTCTCACTCGTGCCGGCGCTGTTCCTGCTCGTTGTACTCGGCATTCTCGGCGCCGTTGCGATCCGTGTCAGCATGGTGTCGCAGCAGACCGTCGTGCTGACGATGCAGGCGACGCGCGCCTATTCCGCCGCGCGCACCGGCATTGAACATGCGAGCTACCGGGCGGTAAACGGCGGATCCTGTACGTCGGAGACGCTGGCCTTGAGCGAAGGTGGCCTCGCCGGATTCACGGTCGTCACGAGCTGTTCGAGCACAACCCACACCGAGGGACCAACGACAGTAACGGTGTACCGCCTCGAAGCCTTCGCATCGGCTGGTCAGTACGGCACGCCCGACTATGTCTCACGTCGCCTGCGCGCGACCGTGTCGGATGCGAGCTGATGGCGAAGGTGATCGGAACCCTCAGGCGCAACATCGCGATCTCGGCCGCCGCTGTCGTGTCCTTACTCTCGACGGCGGGCCACGCAGCGCCGGGTGATGCGCTTTTCTACGACAACCTGAACGGCAACCTCAACGACTGGACGATCGCAAGCTCCGGCGGGGACGCGAGCATCGGCAATGAAACCAGCCAGCAGGGTCGTGCCCTGAGGCTGCGCTGGGGCACCGTCTCTGTCACGAGCGACCCCTTCGATGCTGCCGTTCCCGGAGCGCGTCTCGACGTCTGGATCCGGCGGGGCGCAGACAGCTTCAGCGAAGACCCGGATAACGGTGAAGACATCATCATCGAATATCTGAACGACTCCGGGAGCTGGATTGAGCTACAGCGCTACCTCGGCAACGACGATTCTCCCGGTGATATTTACACGCCAAGCCTCACGCTCCCCGCCGACGCGCTGCATGCAGCCCTGCAGATTCGATTCAGAACCACCGGTGACGACGGATCGGATTTCGATTACTGGCACGTCGATGATCCGACGGTGACAGAAACAGCGGCTGCCGCTCTCTTCGGACTTAACAGCTGCATGGACTTCGAAAATGGTCTCGGCTCATGGTCCGTGAGTTCATCCGGCGGCAGCGCAGGCGTGGATAACGCGACCGCGAACTCTGGCTCAAACTCGGCATTTACCCGCTGGGACCCGGTCAGCGTGACCAGTAACACCGTCGATCTGCTCGGGACATCCAATGTCGATCTCGAAGCCTGGATTCGACACGGCTCGGATGCGTTCAGCGAATACCCGGATAACAACGAAGACTTCGTGATCGAGTACCTGGACGACGTCGGCAACTGGGTGATCCTCGAAACTTTTCTCGGCGGAGGCACTGCGGGCGAGATCTTCGATCGAACCTACACGCTACCGGCACAGGCACTCCATTCCGGTTTCCAGGTTCGCTTCCGCCAGACAGGCGGCAGCGGCACGGACTGGGACTACTGGCATTTCGACGACGTCTGCCTGACCGGCAACGAGCGCTCTATTGCCTACGTCTTTGAAGAGGCGGCCTGGACCGGTGCGGCGGGAGAAGTTGTCGAATTGAACGGGAGCGGAATCGACGGATTCGCGTCCGGCGGTGCTGATACCGCACAGACCTCGCCTGCAATCGCGGGCAATCCCGGCACCTGCCGCTACGGCGATTTCGATGGCGTCGACGATTTCGTCGAAGTGCCGGACGACCCCGCGCTGGATTTCGACACTGCTGTCACCGTGGGCGCGTGGATCAATGCGCGGAGTATTCCGCTGGCAGGACTGCACACGATCGTCTCGAAAGACTGGAACTATGAGTTCCATATCGACTTACTTGGCCAGATCTTCTGGTACTGGAACAACGATTCGGGTGTGGTGCGAACCCTCACCAGTTCCGCATCAGTGACGGTCGGACAGTGGCATCACGTCGCGATTGCCTACGAGCCTGGTAGCCAGACGATCTACCTTGACGGCGTCGCCGTTGCGTCTTCGTCATTCAACGAGCAACTCCGCGTCAACGATGAGTCGCTGTACATTGGCACCGATCTCAACTTCATCAGTCGCGCCTGGGACGGCTTCATCGATGAGGTGAATATTTTCGGGCGTGCACTGTCTGCCACCGAAGTGCAGACGCTGATGATGGAGACTCGCCCCTGTGCGACAGTCGCGCCGCAGTTCACGATTAATCACGACGGCTACGGCATCAACTGTCTTGCAGAATCGATCACGGTCGACGTTGTCGACGCTTCAGCCGGTACGCCGCTGACGGACTACAACGCGACAGTGGTGCTCGACTCACAGAGCGGCAACGGGACCTGGCAGCTGATCAGCGGCGGCGGAACGCTGACCGATGCGACCAACAACGATGGGCTCGCAACCTACGACTGGCCACTCACCGAATCGCAGGCCGTCTTCGAGCTCTACTACCCGGAAGGAACTCCGATCATCGACGTCGATGTCTTTCAGCAAAGCGATCCGGGAATTCGCGATACAGATACGGAAGGCGCGCTGGAATTTTCGCCAAACGGCTTTACGGTGACGGCGGCTGCTCTGCCCAATCCGGCGCCGGGCAGCATCATCACATTCGCCGACACGCAAACCGCAGGCACAGACTTCGCACTCAACATCGCCGTCTACGGCCAGACGCCGAACGACCCGACCTGCGGCATTATCGAATCCTACGACGGCGCCAAGAGCCTCGATTTCTGGCTGACCCGGCAAAACCCGGCGACCGGTTCCATCACGACGACGATTGATACGGTCGGCGTCGGTATCGGCGAAGCTGCGGCGACCGCCCGGCCCGTCACCTTCACAAACGGGCAGGCCGTTGTCGTCGCGAAATACAAGGACGTCGGTCGGGTTCAGATCAGCATGAAAGATGTGTCGCCGGCGGACCCGGATCTTGCAGCCGGGATTCGTGGCGCAACGGCCGGATTCGTCGTTAAGCCTTTCGAGTTTCGCGTGACTGCAATTCAAGACAGTTCGGCTACCCCGAATCCGGAGGCCGCTGACGCAAGCGGTGATGTTTTCATCCCGGCAGGCGACGTCTTCTCGGCCACGGTCACAGCCTATGATGCCGAGGGCTCGGTGACGCCTAACTACGGCCAGGAATCCACGCCGGAAACGGTACGCCTCGCCGCGAACCTCGTCGCGCCGTCTGGTGGCGCGAACCCGTCGATCGGCTCAGCGACCGACTGGTCCGCGTTCTCCGGCGGGAGCGCGAGCGGCTCCAACTTCAGCTGGGCGGAAGTCGGCATTATCACGCTGACTCCGTCGGTCGGCGACGGCGATTATCTTGGCGGCGGTGATGTCACCGGACGCGTCTCGAACAACGTCGGTCGCTTCGTCCCGGCCTACTTCGATATCTCGGTCAACGTGCCGACGTTCGATACGTCCTGCGCCGCCGGAGGATTTACGTACATCGGCGAATCCTTCTCCTATTCGAACGCACCGGAAATCACGTTTACGGCGAAGGCTATCGGCGGCAGCACAACGCAGAACTACGTCGGCGACTACTTCAAGATGAGTGGCCTCTCGGCTCCGGTGTATTCCTCGACGCCGGCCACCCTCGACACCAGCGGCCTTCCGCTGTCCGGCGATCCAGCCGTCGCGAGCACGGGCGGCGGGCAGGGCACGCTCACGTTTTCCAGCGGGACAGGCTTGTTCTTCACGCGAAATGCGGAGGAAGCCGAATTCACGCCCGATATTCGCTTCAGCCAGGACGTCACCGACAGCGACAACGTGACCGCAGGAACGAACCCGGTCGTCGTTGGCAGCGGCGGCGGTATTTTCTTCGATGCCGGTTCGGCGATGCGCTACGGTCGGACGCGGATCGACAACGCCTACGGTTCCGAGCTCGTCGATCTCCCGGTCGCGATGATCAACGAGTACTTCGTCAGCGCAGCAATTGGCTTCGTCCAGCACAGCGACGACAGCTGCACGAGTGTGACCTCACTTGCCTTGTCGAATTACACGGACAATCTCACAAGCGGCGACACCTGCGCGCTGGATACCGGCAGCCCTGGCGTCAGCGGAATCGGCTGCACTGCAGCAGCGCCCCCGAGTCAGCAGTTCTCATCGCCGCCGGACGCCGGTGATTTCCGCCTGACCTTAAGAGCGCCGGGCGACGGCAACGACGGCAGTGTCCGCGTGACCGCAGACGTTCCTGACTGGCTGCAATACGACTGGGATGAAACAACGCCCGGAACCGAGGACCCCGAGGCGAATGCGACCTTCGGCATCTACAACGGCCGAACCTCGCAGATCTACATCCGCGAGGTTTACTAATGCGGCATCTGCTGCGCCATCGCGAGCGCTGCAGCACTCGCACCGGCTACCGACCAGCCGCCGTCGACCGGCAGGACAACGCCACTGATGTACTGACCGGCTTCGGAGGACAGGAAAATCGCCGCATCACCGATCTCGCTCGCCGCACCGAAGCGCTGCAGCGGAACGCTCTGCGCAACTTTCTTCTCAATCGCCTCGGTCGGCGCAAGCCGACGCATGCCTTCCGTGTCGGCTATCGGTCCGGGCGCGATGCTGTTAACGCGGATGCCCGCAGGACCCCATTCAAGCGCGAGTGTCCGCGTCAGCATGTCGACGCCGGCCTTGGCCGCGCAGACGTGTGACTGTGCCGGCATTGCGAGAAACGCCTGCGGCGCTGAGATGTTGACGACCGACGCGCCCGGCGCGTTGAGGTGGGGCAGGGCCGATTTCAAAACGTGGAACGAACCGAGCAGGTCGATGTCGACGACGGACTTGAATCCGTTCGGCGACAGGTCCTTGGCAAGTGCCGGGAAGTTGCCGGCCGCTCCCGACACGAGAATATCGATCTTTCCGCGTTTGCTCGTGTGATCAGCCAGCGCGGCCTCGACGGCCTCGACGTCGCGGACATCCAGCGAATAGCCAATCGCGTCGCTGCCGAGGGTCTTCAGTTCACCGACCGCCGCATCGACCTTGTCCTGCGAACGGCTGGCAACGGCGACGGCTGCGCCCGCCCGCGCGAACTGCTTGGCGATCCCGAGATTGATCCCGCTCGTGCCACCGAAGACGAAGACGTATTTGTTGCTGAAATCGAAAGTTGCTGACATCGCTTGGGATTCCTGTAAACGCGGGTTGCTCAGTGTGTGGAGTTCATGCGGCAAAATCAAACCAAGCTTGGCAGAAACAGCGGCGATCGATCCGTATCAAGCGCCCCTACGTGCGACAGGCTGAAGCCACTCAACGATATCCCGGTAGACTTCGGCGCGATTCGTTTCGTTCAGCATCTCGTGGCGACCGCCCTCATAGATCTTGATCTTCAGGCGCTGGTGGCCGGTCTGCGCGTAATGCGTGACGAGGTCGCCGAGACCCTTGTCACCGCCGACGGGATCTTCGCTGCCGCCGAAAATAAAAATCGGCATGTCGGAGCGAATCCGGTTGAGCAGGCTGTCGGAGCCGACGTGCAGCAGACCGCCGATAAAATCGATCCAGTAGCCGGCCGTAAACGGTCCGCCGCACAGCGGATCGGCGACGTAGCGGTCTACCTGTTCCTCGTCACGCGAGAGCCAGTCGGCGTCCGTGCGGGCCGGTTCAAATTTATTGTTGAGCGCGTTGATGCCCTTGTTGTC
>CAWUHY010000179.1:0-6191 GCA_963922215.1 uncultured Gammaproteobacteria bacterium | reverse complement strand
GCAAAGCCGCGTCGCATGCGCCTCGCTCAGGTGTTCGAACACGGCCCAGCGCGTAGCGTGGTCGACGGCGTTCAGAATATTGAGCACGGTGCGCCGAACAGACAGGGAGTTGAATGCGATATGCGCCTCACTTCCACGGGACAACATGCGATCCCCGATTAGCACTGTGCGACGTCGTTCATTTCGACACAGTGCGTTCACGCCTGCACGATTGAGATTGTTGACATCGTCGGCATCGAGTTCGCTCAGCGGTTTGAGTCGAGCGGCCAAGGGGACCGTGTCGACGGGGTGCCAAGAGCCGCGCTCCCGATCGTTGCGCGACAGTAGACCGGCGAGCGCACCGCCAAGCATCGTTGGCTTACCCGACTCGCTGCAACGTGCGAGCGGAAAATAGGCGAGCATGTTCGGGCTGGCGTAACCGAGCTCTCGTAATCCGCGTAAGGCCGTATCGGCGTTTTCCCAGTCCGGTCGCGGGTCGGCAACGAGGATTGCGCCGCGCTCCCGTGCGTAGCGGTCAGCGGCTAGCATCGCGGTCGGACCCGTCGGCGTCGTCGTTTTCGGCAGGTAAAGGAGATCGAAGTGGTCGATGTCCGACAGCGCAAATAAGCCAGTACCGTGCTCGCGCGAGCCGACGATGTCGTAGTCCGACAACTCCTCGCCGTCCTTACCTTTCTCAACCGCGTCGACGTATTCAATGCCCGTCGCCTCAGGTCGGTGCGCCGGATAAGGTTTTTCGAGCCGGGCGAGTGACGACTGCATGAGCGCGTCGCCGATAAACGCTGTCGACTCTTCGCTGAAGCTCGCGGCCGCATGCAGTTCCTGGTCGATGACGAGCCCGGTCTCCGGGTCAATCCGCTGCAGCGTGAGGTTGAAGAGCTCGTCGTCGTCAAGACGGTCGTAGTCGACGGCAGCGCGAAGGACTTCGGTGGACCCCGGCTCAACAGCCCGAAGAACGAGAGCACCGCCCTGCGCAGGCACACACAGCATCGAGCCGCGCGCGCCGTTGGTGACCCGAACAACAATGAGCTTCTGCCCGCCATGCTCGAAGAACTGGCGAGCCGCCTCCGGGAGTCCCGAGCGGTTCCAGAGACCGCCGAAACGTCGACGGAACGCAGCAAAGCTGTCGACCTCGATCGGCCTGTTGACCGGACCGCGCAGCGTACGTCCGACGAACGCGGCGCTGGTTTCTGCCGTGACGCTGATCGGCTGATCCCTCGCGGCAATTTCGGTGACCGTGATGCCGTGGTCTGCTGTGTCCGCCAATCCTGGCTCCACCGTGGAAAGCCGCATTCTACCGTGTCGCAACGGGGGGATGTTGAGCGTTTGCAATAATCTGACGGACTCCTCAGAGCGCGGTGTGACGCCGCGCGGAACGCGTTTAAGAACCTACGCTTGACTTCGTACGAAGATCTTCGTAGTTTGGCGCGCATGAGAAGCAAGACGATCCCGACACCGGCCGAACTCGCCATCCTCCAGGTGCTGTGGAGCGATGGCCACCTGACGGTCCGCGACATTCATGAGCGCCTCTCCGCGAAAGAGAGCCTCGGTTACACGAGCGTTTTGAAGACGCTGCAGATCATGCACAAGAAGGGGCTGGTCAAGCGCGACGAACAGGCGCGCAGTCATGTTTACCGCGCGGCAGAGCCCGCGGAACAGACGCAGCGCGGCCTCGTGCGGAACCTTGCCGACAAGGCCTTCGCCGGATCGGCCGCCGATCTCGTCGTGCGCGCGCTCTCCTCCAAGAAACTGTCGCGTGAAGACATCGAACACGTACGAGCCCTGATCGAGCAGAAGGCCAGCGAACTTGAGTGACGGTTTCATACTGGGCTCTGAAGCACTGTTCACGGCGATCCTGCACAGCGTTTGGCAGGGATGCGTTCTCGCGGCGATCTACGCAGTCTCCTCGCGTCGACTGCAGGCCTCGCAGTCGCGCTACCTGCTCGCGATATCGTTGTTTCTTGTCGCGCCCGTTGCCTTCGTCGTGACCGCTGTGCTCGCGTTCAACACAGAGCCGGCGCAGGGCACGCTCGTTCAGCAAAGCGCTGCACTACCTCTTGCGACCTATTTCGCACTCGCCTGGTGCGTCGGCTCGGCATTTGTCGGAGGCCGGTTTCTGTGTGGCTGCATCTGGCTCCGGCTCGTCATCGTCAGGAATTCCTTCGCGGTGCCCGCGCCGATTGAACGACTGTTTCATGAGGCGAGGACGGCAGTCGCGGCCTCGCGTCGCATCTGCATTCGCGCATCCGATTCAATCCGGTCGCCGATGGTGACGGGCGTAATCAGGCCAATCGTCCTGCTGCCGGCGTCGATGTTGAGCGGCGTGCCATCGAACGTGCTTCACGCAGTCTTTATCCACGAGCTGCTGCACGTCCGACGGCTCGACCATATCGCCGTATTTCTGCAGGCGATTGGTGAGTCCATTCTTTTTTACCACCCGGCAGTCCGCTGGCTGTCGGCGGAAGCACGACGCAACCGCGAATACCGTTGC
Source organism: uncultured Gammaproteobacteria bacterium (assembly GCA_963922215.1). Classification (GTDB taxonomy): domain Bacteria; phylum Pseudomonadota; class Gammaproteobacteria; order Steroidobacterales; family Woeseiaceae; genus UBA1847. Next base: position 3,703 of record CAWUHY010000179.1, on the reverse strand, counting down.
GATGACGAATCGGTTCGCCATCTCGGCAATCGATTCGAATACGCGCGCGCACTTGTCGCGGTCGAAGAGACGCCCGGATACCCGTCGGTACCGGCACTGTTGATGAACGGAGGCGAATTGATGAAACGGGTTGAACGACTGATGAGTGACGACGCAACGACAGGATCGGCCAGGATGCATTACACGGGGCTATTCGCCTTTCTGATGACGGCGCTGCTGTTCTACTCCTTAAGCTACAGCAGCGACGAGCCGGACGTGGCAGAGGCCGGGCATGAACTTTCGATTTCCTGGCTGCCTCCGGCTGTCACTCGTTATTCGGATCTGATCGAACAGGCAGCAAGACGCCACAACGTGTCACCGGATGTGCTTGCGTTGATGCTCCTCGTCGAATCGCACGGCGAACCCGAAGCAGAGAGTTCCGCCGGTGCACGCGGACTCATGCAGGTCATGCCGAAGACAGGAGAAGCGATAGCCGCCGAACGCGGCCTTGAGGGCTTCGGGCCCGACCAGCTCTTCGATCCTGCGACGAACATCGATTTCGGCGCCTGGTATCTCGCGAACATGATGGAACGCTTCGCCGAGGATCCTTCCCGCCAGCAGGAACTCGCGATCGCGGCATACAACGCCGGCCCGCGACGGGCCGAGGCCTATGCGAATGGCGACGAAGCACTGTCGGTCGAGTCCGCTCGCTACCGGGATCTCCTGCTCTCGATGCTTTCAGAGGCAGACGACGACCGATCGCTCGTGCTGGAGGGTCGCAAAGCGACGCTGCGGGACAGACTGCCAGCCTTCAAGCGGCCTGTTGAAGGACGCATCACATCGCAATTCGGCGCAGACGGTGGCGCGCGCGGAATGCATTCCGGCGTGGACATTGCGGCGCCGGAGGGAGCGCCGGTCCGCGCGCCGGTCCGCGGTCAGGTGAGCGCAGTCGGTGAAGACGCGACGCGCGGCAAGTATGTTGCGGTGCGTCACGCCAACGGCGTCGAGTCTCGCTACTACCATTTGAGCGACGTCGACGTGGAGGTCGGCCGTTCCGTCGAAGCCGGCGAGACGCTCGGCGCAGTCGGCAGCACCGGTGCGAGCACCAAGGCACACCTGCATTTTGAGATCCGCGAGCTTGGTGAGGCCGTCTCACCGAGCCTGTACGGAGTCGTTCTCGACTAGGGAGAGCCTTGCTCCGACCGAGATTGCGCTACTCTTGGAGGCGTGGCGAATACACTCGAAACACGCTTCCCGGGTCTCGCGATACCGCGCGCTGAACTCGTTGCGTCGCCGACGCCGGTTTCAACGGTCACGCTGGACGTCGACGGAATCCGCGACACGCTCACGATCAAGCTCGACAACCTGACGTCCGGGCACTACGGAGGCAACAAGGTTCGAAAGCTTGAATACCTTCTGGCGCGTGCGAAAGAACGGGGTGTCGACACGATCGCGACTTTCGGTGCCGTCGCGTCCAACCATGCGGTCGCGACTTCGCTGTTTGCACAGCGAGCGGGCTTCCGCTGCCAGTGTTTTCTCGCGCACCAGACGCGGACGGCCGCGGCCGGGCGCGCGCTGAACATGCACCTGAAGCTCGGCTCCGAGGTCGTGCGCTACGGCGGCGATCGTAGTGCACGGATAGCCGTTCTGCGTAAGCACCTGGCTTACGGTGCAACAGACATCGTTCCACTTGGCGGTACCTGCTGGCTTGGCGCAATCGGTTTCGTCAACGCGGGCCTCGAGCTCGCGGAGCAGATTGCTGCGGGAGAGCTTGAAGAGCCGGACCTGGTCTATGTCGCCATGGGCACGATGGGAACCGTCGCCGGCCTCGCCCTCGGTCTGGCGCTCGCGAATGTCAGCGCTCGCGTTCAGGCGGTACGCGTGACTGCGGAGGAGACGGCAAACCCGGTCGCTCTCCACCGCCTGGTCCGCAAAACGGCCGGCATGATGCGCCGGCTCGACGCCTCGATTCCCGACGACCTCTCCCGACGAGTCGCAATAGATTACCGGCCGGAGTTCTTTGGTGCGGGCTACGCGAAGACCAATCCGGAGACGGACCGCGCAGTCGCTGTCGCGGCGGGCGAGATGGGACTTGCGCTGGAGGCGACCTACACGGGCAAGGCCTTTCGCGCGCTGCTTGAAGATCGTGAGCAGGATCGCGGCTCAAAGCGCAGACTGTTCTGGAATACTTACAACAGCGTGCCGCTGGAGGTCACGGCGAGGCGACCGGCGAAAGTCGACGGTCTGCCGGAGAGTTTCTTGAGCTACTTCGACGACTGACGGGCGTCAGTCGTCGGAATTTTCCTGCGTGTCCTCAGCGCCTGCTTCAGCGGGCGCAGGCTGCCTGCGTTCCTCCTCTTCCTCGGCTTCCTTGCGCTCGGCTCGCTTGCGCGCGATTTCGCCGAGCATCACCTTCAGCCAGTCGGACTCAGCCATCGCCTGTCTAGTCTAGCTCGGCGGCGTGCAGTTGGGGCGTCGGCCCGCTGCCTGCGCTTCGTTATACAGCGGCAGCGTCTTGCCGAACTGACCGACGAGCTGGTCGATGCGTCGCTCGCTGGACGGGTGCGTTGACAGGAATTCTGCAGGCGCCTTGTCGGCCTCCGCGTTCATGTTCTGCCAGAGCGGCACGCTCTGCCGCGGATCGAAGCCGGCCCGCGCCATGTATTCGAGGCCGATCACGTCCGCTTCACTTTCCTGCGAGCGCGAGAACGGCAGCATGATGCCGAGCGCCTCACCGGCCTTCAAAGTTTCGTAGGCGGTGTAGGTTGCGCCCTGGTTGCCGCCGCCAAGTACGATGGCCGCGACTTGCACGCCGACGTCCGAGAACGAACCGCGCGATGCGCGCTCGTTCGCATGACGCGCCGTCACGTGAGCAATTTCATGGCCGATGACCGCCGCAAGCTGGTCCTGGTTTTGAGCAGCTTTCAAAATGCCTTTCATCACGCCGATCTTGCCGCCGGGCATCGCGAAGGCGTTGACGGAATCAACATCGAAGATCGCCATTTCCCATTCGTAGTCGGAGTGCGGCGGCTCGAGTTCATTGACGACGGCGTTCGCGACGCAGGCGATGTAATCGATCGTCGCGCGGTCGGTCATCATTGGCATAGAAGCCTTCATTTCAGCGAACTGTTTCGCCGCCTGGGCTTCGAGTTCGTCTTCGGACTTCAGGATGACCTGCGAGCGCCCGGTCGGGGATGTGGAGCACGCCGCCAGGAATGACGCCGCCACGCAGGCTGCTGTAAAGAATTTCAGTCTTTTCATGATTGTCGACCGTGTGTCCAAGTCTGTCGCCAGTATACCTGTGTTTCGACCACCGTCTTCGGGGCGGGTTCCGGGCGAACGCCCGCGATAGCTTAGCCAGCGATCAGCGCGGGAGGCGCGACTCGAAGGTCTCTTTCCAGCGGATTGACGACCAGCGTTCCAAAGCGCTGTCGACGCCCGACATAACGCGTTGCTGCAGCGGCAGGCGCGTCTTGTAGGTCACGAGGAACAGCTCGTGCTCCTCGGCGCGTTCCGCCAGCACTTCGTCACTGGTCTTGAGATCGTCAGCGAGATGCAGTTCGATCGCGCGCGTCCCGTACCAGTGTTCACCGGTACCGACTTTCGCGAGATCGAGATCCGGCCGGTATTTCGCCACCGCCTCAATGAAGAGGGAATGGATGTCTTCGACCTCTTCCATCAGCTTCCCGCGATCTTCCTCCGTCTTATTCACGAACATCGAAAT
>CAWUHY010000178.1:0-6244 GCA_963922215.1 uncultured Gammaproteobacteria bacterium | reverse complement strand
ATTTCCTCCAGGCTCATACGATCGATACTCACGATATGAGCTCCGGCTGCCTCTATCGCCTGCCTCGTCGCGGCGCTGTCGCGATTCACAACAAGATCACCGAGCCTGCCGCGCTGTTTCAATTCGATAATGTCGGGTATTCCGCTCTTCGCCAGAGTCGCGTCGGACTCAAAGCGGATCCTCTTCCACTGGTCCAGAAAGATTTCCTTGTCCTCGCTTCGGACCAGTCGGCCTCTGTCGATAAACGTGATGCGGTCACAAATCTGTTCGACGTCGACGGTGTTATGCGAGGAGAAGAACACGCTCCTCTCGTCATCGCGCAGCACGTCCATGAGCTCATCGAGAACTTCGGAACGCGCGACCGGATCGAGGCCGGTCGTGGGCTCGTCGAGGATGAGCAGTTTCGGCCGTCGTGCGAGAACCAGGAGCAGGGCGGCTTTGACGCGCTGGCCGTGCGACAGTCCCTTGATTCGCTGCTCTGGCCTGAGGTCGAACGCTTTCAGGAGCTGCTTCGCGTACGCAGAGTCCCAGTTCGGAACCAGCGCGCGCACGAAGCGAATATGCCAGTCGAGGCTCGCATTGCCGTACAGGCGCATATCGTCCGATGCGAAACCGATGTCGCGTTTCGCATCGACCTGCTCGCCTGGCATGCGTCGGCCAAGCACCGAGACATCGCCACTGTCGGCAGCGATAAGACCCATGAGGATGCGAATCGTTGTCGACTTGCCAGCGCCGTTTGGGCCGATAAATCCCATGATTTCACCCGGCGCGAGTGACAGCGTCACGTCAGACAGCGCGAAATGCTCATAGCGCTTGGAAACAGCCGAGAGATTGAATGCGTCAGTCATGTTGGGTCCTCGTCGAAATATCTCATCAGGCGCTCCACGAGTTCGTCGCGACCGACGCCCATCCGCCTCGCGGTGGACGCGGTTTCGCGCAAGCGCTCGTCGAGCGCCTCCGTCTTCAGTCGATCACCGAGATCGTTAATGTCGGCAACGAACGAGCCTTTTCCCTGCTGCGTCATGATCACGCCGTCGTTCTCCAGTTCCTGGTAGGCACGTTTCACCGTTATCACGCTGACACGCGTCGCGACGGCAAGCTCGCGGATTGAAGGAAGCTTCAGGCCCGGCTGCCAGTCGCCGACGGCGATTCGCTGCCGGATTTGCGCGATGATCTGCTGGTACATCGGGCGACCGTCGGTCTGCGACAAGGTCAACGGCTGGTCCATCGTGAGCCTAACTGTGCATAGAATATATACACAGCATATACACTTTGAGGCGCTTGTCAACGTCGGCGTTTTTAGAGGCAAAAAAAAGCCCGCACACAGGCGGGCTGAGCAGGAGTCTGGTGGTGGCTAGCCGTTGCGGGTGTTGAAGCGGCCGCCTTCGATTTCCATTTCGACGGTTTCATCGTCGTCGTCGCGGGTGATGATCTCGACCGTGTGATCGCCGTCGGACGTCATAACCTCGACGGTGTCTTCGTTTTCGGACTGCGCCGGCATTTCGCGAGTGTCCTCGTCTCGGTTCATCTCGACGGTATCCTCACGCGCCTCCATCCGGGCGGTGTCTTCCTCTCGATCCAGTACAGCGGTCGCCTGTGAGTCGTCAACAGCCAGCGTTTCGTTGATGCCGGTGTCATCGTCGTCCGACAGCTCTGTGGTGCCTTCGTCCATCTGCTCGGCGAGTTGCTGGGCTGCACGCTCGATTTCCATATTCAATGCCTGCGTGGCGCTCAGCTCGTCCTGGTAGTCCTGGGCGAGAATTTCGAGATCTGCCTGCGTGTTCATCGTGTAGTTGTCTGTCGCGTCGGCGTCGACCTCGACGGCTCTCAGGTCACGGGCGGTTACCTCGTGCGGATCCGGCGCTTTCGTGATATCGACGACCATCGACATGTCATAGTCATCGTCGTCCGGCATGACTTCCTGCTCGAGGATCGATGAGGCTTCAATTTGCGGCGGCGGGATGATGTCTGTTTCTGCAGCTTGTGCAGACGCTGCCTCGTTCTCGACCATGTCGAGATCGAGATCAAGCTCGGTCGTACCTTCAAATGCTTCCGTGAAGTCGACGTCGATGCCGCCGTCCATGTCGCGGCCAACAATGATCGATGCATCCAGCGCAAGGTTGCGGTCGGTCGGACTGTCATCGTCAAGACCGAAGTCTTCTGCCTGGACTTCGACGGTCGCCGTCGGCTCGCGGATTGCGCTGTCTTCCTCGGCATAGCGCGCTGCCGGATAGGAATCGTCTCCGTCATCGCGGAACCGGCGCCGGAAAACCAGCAGTGCTGCAATCAACCCGAGTCCGCCGATGGACCAGAGCAGGGCGGGAGAGACGCGCGACGTTTCGGTCTCTGCAACCGGTGTGACGACGCGCGCGATGCTGCGATTCGCGTTCGTGGCCGGTGCCAGCGCGGATGATTCCTCCGGCGATTCGATCGTGACGTCTTCGATGACCGGCGTGGTTTCAGGCTGTGCTGCGACGGGAACGTAGGGATTGTCGTCAGCTGCGGCTGTCGCTTCGGCCGCCGGAGCCTCGCTGACTGCGGCAGCTTCGTCGGCGGCGCTCACAAGATCATCGAGATTCGTCAGCGGAGCCGGCTCGGTCGCTGCGGCGGCTTGTGTCGTGTCCGCCGGAGAACTCTCGACGTTCCCGGCCGCCGACGCTGAGTCGTTCGGTGCAAAGACGGGTGCCGTGTCCACGGCCGCAACGCGGCTGCCGACGGACTGCGGAATCGCCAGCATCGCGCCCGCTTTGAGTCGGTTTGGATCGCCGCCGAGAAATGCATTCGGATTTGCCTCGAAGATGGCATTGACCGCAGGCCAGAGCGCCATTTCGCGATCGCTGATGCGCTGTGCAATCGTGGACAGACTGTCGCCCGGCTGTACGCGATACTCGGTTCCGATTTCGACGGGCGTCGGCGGTGACGTCGCCGGACGGCGCTCGGGGCGAGCTTCAGCCTGCGGCGCGACGGTCGTCTGCGCAGCTTCCGGTGGCGTTACCACCGTGGCGCTTCGAACTTCCTCGACGCCCGCAGGGTCGATGAACATCAGGTACTCGCGCGAAATATTCGGTGTGTAGGGGCAGTTGATCGACACGCGGGTCGTGATCATGGGCTCGCGAATCGGCGTCGTGCCAGTCAGCGTAATGACGCCGTTGCGAACGGAAACCCGCGTGTTGCTGACGGTCGGAAAGGCGCCGGCGGCGGCTGTCGCAGATACACAGTAATTCGCGAGTTCTTCGTTCGGTGCGAGCGCATAGGCAATGCTCGCACGCAGCGGCTGGCCTAAATTGGACTGGACGGTGATCTCACCGAGCTCGATCGCATTTGCGGTACCGGCGCCGCCGAGAGCCACGAGGGCCGACAGCATGCGCGTTCCGCTGCCGAGATGGTTTTTGCGTTGCGTCGTCATTCTGTATCCCGATGTCACCTGGCGGCTTCCGTACTTTCAGAAGCGCCAAGTTTAATGTGTTTGCCTGCTGACCCGTGAACGGATAGTTCCCTCGCCGATGTGTGAACTGAATCACACTTTGTGCCGTTATCCGGCGGCGATCAGCTGTGCCAGCGTCTGCTGCTTGGTGTTGGCCGTATCGTCGGACAGAACAACTTCGGCCTCGTGAACATAATGCCCCTGCATAAAGTCGAGTCCGAGCTGGAACAGGACTGCCATCGCGTTGGCATTCTCAACGCGTTCGGCAATCGTTCGAATACTTCGTTTGTCAGCGGCCTCGACGATGGATTCGACCTGCGTCTGCACGTCGTTGTCCGTCATGATCGTATGCATCAGTTCGCCTTCGATCTTGATGTAGTCCGGCTTCAGGATGTCGAGGATCTGGAACTTGCCGTCGGCGACTCCGAAGTGCTCGAGCGCGAGACCGACACCGACATTCTTCAGACTTTTCGCGAGGTTCTGTACCTGCCGGATGTGCATCGCCGCATCGCGCTCCGGAATCTGTACGACCAGGCGTGAGGCATCGAAGCCTTCCTCGTCGCAGGTGGCCTTGATCCAGTCTGCCGTCGAAACGTCCACGACCGATTTTTTCGACAGGCGGACGAAGACACGATCCGCGTCGTTCTTGACGCAGAAGTCCATCGAGGCCTTGATCATCCAGCGGTCGATGCTCTTGATCGTGTTCGTGCGTTCGGCGGCCGGAATGAATTCCGACGGGAGAACGGAGTTCCCCTGCTCGTCGATCATGCGAACGAGGAGGTCGTACATCTCGATCGAGTCGCTGCGCAGGCCGGCGATCGGCAGCTGCGCGAGCTGGAAGCGGTCATCCATCAAAGCAGCCTTGAGATGCTTCGCCCAGACGCCGTCCAGTTCTTTTTGCTTCGTGTCCTGTTCGTCGGCCTCGTTAAGCATCGCCGTGTCGCCGCCGTCGGCGCGGGCCTGCAGACAGGTTTCGACAGTTGTGCTGACGAACTCCTCAAAGCTGTCGAAGCGCTTGCTGACCGCGCAGACGCCGACACTAAGTGTCATCTGGGTCGATACATCGCCGACTTCAAAAGTCTGGGATTTCACGAAGTCGACGAGCTGTTGTCCCCAGAGCTGGCCGTCTCGCTCCTTTCCGCGTTCGAGCAGGACCATGATGCCTGTCCCCTCGAAGCGACCAGCGACGTCGCGCGGGTGCAGGCGTCTGCGAATCATTTCTGACAGCTGCGCGAGGACTTCCTCAGACTCCAGTACGCCGACCTTTTTTTGGACGGCGGAGAACTTGTCGGGCTTGATGTACGCGAGCAGGTGCAGGCCGGATGACGGTTTGCGCCCCAGGCGCTTCTTCAGTCGTTCGATGAACTGCGCACGGTGATAGAAGAGCGTCGTTGGATCGCGTTTCAGAGCGTCGTGAACTAGCTTCGTTGGTTCCTTGGAATGCACCTCTTCCGCCGGCACGCGAACCTGCACTGTTGATGCTCCGTCGTATTCAACGCGCGACAGTTCGATGTTGAAATCCTGCAGGTCGCCGAGATCGTGTTCCGGCTTCACTTTCAGTTTTTCGCCGGCGACCCATTTACCCTGCACGGTTGCGACAAGAGCACCCTTGACGGCGGCGTGAGACTCGCTGTGGAAGCTGTCCATGACCGGCATGCCAACGACTTCCTCTGAATTGGCGGCGCGGAACAGGCGCAGCCATTCGGCATTCGCCTCGACGATGATTCCGTCCTGAACGAGCGCAATCGGGCTGTTCGACGTCTGGAGGTATTCCTTGATCTGGCGCTTGTACTCGGTTGCGGAAGTCAGCGTTGAGTTCAGGGCGCGCTCGACTCGAAGCGCGCGAAGCTCGCGTTTTACGACAGCCTGCAGGCGGCTGACGAGGCTCAAGGACACCAGGTCCTTCGCGCCGTGCTCCATCGCTTTCTCGATCGCGACTTCGTCAGCTTCGGTTTTCAGTCCGATGACCGGCGTTTCCGGGTTGAAGCGGTCCTTCTGCTTGATAACCGTGCGAATCGGATCGGGGTAAGTATCGAGATTGAGAGCAATCAGTTCAGCGGGATGCTTCGACAGGCTGATCGCAAGATCGCCCGGAGCTTTCACCCAGTTACAACGCGTCGCGATACCGACATCGCGCAGCGCACTGTTGATCAGGGCTACATCGTCTTCGTTACTGGTGAGCACCGCAATCGAAATTGCGTCGCTTGCGCTCAAAACCGGATTCCCTTTGCCATGGATAGACGTCCTTTGTCAGCTGCCGGTCACTCCAGTTGACCGCGACTTATGTGCAACAGGTTACGGTGCCGGCGAGCGCTTCGGCGTGACCGGCTTCTTATTTTTGTAAACTCCGATTTCGATGCCGCTATCCCGGGTGGCCTCTCGCTGCGTCTGCTGTATGATTGCCGCGGTCACCCGTTCCCGCATCTTATGTAAAACATTGGAGGCACCAAGCTTCCACCAAGGTCACGTCATGGCAAGTTTCAGCACCAACGAGTTTCGTTCCGGCCTTCGAATTATTATCGACGGCGATCCCTGCATCATCGTCGAAAACGAGTTCGTCAAGCCCGGTAAGGGGCAGGCATTCAACAGGGTGCGCATTCGCAACCTGAAAACCGGCAAGACCGTCGACAAGACCTTCAAGTCCGGTGAATCGGTCGAGGCCGCCGACGTCCTCGACACGGAAATGCAGTACCTCTACACGGACGGGGAATTCTGGCACTTCATGGATCCGAATTCCTTCGAACAGTTCGCGGCGGATGAAAAAGCGGTTGGCGATGCGAAAGACTGGATCACGGACGGCGACGTCTGCGCCGTGACGCT
>CAWUHY010000177.1:0-6300 GCA_963922215.1 uncultured Gammaproteobacteria bacterium | reverse complement strand
GCGAGATAGCTTTCGATGCTGCGCAGCTTCTCGGGCATCGCGCGCACGACGATGACGCCGGTTTGCGAGTTGACGACGACCTGGCTGCCGGTTTCGTTGCGCAGCATCGCAATCAGCGTGTCCTCGAGGTCGGTCCAGAAGTCGGTTTCGTAGTTCGTGCTGATGTTGGAGCCGCTGATTGCCTGGGCATCGTTGCCGCCGCCGCTGGGGATCGCCGCCAGGCCCGCTGCGGCAGAGTTCGCGACGCGATTTCCAGTGCTGCGGCCTTCGCTGACCTGCCCGGAGCTGACCCGCGTGCGGGAGACGCCGGAGCGTGTGAGATCGAGGTAGTCGATCTGGAAGATGCGAGTCTGCAGCGTCGCCGGGAAGACCATGAAACCGGCGGGTCCGCGACGGTAGGAGTAGCCGTACACCTGGCTGACAACATCGAGCGTTTCTTCAACAGTGACGTTCTTCAGCATCAATGAAATCGAGCCGCGAACGTCGGGATGCACGACGATGTTTTCGTCGGTCTCATCCACGAGGCCCATGAAGAACAGATCCGCCGGCGTGCCCTCGCTGTTGACGTCGAAGCGATGCTCCGGCTCGACCGGCACAACGACGGCCGCAACGGGCTGCGCCGGCTTCGGGCTGGCGTCTGGCTGCTGCGCAATCTCTTCCATGACCTGCAGAACCGGATCGTTTACCGGTGTATTTGCAACAGACTCCGGAAACGCAGCGCAGGCAGACAGTCCGCCGAGTGCCGCAACGAAAGTTAGTCTCTTGAGTGCTTTCATAGTGTCGCCTGGGCCGCGCCTTAAAAGCCGGACCGCTCTCCAAGGTGCAAGGTGTAGTTTTTTCCGGACCGGCTGAACGTCACGTGGTCCGACTGAATATCTGTCACGCGCGCGCCGCCGACGGACTCGCCGACCCTGACGCGCTGGCCGTTGATGATCGCGAGTCGGCGCCGATCCGAGACGAAGATCGCGTTGACGATCATCGTGACTCCGCTGCGCGGTGCTTCCGCGACGCGGCTGAAGGGTTTCATCGGGTCGCGCATTCCCGCATCCGCAGCGACCGCGGTCGTCGCCGTGAGGCAAAGCGCGACAATGCATGCCAGCGTCGATTTACGCACCGATCCACTCCTCGTCGAGGCTCAAGGTACTGACCTCGATCCGAATCCTGTTGTTGGGGTAGTTAAGCGTCTCGATTTCCAGCACCTGCCAGTAGAGTCGCCAAGGGAGATCCTCGATCTCGTCGAGGTAGCGCACGAGACCGGCGTACGAGCCTTCGAGTTCGATGGCCAGGCCGTGACGATAAAAGCGCGTAGCATTCTCGTCCTCGCTTGCGCTCAGGACCTCGGACGGGAGGTTGTGCATTTTGACCAGTGACAGGTCGGGACGGCTGCGCAGGACACCTTCGAGCACGATCGCCATTTCGTTGGGATCGACAAGTTCTGTCGCGTACTCAGCGAGCTTCTCGTTCAGCACCGCGATGCGGACCTGGACTTCCTCAAGGCGTCGGCGCTGCTCCTGGCTGCCGCCGGCGATCGCCATGATCTGCACCTCTGCATTGCGGTTCGCCTCCTCGGTCCGCTCGCGGATTTTCTCGAGACTCGCCAGTTTCGCGTCCGCCGCCTTGATTGACGGCTCAAGGAAGAACACGAACCACAGTGCCGCGATCAACGCGATTGTCGTGACGCCGATCAGCAGGCGCTCACGCAGGCTGATGTCGTCGATTTTCTGCTCGAGTTCGAGCAGGCGCCGGCGGGCGACGTCGACCTGGCTCATTTGCCACCTCCGAGCATTTCTAGCGGGCGGCTGTCCATCGCAAAGAACAGCGACTGTGTTTTCGCGTCCGGCGTGTTGTCGATTTCGAACTGCTGGAATCGTTGGTTCTCGAACGGCAGTTCGTCTGTCAGGTTTTGCACGTACATCGGCACATGCTCCGCCTTCAGTGCCCGACCCTCGATGCGTGTATCTTTGCCGTCGCCCGAGAGGCCAATGAAGGTCAACCAGATGCCGTCGGTATCCTGTCGCGACATCGCACGCAGGTGACGAGCGAAGCCCTCGGTTTCGCCGAGCGCAGGACCCTGCACGAGGGCCAGAACGTCCTGGCGCTGCTTCAGCTCCGTCAGCGCATCTGCGAGTTGCTCTTCCCAGCTTTTCTCGCCGATCACTTCGTCCAGCTTGGCACGCAAGGTGCTCAAACGTTCGGTCGCGTCCGACTCCTGCTGCTTGGCGATCGCAATGTCATCGTCCAGTGCCGATACGCGTCCGGATGCGAACATGGCGAGGCCAACCATCAGGACCAGCATTGCGGCGATTGCCTGCAACTGGAATCGAATCGGGAATGAGCCGATCGGCAGTGCGTGCGGTTTCTCGATCAGGTTGACCGACTGGGCGTCGAGTTCGTCACTGTCAGCCGCGGACTGGAGTGCGGCGCCCGCGGGAATCAGGCAGATACCCTGCTCTCGCTCATCGATCAGTGTCTCTATCGTGAAGAGCTCGTTGAGATCCACCGGCAGGACGGACAGACCGAGGTTTTCGTTCAGCGCTTTCGGCAAAACCTCCAGGCCGGCGCCGGGTCCGAGGTACAGCTCGCTGATTGGCCGGTAGTCGTAATGGCTCTCGTAGTAGTCGAGAGAGCGCTGCACTTCGAGTGCGATACCGGCAGCTCGCTCGTTGATGAAGAATTCGTCGTCGGCGTTTTCGAGAAACACCTGTCGGCCGGTCGCGATCTGGCGGATGAGATGCACTTTGCCGCCCCGGGTAATCGTCAGGTAGCCGATGTCGTTCGTAAAATGCAGAAAGGCGACGCCCTGGTCTTCGTTTGGCAGCAAGGCTGCGATATTGCGTAACGCAGTCTCCGGAATGTCGACGGCCGCGAGGTTGTGGAAACCAATGTCGCGCGTCGCATTTGCTTCGCCCTCAACTTCGTCCTTCCGGGCGATGACCGCATACGCGATGCCCTTGTTTGGCGCGTTTGCATGCGGCGGCAGCTCGAGATAGTCGACGACGGCCTCTTCGAGGGGAAAGTCGATGTAATCGCGAACCCGGAAGCCCAGAGCCTGCCGCATCTCCTCGGGCGGGACCTTTGGGGTTTCGACGAGCTGTAGCTGGTAGGTGCCCGGATCAAGGACGCGCGTGAACTCTGCCTTCGACAGCCCGAGCTCGTCGGAATCGAACGCGTCGGAATCGCCCCAGTCCTCGTTTTTCTCCGGGACCGGGAAATATTGTGACCGGAGCGTCGGTCTGTCGCCTTCGTTCGTGATGACGGCGACGGCCGCGATCCCGCCGTCGCGCGCAACCGCGGCGCGGGTACCCGTTCGCCCTTTCTTCTTAAAAACGCTCAACATCAGCCTTGTCACCGCTCGTCGAAATGCCTTACCTGCCGGTTATCGACACCTGCGAGGCGTTTCTTTAACGGGAATCGGGCTGGAGACCGCGAATTTCTTCGATTTTGAGGGCTAAGGCCTACTTCGTCGCAGTGACGATGCCGTGCCCATTGGCTTAGCCAAAAAAAAGCCCCGGCGGAGAAGCCGGGGCTTTTGTCGTGCGAGTTTGACCTCGTTTAGAAGGTCATACGGGCGCGAACGTACCATGCGCCACCGTTAAACCCGAACGGGCTGGCTTCGGAGTAGAGCTGTCCGAGGCTGCCGGCAAACGGGTTGTCTTCCGGATAGGTGTCGAACAGGTTCTCGATGCCGACGATGACTTCCGTATTGTCGTTCAGCGAATATGCAACCTCTGCATCGATCAGGAACTCAGCACCGATGCCCGGAACGCCGTTACCGGTGTCGTCCCACTCGCCGTAGTAGCTGGCACGCAGGAGCGTCCGGAAATCGCCCATGTAGTGCGTCCAGGAAATGTTGCCCTTGATGTTCGGCAGCAGGTCTTCCAGTGCGGAGACGCGTCCGGCAGAAATCGGGTTAACCGTACCCCGGTCGTCGACTTCGGTCTTGTTGTAGTTGAACGCGACCGTGACGTCAGAGTCGCCGCCACCCAGCTCGAAGCCCAGGCGACCAACGACGTCGAAACCGGTCGTTGTCGTCGAGAAGCTGTTTGAGAAGAAGCGGAACTCGGACAGATCGTCAAGCCCGATGAAGTCCTGGCGGTTGATGACACCGTCCGCGTCCAGACCCGTCAGAGCTGCCGAGACCGACGTGTAGTTGTTGCCGTTCGGATCGGCGAAGTTCAACGCGTCGAGGAAGTCGACATTTGCGCCCAGAGCGACACGGTCTTCTACTTCGATGTTGTAGTAGTCGATCGTCCAGCTCGTGTTGCCGACGTCGAATGCTACACCAAGGGTGAAGTTCGTTGCTTCTTCGGGCCCGAGCGTCGGACGGCCGTTACCCTGAGCCTCGATGAAGTCAGCAGCAAGCTGGCCGGCAGCCGATGACAGCGGCAGCGTACCCTGGTCGACCAGCGTTCCACCGACGTTTTGCGTCGTTACGTTCGTGATGTTCGCCTGGCCTGCTGTCGGAGCGTGGAAGCCCGTTGAAACAGAACCGCGAATGCGGAACGTGTCGTTCACGTGGAAGATACCGGCGAGCTTGCCGTCGGTCGTGTCGCCGAATTCGCTGAAGTCTTCGAAGCGGACAGCAGCGGCAAGGGTGAACTGGTCGGTAATGTCGGCCTCAAGGTCGATGTAGACCGCATTACTGTCCTGCTTGGCCGACGTGTCGCGCGGGAAGCCGCCGAAACCATTAGAGCTTGACGAGAAGCCCTGGTCGGCCAGCGGTCCGAGTGCGAATGACGCGGGGTCACCGGCAAAGAGGTCGAATTCCTCTTCGCGATACTCGTAACCGAACGCGACGTTCAGGTCAGATTCGAAACCGACGTCAACACCGTAGACGAAGTTTGCAGCGAACTGCGTTTCCGTCTGCTCCTGGCCGCCCGGAACGAAATCACGCGGCGTCGCAGGTCCGAGAGACGCGTTGATCGTGTTCATGATGAAGAAATCGGTCCGGTTTGAACCGGTCTGTGCGCTGAAGTCGTACATCAAGCCGGTACCGAGATCGAATTCGCCGCGAATACCAACAGCGATTGCGCTGTCCTCGTTGTCGCCACCGAAGCGCGGCACGAAGCCGTTCGGAATGGTTTCGATGAACGAAAAGCAGTTTGCGTCGGCGACAACCAGCGAAAGGACTGGATCCTGCGGGAATACGTTGTTCGTACCACCGAGCGGAATGCCATCGGGGCAGCTACCGCCGGTGCCAATTCCATCGAGATCACCGACGAGCACTGACGGAACGCCGTTCGGGTCTTCGAGACCGGTTAGCGGATCAACGGTGGGACCGGCGTAAACACCGCCACGCTGACTGCCAGGCGTTGTCGGATTGCGATAGAAGAATCCGCCGGTGACCGTGCGCTCACCGTAGTTACCAAAGGCGTAGAGCTCCGCGTTCTCGCTGAGCTCGACTGCCGAGTTGAAGAAGAACTTGATGTCGTCTTCAACATCCGGCTGGCCCCAGTACTGCGGAACTTCGTCCGTGTAGCTGTTGATGATGCTGAAGTTCGGCGTTGTGTAGCCGGCCGCAACAGCTTCCGCGACATCGTCGCGAACAACCGAGCGAACGGTACCTTCGACGTCGCGAATTTCAGCGGTCAGGTTGATGAAGCCTGAATCGCCGATTGGCAGGCCGACATTGGCGCCGATGTTGTAGTTGTTGCCGTCGCCTTCGTAGGTCGAGCCGTAGTTGGCGAGCAGCTGTACGCCGTCTGCGTCATCACGGAGTACAAAGTTGATAACGCCGGCGATGGCGTCTGAACCGTACTGGGATGAGGCGCCGTCGCGCAGGACTTCAACCTGCTTCAGAGCGAGCGACGGGATGGCTGAGATGTCCACACCCTGTGCACCGTCAGCGATACCGCCGCCGAGGAATGAAATGATTGACCCGCGGTGACGACGTTTGCCATTTACCAGGACAAGAACGTTGTCCGGAGACAGTCCGCGGACGTTTGCCGGACGAACAATGGTTGCTGCGTCACTGATCGGCTGGGTGTTGACGTCGAACGACGGGACGGAAGCGCGAAGCAGGTCCTGGACGTCCGATGAAGAGTTCTGACGAAATTCTGTGCCGCCGATGACGTCGACCGCAACCGGGGAATCCGCCGCTGAACGGTCGGCGCGACGCGTACCGGTCGTAATAATTTCCTCGATTGCCTCGTCCGCGTCCGCTCGCTCTTGTGCGATGGACTGTTGCGGAAAAGTCACAATTAAAGGCGTGACAAGGCCGAGCAACAAGCCTTCCTTTATGCCAATTTTGAATTTCACTCTGATTCTCCTGACTCAATTTCGAATTGTGCTTATCGATCA
>CAWUHY010000176.1:0-6318 GCA_963922215.1 uncultured Gammaproteobacteria bacterium | reverse complement strand
GGGTCTCGCGATGCTCAAGAATCCGGATGCCGGACACCGTGCCATCAAAGTCGACACCAACGAGAATCCGGATCGGGCCGGAGTATCCGCCGCGAGCCGTCACGGCAAACAGGGCCGCGACCGGACGTTCGCCCGAGTAGACGCGATAGATAAGCGCCGGCACATTGCCGGGCAGCGCGTGCGGCGGTTCAAGTGTGACGACCGACTCCGTCAGCGAGTTGTCGAAAAAGATGTCGGAAAGCGCCGGTGCGAGATTTTGTTCGAGAAATGCCTGCCGGTTGTCTTCGATTCTTTCCTCCGTCAGGTAGTAGGTGATCGACACCAGCGCCGTGCAGATCGCCGCGATCAGCGCGAGCGAGAGCGCGTTTTTCAGAGCCGCGTTCACGATGCAGCTCGCGAGTGGCCGACGATCCGCGTTTTTGTCACCCGGTCAATGAACGGCACGGCCATGTTCATCAGGAGGATGCCGAATGCGATGCCGTCGGCGTATGCGCCGTAGGAGCGGATCAGAAAGGTGATCAGCCCGATGCCGAAGCCGTAGATGAGGCGTCCCTTTGGGCTGGCGGCGGCGGAGACCGGATCGGTCGCGATGAAAAACGCGCCGAGAATCGTTGCTCCGCTGAAGAGATGAAAACCGGGCGGCGCAAACGTGCCGGGATTGAACAGATGCATGATAGTCGCGGGAATCAGGACGCCGGCCAGGACGGCGACCGGTATGTGCCAGCGAATGACTTTTTCATACAACAGCCACAGGCCGCCCAGGCCGATGAAGTTCGCGATCCACTCCCAGCCGCGGCCACCGAAATCACCCATGAGCGGCATCGCGCGCATCTCGTCGACGGTCTTCATCTGCCCGAGGCCCGCCTTCATCGCGTCGAGCGGAGTTGCGCGCGAGATCTCGTCGAAGGTGTAGGCCGACGGCAATGAACCCGTCAAGGTGTATTGCAGCGTCTCGAACACAGAGAGGCGCGTGTAGTCCATGTCGCCGATATTTGGTGGCAGCCAGAGACTCATGTCTCGCGGGAACGCGATCAGAACGATGACGTAACCGACCATGGCCGGATTAAATATATTGAAACCGAGGCCGCCGTACATGTGCTTGGCGATGATGATTGCAGAAAACGAGGCGGTGACCGTCACCCACCAGGGTGTGAGCTGTGGGAGAGCGAAGGCGATCAGCACCGCGCAGACTAGTGCGGTGTAGTCCGAGAGTGCGTCTTCCGGGCGTCGGCCCCGCACAAGCATCATCAGGGCTTCTGCCGACACGCAGGCAATAGTCGCGATGGCGATGTTGATCAGTATGCCGACGCCGAAAAACCACACGTAAGCGACGAGCGCGGGAACCAGGGCGACGAGCACCTTGAGCATCAGAACAGACACCTGCGCATCCGAGCTGCGATACGGTGCATCGAGGCGCTTGAACTCCACTATTTCTTGTCCTTCTTGCGCGCAAGGATTTCAGCGATGGCGTCCCTGCCGCGGGTTTTCGCGGCGAGCCGCTGCTCTTCGAGTTCCTTCTCGCGATCCTGTTCCTGTTTTTCCAGGCGTTCCGTTCTTGCCTCGAAACGTCGCCGCGCACGTTCCGCTCGTGCCTTCTCGTCTGCGAGTTCGCGAATGCGCGCTTTCGCCATCCGGAAGTCGTAGGTGAGCGGAATGTGACTGGGACAAACAAGGTCGCAGCAGCCGCATTCGATGCAGTCGGTCAGGCCGAACTCGCGCAGTTTTTCCTCGTTGTCCGCGGCGGCATACCAGTACAGCTGCTGCGGCATCAGCTGAACGGGACACACTTCTGCACATTCACCGCAGCGAATGCACGGCAGTTCACGACCGCCCGACGGCGGCTCGGATATCACGAGAACACAGTTCGTTGCCTTGACCACCGGCACGCGATCGGTCGAGACAGATTTACCGGTCATCGGGCCGCCGACGATAAGCACCTCTGCGTCGTCGGTATAGCCGCCGGTGAACTCGATGAGGTCTGAAAGCGGCGTACCGAGACGCGCACGGACATTGCACGGCTGCGTGACGCCGTTGCCGGTCACTGTCGTGATCCGGCTGATCAGAGGCTCGCCACCAATAATCCAGTCGTGCACAGCCGCGCTGGTGCCGACATTTTGCACGAGGCAACCGACGTCGGATGGCAGGCCCTGTGATGGCACCTCGCGGCCGGTCAGTAGCTGCACGAGCTGGTCTTCGCCGCCGGACGGATAGATGGTCGGTACCTGCTTCAGGCGAATGCGTTTGTCGTCGATCTCTTTCAGAGCGTCGCTGATCGCTTTCAGCGCTTCCGGCTTGTCGCTCTCCACGCCGATCTCGCAGCGCTCGATACTGAGCGCGTGCATGAGAATCTCCGCGCCGGACAGGATCTCGACCGCGCGTTCGCGCATCAGCATGTCGTCGCAGCTGATGTAGGGCTCGCACTCGACGCCGTTCAATACCAGCATATCGAGTTCGGTTGTGCGGGCCTGCATCAGCTTCTGGGCGGTCGGGAAGACCGCGCCGCCGAGCCCGACGATGCCGCCTTCCAGGATGCGCGCCAGGAGGTCCTCCGGCGTCATCGACAGATAGTCGGACGAGTCGCGGTGGCCGTCGAAAATGGTGTCGTCACCGTCTGTCTCGATCACGATGCAGGGCGCAGGCTCGCCATAGCGCCGTGTGACCGGCCACGGCTCGATGGCGACAACCTTGCCGGACGACGACGCGTGAACCGGTGCGCCGAGAGAGGACAGGGATTCCGCAATCGGCTGGCCGCGTTTGACGTCGTCGCCCGGGCCGACGAGCGGCTGCGCGGATTCGCCCGCGTGCTGCTTGAGAGGAATCACGAGCTGCTTTGGTATGGGCATCGTCAGAATGCCCTGGCTGGTCGCTTCGGCCTTGTTGCCGGGCAGGCGAAGCCCGCCGTTCAGTTTCCCAAGGTCGTAGGTCGGTGCACTCATGCCAGTGCTCGCATGTCGATGCAGTCAACGGGGCAGGGTGCGACGCACAATTCGCAGCCCGTGCATTCCGCTTCGATAATTGTGTGCATCATTTTGTGGGCGCCGAGGATTGCGTCGACGGGACAGGCGTCGCGGCAGTGCAGGCAGCCGATGCACAGATCTTCATCGATCACGGCCACGCTGCGGGTCTCATCTTTCAGAACGGCGAGTGGCTGAACTTCCCTGCCGAGCAGGCTGGCGAGCTGTTCGACCGTCCTGTCGCCGCCGGGCGGACACAGGTGAATGCCCTCGTAGTCGTCGACGATGGCGCGAGCATAAGGGCGGCATCCGGGATAGCCGCACTGGGCGCACTGCGTCTGCGGCAGCAGGTCGTTGACCTGTTCGACGAGATCTTCGTCCTTTGCCGGAAGCCGGCGCTCGGCAATCGTCAAAGCGAGGCCGCCCAACAGGGCGAGCACGCTGAGCGCAATAACCGCTGCCCCGATGCTCATGGTCTGGCCATCCCGGCGAAACCCATGAATGCGAGGGACATGATGCCCGCCGTCATCAGCGCAATCGCGGCGCCGCGGAAGGGCATCGGGATGTCCGCGGCTTCGAAACGTTCGCGCGCCGCGGCGAAGAGGATGAGCACGAGAGCGAATCCCGCGGCCGCGCCGAATCCGTAGAACAGCGATTCCACGAAGCTTGCCGCTTCCTGCACGTTCAGGAGGGCGACACCGAGGACGGCGCAGTTCGTTGCGATCAAGGGGATGTAAATGCCGAGGACGCGATCGAGCGCGGGGCTCATCCGGCGCACCATGATCTCCGTGAACTGCACACTCATCGCGATGACGAGGATAAAACTCAGGGTCTTCAAATACTCGATCTTGAGCGGCACGAGCATGAATTCATGCAAGAGATAGGCGCTGGCCGAGGACAGCGTCAGCACGAAGGCCGTCGCGAGCGACATTCCGGCCGCTGCTTCCAGGTTGCCCGACACGCCCATGAACGGGCACAGGCCGAGAAAGCGTACGAGGACAAAGTTATTGACCAGTACGGTGCCGACGAGGATGACGAAGAGATCGGTCATGTGCCCGTATTGTACTGATTCGGGCGCAGCGCGGGGGCGCAGAACTACTTGACGCGCATCCCCGCTTTGGCGCCCGAGTCCGGCGACAGCAGGAAGATGTCCTCGCCGCCCGGGCCTGCCGCGAGGACCATGCCCTCGGAAACGCCGAAGCGCATTTTGCGCGGAGCGAGATTCGCGACGACGACAACCTGACGACCCACGAGGGACTCCGGTTCGTATGCCGCCTTGATGCCGGCGAAAACCTGCCGGCTCGAATCACCGACATCGAGCGTCAGTGCCAGCAGCTTGTCCGCGCCGTCGACGGGCTCCGCTTTCGCGATCGTCGCGATACGCAAATCGACCTTCATGAAAACGTCGATCGAGATCGTTGCATCGTCCTTCTCGGGAGCCGCTGGCGCAGCGCTTTCTTTGGAGGCTTCAATCATCTTGTCTATCTGGTCCTTCTCCACTCGCGTCAGGAGCGGTTTGAATGCGTGAATCTTCGAATCCAGAAGCGGTACCGCGACACTGTCCCACGTCCACGACTCTTCCGCGAGAAACTCCCGGGCGCGCTCTGCGACCGTCGGCAGCACCGGGGTCAGGTAGATCATCAGGCTGCGGAACAGGTTAATGCCCTGCGTGCAGACCGCCTGCACGGCATCCTTATTCGCCGGGTCCTTGATCATTTGCCACGGCTTGTTGTCATCGATGTACCGATTCGCAAGATCGGCAAGTCGCATGATTTCGCGCATGGCCTTGGAATACTCGCGATCCTCCATGAACGCGGCGATCCCGTCGGCGGCATTGCCGAACTGGTCGAAGAGCGCCTGATCCGGGAGCGTGTCGGCGAGCATGCCGTCGTAGCGTTTGTTGATAAAGCCGGCGCAGCGACTCGCAATATTGATCAGCTTGCCGACCAGGTCCGAATTCACCCGGGCGACGAAGTCGTCGAGATTCAGGTCGATGTCTTCAATCGTCGGTCCGAGCTTGGCCGCGTAGTAGTAGCGCAGGTAGGCAGGGTTCAGATGATCGAGATAGGTGCGGGCCTTCACGAAGGTGCCGCGTGACTTCGACATCTTTTTGCCGTTGACGGTGAGGAAGCCGTGCGCAAACACGCTGGTCGGCGTGCGAAAGCCCGAACCTTCAAGGACGGCCGGCCAGAACAGCGTGTGGAAATACATGATGTCCTTGCCGATGAAATGGTAGACCTCGGTGTCGTGACCCGGCCGCCAGTATTCGTCGAAATTGAGATCGGGACGTCGTGCGCAGAGGTTTTTGAAACTCGCCGGATAGCCGACGGGTGCGTCCAGCCAGACGTAGAAATACTTGTCCGTCGTGTCCGGGATGCGGAAACCGAAGTAGGGCGCGTCGCGCGAGATGTCCCAGTCTTTCAGGCCAGCATCGAACCACTCGGCGAGCTTGGATTTTACGTTGCGGTCGAGCCTCGCATCCTTCATCCAAGCTTTAAGCATTTCCTCATACTCGCTTAGGCGGAAAAAGTAGTGCTCGGAGTCACGTTTAACGGGCGTCGTGCCGGAAAGGACCGAGACCGGGTCGAGCAGGTCGGCCGGAGAATAGGTCGAGCCGCAGGACTCGCAGGCGTCGCCATACTGGTCCTCGGTCTTGCAGACCGGGCAGGTTCCGCGCACGAAACGGTCCGGCAGGAACATGCCTTCTTTCTCGTCGTAGGCCTGTTCGATCGTCCTCGTGTAGATGTCGCCGCGCGCTTTCAGCGCCTCGTACATCTCGATCGTCAGCGCCTCATTCTCGGGCGAGTGCGTCGTGTGAAAGTTGTCGAACGCAATCTCGAAGTCGGCGAAGTCTTTCTGAAATTCGCGACTCGCGTTTTCGGTGAGCTCTTCCGGCGTGATGCCCAGTTCCCGCGCCTTGATCATGATCGGCGTGCCGTGCGCGTCGCTCGCACAGACGTAATGGCACTCGTGACCGCGCAGTTTCTGGAAGCGGACCCAGATATCCGTCTGCAGGTATTCCACGAGGTGACCCATGTGGATCGACCCGTTGGCATAGGGCAGGGCACTGGTGACGAGAATCTTGCGGCGGGTGTCGCTCATCGATACGTTCTGGGCGGCTCAAACGCGCGATTATGCCACGGGCGCGGCGCGACGCAGCAAATCCGTGTCGCAGTCAGTCGCGGAAACGAACGTCCTGGAATTTCGCCTTGTTGTTCGCCTGCTGGTAGGCCTCCTTACCGGAGACCAGCGCCTTGTCGACGAGCGCATGCAGCGCATTGTCCATCGTCTGCATTCCCGAACCGCCGCCTGACTGCATCGCCGTTTCGAGCTGGTCGAGCTTGCCCTGGCGGATCAGGTTCGC
>CAWUHY010000175.1:0-6351 GCA_963922215.1 uncultured Gammaproteobacteria bacterium | reverse complement strand
GGCCGCGCTCGCGATCGCCGCGGAGAACGCACAGCGCCTCAATCTCGACCGGATAGAGTTCGTCGAGAGCGACTGGACCGCTGCGCTCGAGGGAAAGCTCTTCGATCTCGTCGTTTCCAATCCGCCCTACGTTGCCGCAGGGGATCCGGCGCTCGCGAGCCTGAGCAAAGAACCCGCAAGCGCACTCGTCTCCGGCGAAGACGGCCTCGATGCGATTCGCCGCCTCGCGGTCGACGTCCGCGCCATCCTCAAGATCAATGGACACTTCGTCGTCGAGCATGGCGCCGACCAGCAGGATGCTGTTCGCTCGATCCTCGAGGACGCTGGCTGGAAGGACATTCATCAGTTCAAGGACTACGCCGGTCGGCCGCGCGTCAGCTCCGCGGCGTTTCGCGGCTGACATGCGAATCGTCGGCCACTGTGATACAAAGCGCCGCGACTCAAATCTTCGGAAGTAATTCATGATCACGATTAAAACCAACCACGGCGACATCGGCGTCGAACTCTTTGACGACAAGGCTCCGATTACCTGCGAGAACTTTCGCCAGTACATCGCCGACGGCTTTTTCAACGACACGATTTTTCACCGTGTCATCCCGAACTTCATGATTCAGGGCGGCGGCATGGACGCCGACATGAATCAGAAGTCGACGCGCGATCCAATCAAGAACGAAGCGGACAACGGTCTGAAGAACGAGCGCGGCACGTTGGCGATGGCGCGCACGGCGGACATCAACAGTGCAACGGCGCAGTTTTTCATCAACCTGAGCGACAACGATTTCCTGAATCACGGCGGCCGTGATTTCGGTTATGCGGTTTTCGGCAAGGTCACGGAAGGCATGGACGTTGTTGATGCCATCGCGAAAGTGCCGACCGGCAACAGCGGCTTCCACCAGGACGTCCCGAAAGAAGCGGTCACGATCACGGAAGTGACCGCCGCCGACTGATCAGTCGGACGGCAGCTCGACGCGCATGACAATCGGCCCGGCGAGATCGTCGGGCAGGTTGTTGTCGCGATCGAATCGATTCCAGTGGCTGTTCGCCACGAAGTAAAACGCTCCGCCGTCGACAACGCCGAGATTCGGCTCGTCGAATTCCGGGTGGTTCATCGCGAGGATTCGTGACTCGGTGATGCGATCCCCGTCCTCGTCGAGTCGCAGCGCGACAACGCGGTTCGGCTGGATGCCGTTCTGGATCGCAACCAGCCAGTCGCCGTGACGGTACAGGCCGTCGATGCCGTAGAGACTGGCGTCAGTTGCTTCGACACGCGCGAGTTCCCCGCCCGCAAGCGAGAGCCTGAACAAACCGCCATTCCAATCCGCGACATAGAGCGCATCGCCGATCACGACCATGCCCTGCGGTGAACGCAGGCTGCCACGGTCCAGCAGGACCTCGAACTGCCCGGTTTCACGATCGAGCGCGTACAGCCGACCGTCGGTCTGGTCGGCGGTGATGATCGTGTCGCCGTACACGACGAGGTCACCGAGCGTTTGCCAGCCGTCGGTCTCCGGCAGCGGGTAGCGCGCCGAGAGTTTTCCAGTCACCGGATCGAGTACGTAGAGCCCGGTCGCAGTATCCGCGTCGCCGATGAACTGATCGGTGTTCGCCGCCGCGAACCAGAGTTCGTCGTCGATCCAGCGCATACCGTAGACGCTGCCTGCGGGACCATCCGTGAGCAACAGCTCGGCGTCGGTATCCGGCGCCTTCTTCAGGATCACGCCTTTGCGAATGCTGCCGAGGTAGAGCGTGCCGTCGCGAATCGCGATGCCTTCGGGGACGAACTGTCCGTCGTCGAACTGCCAGGCAATTGCCGGCTCACCGGTCTTTTGTCGCACCGACTCGATCGCTGATCGGTAGTCCTCGTAGCCCGCCAGGGCGCGGACGTTTTCAAAGGCGGGATTCGTCTCGATCGGAAAATCGACGCGCATCGCGGCAAGTTCCTGCAGAACCGCGAGTGCCGCTTCCGCGTCGCCCGCGAGCGCATGGGAAAATGCCAGGTTGTACAGGCCGCGCGGAAATCCGGGCCGTGCCTCGAGCCCTGCTGACGCCGCCTCGACCATCGCTGCGTGGTCGCCGGCTTCGTAAGCGGCGACGAGCTGCTTGCGCGCTTCGAGGTAGTCGTCCGCGTGGGCCCAGCTCGCGCCGAGCAGAAGAATTACGATCGCGCTAGGCGGCGTCCGCCGTTTTATTCGGGTCATAGCCAAGATTCGGTGCCAGCCAACGTTCGGCTTCGACAACACTCATGCCTTTGCGTTCCGCATAGGACTCAAGCTGGTCTCTTCCGATCTTGCCGACGGCGAAGTATTTCGACTCCGGATGCGCGAAATAGAAACCGCTGACCGCGGCCGTCGGGAACATGGCGTAGCTGTCCGTCAGCTCGAGGCCGATCGCGTCCTTCACACCGAGCAGGTCCCACAGCTTGGCTTTCTCCGTGTGATCGGGACAGGCGGGATAACCGGGTGCGGGGCGAATGCCGCGATAGGCCTCGGCGATCAGCGCCGCGTTTTCCAGCGATTCGCCGCGCGCGTACGCCCAGTCTTCGCGGCGGATTTTTTCGTGCAGGTATTCCGCGGCGGCCTCGGCGAGCCGGTCGGCAAGCGCTTTCAGGAGGATTGCGCTGTAGTCGTCGTGCTCCGCCTCGAAGCGCTGGACGTGTTCGTCGATACCGATACCGGCAGTCACGGCAAACGCACCGATGTAGTCCTCGACGCCCTCCGGTGCAACAAAGTCGGCGAGACAGTGCTGTGCCTGTCCCTCGGCTTTCTTGCGTTGCTGGCGCAGATGACAGAGCGTCATTCGCGTGGACTTGCGCGACGCGTCGGCGAACACGCGGATGTCGTCGTCGCCGTCCCGGTTTGCCGGGAACAGGCCGTAGACCGCGCGCGCCGTCAGCCAGCGCTCCTCGATGACTTGCGCAAGCATGGCCTGTGCATCGCTGAACAACGACGAGGCTGCCTCCCCGACGACGGCGTCGGTGAGGATGGCAGGATACGTGCCGTGGAACTCCCAGGCGTTGAAGAACGGCATCCAGTCGATGTAGCGCGCAAGAACGCTGAGATCGAGATCGTCGATCACCTGCGTGCCGAGTGTTTCAGGCTTCGGCGGTTCGTAGCGTGTCCAGTCGATGTCGAATCGCTTGCGCCGCGCATCGGCGATCGGCACTTCCGGGGTCAGCCGCGACTTGCCGGCATGCTGTTGACGACGGCGCTCGTGCTCGCGGCGCGTCTTCTCGACGAAAGCGTCGCGCGTACCCGACTCGATCAGCGCCTGGGCCACACCCACCGAGCGTGATGCGTCTTTGACGTAGACGACCGGCCCGCTGTAGTTCGGTTCGATCTTGACCGCGGTGTGCGCCGGCGACGTTGTTGCGCCACCGATCAACAATGGCAACTCGAAATTCAGGCGCTGCATCTCGCTTGCGACGTGGACCATTTCGTCCAGCGACGGCGTGATGAGGCCGGAGAGTCCGATCATGTCGGCGTTCTCTCGCTTCGCCGCGTCGAGAATGTGCTCGCAGCTGACCATAACGCCGAGATCCACGACGTCGAAGTTGTTGCACTGCAAAACGACGCCGACAATGTTTTTGCCAATGTCATGCACGTCGCCTCTCACCGTCGCCATGACGATCTTGCCGTTGGACCTTGAGTCGCCGTCCTGCTCTGCCTCGATGAACGGCACGAGATGGCCAACGGCCTTTTTCATGACCCGCGCGGATTTCACGACCTGCGGCAGGAACATCTTTCCGGCCCCGAAGAGGTCGCCGACGACGTTCATGCCGTCCATCAACGGACCTTCGATCACGTCCAGCGGTCGCGTCGCAGCCTGGCGCGCTTCTTCCGTGTCGTCGATGACGAATTCGTCAATGCCGTTGACGAGTGCGTGCTCCAGCCGCTTGTTCACCGGCAGCTCGCGCCACTCGGTGTTGCGTTTACGACCGCTGCCCGTCGCCGCCTGGTCGCGGTAGGTTTCCGCCACAGACAGCAAGCGTTCCGTCGCGTCGTCGCGCCGGTTCAGCACGACGTCTTCGACGGCATCGCGGAGTTCGTCCGGCAGATCCTCGTAGATCGCAAGCTGGCCGGCGTTGACGATGCCCATGTCCATGCCGGCGCGAATCGCGTGATACAGGAATGCCGAATGAATCGCTTCGCGGACGACGTTGTTGCCGCGGAAGGAGAAGGACACATTGCTCACGCCGCCGGAGACAAGCGCGTGCGGCAGCTCCTCCTTGATGCGGCGCGTGGCCTCGATGAAATCCAGTCCGTAGCTCGCGTGTTCCTCGATGCCGGTCGCGACCGCGAAGATGTTCGGATCGAAAATGATGTCCGCCGGATCGAAGCCGAGCTGCTCGGTCAGGATGGTGTAGGAGCGTTTGCAGATTTCGACCTTCCGCTCGACGGTGTCGGCCTGGCCCTGTTCGTCGAAGGCCATGACGATGACAGCCGCGCCGTAGTCGCGCGCGAGCTGCGCCTGTTCGATAAACGGCTCCTCGCCTTCCTTGAGACTGATCGAATTGACGACGGCCTTGCCCTGTACGCACTTCAGGCCGGCCTCGATGATGCTCCACTTCGACGAGTCGATCATGACCGGCAGGCGCGACACGTCCGGCTCGGACGCGATCAGTTTCAGGAACTTGACCATCGCCGCCTCGGAATCGAGCATGCCCTCGTCCATGTTGACGTCGATGATCTGCGCACCGTCTTCGACCTGCGTGCGTGCGACCTGCAGCGCTTCGTTGTAGTCGTCCGCTTCGATCAGTTTTCTGAAACGGGCGGACCCCGTCACGTTGCAGCGTTCCCCGACGTTCACGAACAGGTCGTCCGGGCCGATGTTCAGCGGCTCGAGACCGGAGAGTCGTGTTTTCACATTCAGTGTCGGAATTTCGCGCGGCGCGAGCCCTTCGACCGCTTCACGGATCGCGTGAATGTGCTCGGGCGTCGTGCCGCAGCAGCCACCGACGAGGTTGACCATCCCGCTCTCGGCAAACTCCTTGACGATCGCCGCCATCTGCTCAGGCGTCTCGTCGTACTCGCCGAACTCATTCGGCAACCCGGCGTTCGGATGCGCGCTCACGCCCGTATCTGCAACGCGCGACAGTTCGGCGACGTAAGGACGCAGCTCGGCCGCACCGAGCGCGCAGTTCAGTCCGATGATTAGCGGATTTGCGTGACGCACTGAATTCCAGAACGCCTCGGTCGTCTGCCCGGAAAGCGTGCGGCCCGAGGCGTCCGTGATCGTGCCGGAGATCATGACCGGCAGTTCGACTCCTGACTCGCGGCAGGCGCGCTTCACCGCAACAATCGCCGCCTTTGCGTTGAGCGTGTCGAAGATGGTCTCGATCATCAGGAGATCGGCACCGCCGTCAATCAATGCCAGCGCCGCTTCCGTGTAGGTTGCGACCAGCGTGTCGAAGTCGATGTTGCGAAAGCCCGGATCGTTGACGTCGGGCGAGATCGAAGCAGTCCGGTTCGTCGGTCCAAGCACGCCAGCGACAAAGCGCTGCACGCCGGTTTTCGCCGTGTACTCGTCAGCGACGCTGCGCGCGAGTCGCGCGGCAGCGCCGTTCAATTCACCGACCAGCGCCTCCATGCCGTAATCGGCCATCGACGGT
The DNA here is from genome assembly GCA_963922215.1 of uncultured Gammaproteobacteria bacterium. GTDB lineage: Bacteria > Pseudomonadota > Gammaproteobacteria > Steroidobacterales > Woeseiaceae > UBA1847. The sequence goes on along the minus strand of CAWUHY010000175.1, from coordinate 743 downwards.
GCGTTGGAGTTGAACGTGTTGGTCTCGATGATATCGGCGCCGACGTCGAGGAACTGTTTGTGAATGCGGCGAATCACGTCCGGACGGGTCAGCGTCAGGAGGTCGTTGTTACCCTTCAGGTCGTCGGCCCAGTCGGCAAAGCGCTCTCCGCGGAAATCTTCCTCGGTGAGCTTGTGCGCCTGAATCATCGTGCCCATGGCACCGTCGAGAACGAGGATGCGTTCTGCGAGTGCCGCTTTCAGCGCGTTGGTGCGTTCGTCTGTATTCATTGTGTCAGGCCGCCACCTTCTTCGGACGCACGCCAAGCGCATGGCAGATGGCGAACGTGAGTTCCGAGCGGTTCAGTGTGTAGAAATGAAATTCGCGCACGCCCTCTTGCTGCAGCGCCTGCACCTGGTCGATCGCGACGCTCGCCGCGATCAGCTTGCGCGTCTGGGCGTCGTCGTCGAGCCCGTCGAAACGATCGGCAAGCCAGTCCGGCACGCTGGCGCCGCAGGCGGTCGCGAAACGCGTCAGCTGCGGGAAGCGTGTGATCGGCAGGATGCCGGGCACGATTTCCTGATCGATGCCGAAGGCGATGCAGCGATCCCGAAACTTGAGATAGAGCTCCGGCTCGAAGAAAAACTGCGTAATCGCACGCGTCGCGCCGGCATCGAGCTTGCGCTTCAGGTTCTCGAGATCGAAGTCGGCGTTCGGCGCCTCGGGGTGCACTTCCGGATAGGCTGCCACCGAGATTTCGAATG
>CAWUHY010000174.1:0-6365 GCA_963922215.1 uncultured Gammaproteobacteria bacterium | reverse complement strand
TGCGCGCCGCAGGATGAGGCAAGGTAGTTCATAGCCGCGCGAATGTCCCTGAGCGCGACGGGCGAATAAGCGTTGTTATCCGGATTCGTACCTTGCGACCAGCTGTCACCGATACCCTCAATATCGAATCGAAGAGACGGGATGCCATGCGCTGCGAGTTCCCGCGCGATTCGTGTGTAGACCCGATGCGGACCTGCGTGGTGTTCCGAGCCGCAATTCAGGAAGAGCCAGTGGCGCGATGAGTCGAAGTCAACGTTCGGCGTGCAGTGAATGCCGAACAGGGCGCTTTCTTCGCCGAATACAACGGACGATTCGCGCCAGGCACGGCCGCTACACGCGTCCCGCGACTCAAGGTCTGTATTGCCTGGTACCTGCGAACCGTCGGGTGCGGTACGCGATGCCACCCAGGAGGATATGGCGGCGATCGACTCGTCCGGAACGACGGTATCCGTCGGTGAGTTCATCATCTCGGTGTAGTCCGAGGTTCCCGAGATCTGGATGTCGGCAACCTTGGAGCGCACCGCCTCGATGAATTTCTTCGGAAGAGGCAGGCTCTCACGCTCCAGCAGCAGGGTAGACGGCCAGTGCGCGACATCGAGATCGAGGAGGTCGATCTCGCGGAATTCATTCTGCAGGCGGTCGGTCAGAAAGACGCCGGCCGCATCGATATCCGATTCGACAGTCCCGAGCTCTTTGTTCAGGACTTCCGACAGCAGCTTTTGCTCCCGCACAAAACGGCGCCCGTTGACGGTGGGGTTCCACAGGACGAGGCCGCAGAGTTCGAGTGACTCGGCGGCAAGCGCTGCGAACGTCGCACCGAGACCGATCCCGATCAAAACGACATTCTGTTTTTCCGATTGCCCCGCGGCGTAGCGGGCGATCAACTCGATGTCCTCGACAAAATCGCGAACGGAAGCGGATTCGAAGCGACCGCCGTTGGAGTCACCCGCAACCCGGTAGTCGAATCGCCGCGTCGGAACACCGCGCTCAGCGAGGGCGTCGGCGAGATGGCGAACAGACCGGTAGGCCGACATGTATTCGGTCCCGAGCGGATTGCAGATCACCGCCTGCACGTCCGCGGCACCGGGCGCGTCGCAGACGTGCGACCAGCACGACAGCTCGCGATCTCCCGAAGCGATGTAACTGTGCTGGTGTTTGATCACTGCCATGTCAAAGTCGTTGCGATTCGTGTGGGTCCGTCCACGCTGACATGCTGCACGAGACAAAGAGACGGCATGCGAACGTGATAGGCCGGGCTGATCCAGCCGAGCGGATCATCACTCCCCGGAGCGACAGCCGCAACTCCGCTGTGCGAGCTTTCAATTTCCAGTTTTAAGCTCCCATTGCCGACGATCGCACGTTCGTCCTGTAGTTCGAGCAGTTCGAACCCTGACGCGAAATGCCAGTAGATACGCGCAGCGTGCCTGCCGCGGCAGTCGACTGTGTCCAGTACGTCAAGTGCGTGGTCGTGCTTGCGTAACGTGCAATCACGTTGGTGGATGACCGAGTCGTCGAGCTCGCCGTAACCGTCATGTCGTGCGCTTACGGTCGCGCGTTCGTCATTATCGTCGACTGCGAGTACGTCCGGACTGGCGCGTTTGCCCCACAGGAAAGGCCCCAGCATTTCCGATTGATCCTTTGAATCGATTTCGACCGTATTGTGAGCACGCGTCGACCGAAAGTAATTCCTGAGCTCCGGATGGCTGAAGTAATCGTAGGTTCCGGAATCGACGAGAACTTGCTGTCCGTCGATTGCGAGCGTCAGGCTGAGGCAATCGGCATGTCCGTGCGCGGCGATCGGCCCGTAGCCCAGCTCGGCAGCGTCGACAAAGACTGCCGCACGTCCACCACGCAATAAAAAGTATCCGGCATCCTGGAAAGCAGAGCTGTCTCTGCGCCGTTCGGGTGACGAGCCGGGCGGGGACTCGCCGGACAACCAGAATTCCGTTTCCGATTCGCACACGCGGAGATTGTCGCCGAACAAACTCGCACCGGCTGAGACCAGCGCCGCCGGCTGCCGCTGGGTTTCGCCGAGATTGACAACGTATCCATCGTCGCGGTCGTTGAGATTGGGAATGTCTCCCGTGTCGGCAACGATTTCGTGCATGAATCGATACATTGCTTCGAGTCGCTCCTCGAACGCGGCGGAGAACGGGTGTCCCGACTGTCGCCCGGCCAGCAGGCACTGGTGGAGGAACTGCAACACGAAAAACTGGTAGCCGAACGCATGCTCGCGGGTGCACCCGGACGAGAATGTCTGCTGGATGATCTCGTGCTCGAGAATCGCCTGCGACTCCTTGATCCAGCGTTCGCGTTCGCCGAGCCTCGCGAGGTAGCAGCAGCCGAAAAAGACGCCCGCCGCTTCGCCGATCAGGTGATTGTTGGCAGACGAACCTCGGGAATAGCGGCGCTGCGCATCCCAGATCAGGCGGTACAGCGTCGCGTGAATCGACTGCCACTGCTCCTGGCTGAGCCCGTCGTAATCGCGAATCAGGTCCAGGGCCCACACCCAGTTGATGATCCGGATACCGTGTTCGAGTGTGCTTTTCCAGTTCATGCCGTAGCCGAATGGATTTGCATCGATCCAGGCCGTCAGCAGGTCGCGAATCTTGTCCGGGTAGCGCCGGTCACCGGTCACGATCCAGGCCCTCGCGAGCACAACGAGCTGGTGGTGACGATTCGGCTCCCAGACCAGCTTGCAATCGCCCTGATTCTTGAAGTCGCGGTAGTCGGTGAGAATGGAGAGCTTGAGCGGACCGCTGATGCCGGCCGAGTGATCGCGTTGCCAGTCGATCGGCCAGCCGTGATCCACACGCTCGAGATCGAAGTAGGTTAACCTGTTGACGCAAATGTCATCCGCGTCATTGATCAGGCGGATGCGCCAGGCGTCGCGATACTGCGCGCGGTGATCCTCGAAACTCTCTCTCGTGATCGTGCTGCAGCTGAAGCCCGGGTCGGGGTAGGGAAACGCGTCAGCATTTTGCCCGGCCGGCCGGGGCGCGAAGCCCGCCGGCAGACGCAGCATGTCGAACTGATCCCTGAAAAGCCCGCGAACGCGCCACGCGATTTCGCTGGCGTCCATGGACTTCAGGCGGTTGACGTACCAACCCAGGTTTTGCATGAAAGCGGGCCCCTTTTCGAGGAGCCCGCGATTCTAAACGTTTGTTCTTAGGATGCCAGTGCGGCAGTCCTGAACATGCCTAGCTGCCGGTAACGACTTTTGTCGCCACGTTCGAGTAGCTGCTTTCAACTCCGCTTGAGTCGATAGACGTTGCGACGAAGTAGTATGTATCCGGCGTAAGGTTGTCGATCGTGACGGTCGAGACGCTGGGATTCGTAATGTCGACCTGCTGGTTGTAAACGTTTTGCTGAGTGCCGTAATAGATACGGTACCCCGCAACCGACAGCGATGAACCGTCGGTGTACTGCGTCGGCGGCGTCCATGACAGGCTGACCGATCCGGTCGCGACTGAGTTCACCGACACTGCGAACGGGCTCATCGACGTCGTATCCACGCCGTCCGTGACGCGAATGACGATGTTGTCGTACATGCCGAGGTCGCCGACGGTCGGCTGCCCGGAAATCTGGCCCGTTGCCGTGTCGAAGCTCGCCCAAGCGGGCTGGTTCTCGATCGAAAACGTCAGCGTATCGCCGTCTGCATCGGAGGCAGTTGGTGTAAATGAATAAGTATTGCCGACGGTGACAGCACTCGACGGCGAGCCGCTGATAACCGGAGCAGAGTTGGTCGGACCCGGAGTCGGGTCCGGATTCGGCGTGGTGCTGAAGCCTTCGCTTGAGCCGCTGCCACCGAGGCAGCCGGCCAGGAACATCGGCGCTGCGATCAGGCAGACGATTGCCGACGCGCGGCGAGACTTGTTAGTTAATGTGTGATGAGCCATTGCTTTACGATTCTCTCTGGTTGTCTTGTCATCCTACGACCAGGGATCTGCATCACGCGGAACAGGACATTCACTCTGTTTCGTGGCAGCCCCGCTGTCGTAGGATTGTGGTCCCTTAGACCGGAAGCTTTGCGTCCCTCCCTTTCGGAAGGTTTGCCCTTGTCGATAGACAAAGACTGTAGCAGTCGGACGTCGTCAATCAAGCAACTGAGAATCGCCTGTCGCTTACGGTGTTTCCACAAGCGCAGCATGATGCGCTGCGAACACATCCGCCGACATGAGGGTACCTCAGTGCTCGAGTGTCGCGTCCTTCTCTGAAGTCGCCGGGTTTTCAGCAACTTACGGAGGCGAATGATCGAGTCGAAGTCGACCGCTTGCAAGTCCGCCCTGTCGCGAATTCCAGACAGTTTCTTCATTTTTCGATCACTTTATGTCACGTAAGTTTCGGTGCTGAAAGGACTTTTGGGTTTTTGAAAATCAGACGCAAGTCTCATTTTTCATGGCTTGCTGAAGCGAAAGCTCGCGCGATTTGCGCAATTTCTGACCGCCAGCGGTCAGCACATGCCGTTTTCGAGCGGTCGAGGCGAAGACCCGCAACCGGGACTTCAGGGCGGGAGGGATGGATATCGCACATTCAGGCTGCGTCTTGACAGCCCCGGGACCCGTGGTACATTGCGCGCCTGCGTGGGGGCTATAGCTCAGCTGGGAGAGCGCTTGCATGGCATGCAAGAGGTCGGCGGTTCGATCCCGCCTAGCTCCACCACCACACCCAAACGGCTGACTCTGCCGATTCATCCCCGCATTTTTTAACAATTCTGCAGCGCAAGCGGCGTATGCTGGGTTTTCGCGTACTTGTTCTCTTATCCATTGACTGGAGATAGGTGCAACGCGAAACGTCGCTGCCGACGGATCCGGTCAGCGACGTGCTTCCTCATGGATCGATACTCGATACGGAAGGTGGCCGACCGGATGGTCAAGAAGAGCGATCGCTATCCCGATTTCCTGGGCATTGGCGCTGCCCGTGCGGGGACCACGTGGCTAAGCAATGAACTCGCACGACATCCGGATATCTGGATGCCGCGAATCAAAGAGCTTCACTACTTCACACGGTCGCAGAAGTACGAAGGTCCATCCCAGCTCGACGACTCGAGCATTATGAAGCGCCTGTTTTCCCGTGAGCCGCAGTATTGGAAATACCGGCACATTGCGTACCGCTCGATCGGGTCCAACATCCTGCACCCGTCCTTGAGAAAGTTGTCCTGGGATATGACGTACCTGCTCAAGACACCAAACGATCGCTGGTACGCCAGCTTGTTCTCCCAAGGTAGCGGGAAGATCACCGGCGAATTCACGCCTCGCTACTCGATGCTCGACAGAAGCGACATTCGTGCGCTGAAATTGCTGATGCCCGACGTCAAACTTCTGTTCATCATGCGCGACCCGGTCGAGCGAGCGTGGTCGTTGATCAAGTACCACGAAAAACGCGGCGGCGAGCCCCTCACCGATAAACCGCACGAGACACTCCGAGCGCTCGCGTTCGCGGATGTCATTCAGCAGCAGTCCAACTACGAGTCCATACTCTCGCGATGGCGAAGTGTGTTCCCGGGTCAACAATTTCTGAGCTTGTTCTTTGACGAAATGCGTGACGATCCCGATCGATTCCTCTCACGCGTGCAGGAGTTTCTCGGTGTCTCGGCGTTCGAGCCGGTCAGGAAGGGTGGGAAGCGCAGCGCGAAGGCGAATCCCTCGTTTGCAAAACCGATGCCGGATCGCCTTCGTGAGGAGCTCATTCGGCATTTTGAGCCGATGGTCGAACGGCTGAGCAGGACGGAAGGCGGCTACTTCACGCGATGGCTGGAAGCGTATTCGGCTGTTCACGCCTGATCGAGTCACGCCAGCGTTCGCGAACGCATAGTTTGCGGCCGAAGCAATCCGCTTCAGGCGCCCGTGATCAACAAGGTTTCCGAGTCTTGACAGTGAGAGACACTGTCCGTAAAGTTCCGCGGTCTCTGACGGCAGGCTCGGCCCGCGCGACGCGCGAAGCGCCTGAAGCCAGCTACGCCAGAGCAGCAATTTAAAGCCAGCACCATCCCAGTCCCCATCGTCTAGAGGCCTAGGACACCGCCCTTTCACGGCGGTAACAGGGGTTCGAATCCCCTTGGGGACGCCATACAAAGAAAAAGACCCGCCCCAGGCGGGTCTTTTTCTTTGTAAGGCGCCCCGATGGAGGGATCGAACCCCCCGGTTCGACAAAACGCGCCAGCGTTTTAGACGCCGGCTCGCCCGGCGCCCCGCAGGGGTGAGGATCGCCCAAAGGCGATCCGAATCCATCCCCTTCACGACAAGCCATACGGACAGAATTCGCCCCCGGCGGGTCTTTTTCTTTGTACGGCGCCCCCGATGGAGGGTTCAACCCCCCGGTTCGACAAAACGCGCCAGCGTTTTAGACGCCGGCTCGCCCGGCGC
>CAWUHY010000173.1:0-6389 GCA_963922215.1 uncultured Gammaproteobacteria bacterium | reverse complement strand
TGTCGACCAGCAGATATTCCTCTTCAACACCAAGTGTAAACGCCGGATGCTTCGATTCCATCTGTGTCCCCCTGTGTTTTTTATGCGTGCTTTTTGAGCCTCAGTTCGCCCGGTATCGACCCGATAACACCGTGCAGGATTCTTGCGATCCGCTCCTGTCCTTCCGGATGGGTAATCAGGTCTTGCCGAATCTCGAGCGCGATGTGCGGCAGGTTTGCGCCCTCGGCGTGGTGGTCGATCGTGTAGTCCTGCGGCGCCTTACCGGAATACGGTTCGTTGTCGCCGACCAGGAATCCCTCCGCGCGCAAACCTTCGATGAGCAGCCTTGCCGACGTTTCATCCTTATCCCACAACACGCCCATCTGCCACGGGCGCGACTCGCCGTTCAGCACAGGCGTAAAGCTGTGGATGGAGACGAAAAGCGGCGTGACACCAGCCTTCTGCAGACGCTTGATCTGCGCGTCGATCTGCTTGTGGTAGGGCCAATAAATAGCCTCAGCGCGACGCTTCCTCTCGGCCTGCTTTAATGCCGTGTTACCCGGCACGATGATGCCATCGCCAAAGGCGAGGAAGGCACCGTTGTCGAGCAGCCCGCGATTACAGTCGACAACCAGCCGCGAATAGCCGCACAGAACCGTAGTCGCCATCAGGCTGGACGCGAGGCGCTCCGTGACGGGGCCCGCGCCGATGTCGACTGCGAGATGGCAGCGGCGCGCAAACGGATCAAGCCCGAGACCGTCGAGTTCTTCGGGAATCGTGGAGCTGGCGTGGTCGCAAACGAGCAGCATCGGGCGTTCGGAGTCCGGATTCAGGACGCGAAACGGTGAGGGCTCGTGCGGTTTGAGCAAGGGAGGACTAGCGTTCATCTGAGGCGAGTGTAGCGCATCGCCGCGAACGGTGGGAGCGGGTTAGCGCTCGATTTAGCATAGCCACTGTGGGAGCGGATTCATCCGCGATCTTGCGATGATCGGGACTGAAGTCCCTCCCACAGCCGACTTGACTCAAGCCAGCAGCAGCGCCCCATCCGTTCTCCAGGGCTCAAAGTCGGCCACACTGGTCGGACGAGCAATGAAGTAGCCCTGTGCGAACTCGACGCCGATCTCACCCAGCTTCTCGATGACCGCCTTGCTCTCGACGCGCTCCGCAATCGTTGCAATGCCCATCGCTTTGCCGACCTCGGCAATCGCCTTGACCATGCTTTCGTCGACCGAGTCTTCGGCCACGTGACGAATAAAGTGTCCGTCGATTTTCAGGAAGTCGACAGGAAGATTCTTGAGATAGGTAAACGACGACAGGCCGCTGCCAAAATCGTCGAGCGAGAATTTACAACCGAGCTTTTTCAGCTCCTGCATAAAATGCACGACTCGCGCGAGATTGGAAATCGCCGCCGTCTCCGTGATTTCGAAACAGACCGCCCCTCTCGCGAGCTTCTGGTTTTCCAGCTCCTCGATCACGAAGTCGAGGAAACGATCCTCGCTCAGGGAGTTGCCGGACAGGTTGATCGCGATCGTGTAACGCGCTTCTTCGCCTTCGCTGTGATCCGCGAGATTGGCAAGTGCATTACGGACGACCCAGCGATCAAGAATCGACATCAGGTTGTAGCGTTCAGCGGCGGGGATAAAGAGATTCGGGCTGACGAGATCGCCGTTTTCGTCGCGCATGCGTAGCAGCAGTTCAAAGTGCGCGGCATGGTTGCTGCGTTTGCCGCCGATACCAATGATCGGCTGGAAGAACAGTTCGAAACGGTCCTCTTCCACCGCGCTCGAAATTCGGGACACCCATTTCATCTCCTCAAGTCGCATCGAGCCGTCGCTCTCGCGGTAGATGTGGAGTTGGTTTCGTCCAGAGTCCTTCGCCGCATAACAGGCGATGTCGGCGCAGCTCATGATATTCGCCACATCATCGTTGCTGGCATCAATCAACACGATGCCGATTGAGCAGCGAACCGAGGCGAACGAGTCCTGCCATTCGAAGCGGAAGTTCTCAACAGACGAGCGAATTGATTCTGCAACTTCTGTCGCGCGCTCAATCTCGCAGCGCTGCAGCAGGATGCCGAATTCATCGCCGCTGAGCCGCGCCAGGATGTCGGTCGACCGAATGCAGTTCTGGAAATGCTTCGACAGCTGGCGGAGCAGCTCGTCTCCGGCGTTGTGCCCGAAGGTATCGTTGACGATCTTGAACTGGTCGAGATCGACGAACAGCAGCGCGTGTGTCGATTCCGGGTCTTCCTTGAGCTTGCCGAGCGATGCGACAACCTGGTTTTCGAACTCGGTGCGATTGATCAATCCGGTGAGCGAATCGTGCGAGGCCTGGTAGCTCAGTTGCCGGAACAGCCGCGACTCCTTGCTCGTGTCGTGGAAGACCATGACCGAACCGATGATGTTGCCGATGCGATCACGAATCGGTGCCGCCGAATCCTGGATCGGGATTTCGTCGCCGTTCTGTTTGATCAGGATCGAGTTTGCGCCCAGCGAGATAATGCGCCCTTCGGAAAGGCAACGACGGACGGGATTGTCGAGCGTGGCGCGTGTGTTCTCGTTGACGATCGTCATGATCTCGTCGATTGAGCGGCCCGACGCGCTGCGCATGTCCCAGCCGGTGAGATCCTGCGCGACGGGATTGATGTAGTCGACGCGGCCTTCCGCATCGGTCGTGATGACGCCGTCGCCGATGGACTGTAGTGTCACCTGCGCGCGTTCTTTCTCTTCGAATACGCGCGTCTCGGCGCGCTTGCGCTCCGTGATGTCGGTAATCGATCCCTCGTGCGCAACGATGACGCCGTCTTCGTCGCGCACCGCGCGTGCGTTCTCCAGGACGACCAGCGTGGAACCATCCCGTCGCCTCAGGCGGTACTCGAAATTCTTGACGACACCCTCTGCCTCGAGTCGCGCAAACACTCGCTCTCGATCGATCGGATTGACGTAGAGGTGCAGCGTCGAACCAAGCGACTTGAGCTCGTCTTCGGACTCGTAGCCGAGCATTTCGACGAGCGCAGGATTCGCGGCGATCAATTCACCGTCGCGCGACGCGATATAGACGCCGTCGACCGTATTCTCGAACAGGCCGCGGTACTGCGACTCGCTGGTCCTCAGCCGATCCTCGTCCTGCTGCCGTTTGATGGCGATGCCGGCAAGGCGCGCCATACGACTCAGCTTGTCGAGCTCGTCCGTCGTCGGCGGCCGGGCCTGTCGGCAGTAGACGTCGAAGGTGCCGATGATATGTCCGAGCGCTCCCCACATGATGAACGACCAGACGGCGCTGACGCCGGCTTCTTCAACGTATTCAATTCGTGTCGCCCAGGCGTCTTCGCTTGCGATGTCTTCGCAGAGCCGGTCCTGATCACTGCAGATCGCCTGCGCACAGGTTATCTCGTTTTGCTCTGCCGGAACGAAGTCGAGGCGCTGGCGCAGGCTGTCGGGAAGCGACGGCGCTTCAATCAGACCGAGCGCGTTCGCCTCCTCGTCGTACTGCATGATCGCGCCGGTCAGGTCGTCACCAACCCGCTCGACGAAACGGCAAATCGCTCGCAGCGTCCGACGATTCGGAACGCTGGACGCGATCATTTCCAGAATCTTGTTCTGCGCGAATGCGATCGACTCATCGCGCTTGCGCTCGCCGATGTCGGTGATGCCGCAGCGGATCAAACGCTTGTTCGCCGATGGCATTCGGCTGAAGCGGACTTCGCACGGGAACTCGCGCCCCGACGAGTCGACGTGCAGCCACTCAAACGTCGGGTGTTCGCCCTTCAGCGCGCGGTCCACATGACCACGTCGGATCCCGAAAGACGGCGTGCCGTCCGGCTGCATCTCCGGACTGATGGCGCGGGGGCCGACAGACAGCAGCTCCCGACGCGACATCTTGAACAGGCGGCAGGCATTGTCGTTCGCGTCGATCAGCCGATCCGAGTCGAGGTCGTAGACGACGATCGCCTCAGGTGCGTTCTCCACGAGGATGCGATAGCGCTCCTCGTTCTCGCGCAGCGTCTCCTCGGCGCGCTTGCGGCCGGTCACGTCGCGCAGGCTGATGACGAAGACGTGCCCTTCCATCGTGCTGATCCGGTTTGCGCTGATCTCGACGTCAAACGCGTCACCGTTGGAACGGCGTGCTGCGATGTCGTGCGAGAACGCGACCGGCTGCGTGGCTTCCGGATCGTTGAGGAACGGCGCAATGAATTCTTCGAGCGGCTGCCCTTTCGCCGAGGGCAGGAGGTGCTCGATGCGCGAGCCGATCAGCTGGTCCTTCGTCAGTCCGAAATAGGACGCGCAGACCTTATTGCAGACGCGAATGACGCCTTCCGGATCGACGGAGAGCAGCGCTTCGGTGACGCTGTCGAATATGGTCTCGATGGGGGTGGTCGCAGCGATCGACTGGTTGATCGTCTGTTCCATGCGCTCGTAATACGCATCGACGAGGCTCAGAAGTTCGGAGAAATTCGTCTTCCCATTCTCCGAGGCTTCAGCCGCTTGGCGAATCTGTTCCCGCAGGTCTTGGCTCATTCCACGCTCTTCCGAACGGCCCCGTCTGCACGCTTGCGTCTTGCAAGGTGGTTTCGGTTAAACGAGGTCGGTTGATTCAGTGGTTAACCGTAGACGGAATTCACTTGCCATTCTGTGACTTACAGCAGGTTTTGCAGGAATGTGTCACACGCGGGCGAGAGCCCGGTCACACAGCCCGCTGTGGGAGGGGCTTCAGCCCCGAATGAAGGAATCGGGATCTTCTCTTGACTCCGGCACCGGCATTTTCGATCGGGATGTTCTGTTTCGGTGAGTAAGACAAAGCCTTTGAGTTGGCTTCAGCCCCGATTCTTCTTGAGCCAGCCTAATTCGCTGGCAGCGACCGGATCAGGTCACCCTCGGGAGTCGTCTGAAGCGTGCCGTTTTCCTGCAGCACGCGGCCACCCTCGCCGACCTGCAGCGGAATCGCCGTCACCGTCGACATTGTGCCGTCCGGCGTGTCCATCGACGCCGAGACGTTCAGGTACAGGCGTCCTTCCCGCTGCGGAACAACCGTGAGCTGGTGCCCGAACGGGGTTTCGTCGCCGGGAGCCGCGAGCGAGACGGACGCAGGCTGATCCTGCGGCATCTCCAGCGCGGTGGAATCGGGAATGCGGACGTCGAGCTGGACCGGCGCTGCACCCATGTTCGACGCCAGCCTGAGATCAATCGTGACCGGCTGACCGACGACGGGCTCGCCAATCACGCGATACGCGATTGTGACCGGGCCTTTAGGCTTTCCGATAAAGGATTCCGGGTCGCCTTTCGGCGTGTAGCTGACGGCTGGTGCATCACCTGAAACGTCGACTTCGGCGGACTGCGCCGCGTCCTCGACGTTGTCTGCCGTGCCACAGCCGGCCAGCACCAGGATTGAAATCGCGAAAACCGAAGTGTGAATTTTTGGCATCGTTTAAGTCCTATTGCGGCGCCATCGAGACGTCGAAACAAATCTGTTCGGGGAAATCGGTCGGGCTGTCGTCGTCACGATAGCGGAACTCCATCAGATCTGCGACGTAGATACCCGGTGAAAGGAAGTTCTGCGTCGGGAAAATCTCTTCGTTGGCGTCCCCGCTCGTGCCTGCCGCGACGATAGTTCCGTTCCGGTAGATAAAGATATCGGGATCGCTCTGATCGCGCTCGTCAGCCGGATCATCCGGCGGCAACGAGGTCGTCGCACGGATCGTGACGTCATAGATGTCGCCCTGAACAACTGTCATCCGCAGAAAGCGACGCTCCGCCAACTTGTTGCCGTCGCGGCCGTCGTCGTAGTCGGAATTCGTGCAGATATTGATCGTCGTGCCGTCGAGCGGTACATCCGTGTAGATCGGCAGCACGTCGCGGTTGAATTCGGCGTCCCGGCGATCATTAAGCTCGCCCTCGCCCCAGATGTTGAGGCCGACAGGGTTCATATCTTCGCGGACGAGCTGCGAGTCCAGGAATGTTCGGTCCGCTGAATTCAGCTGCGAGCGCAATTCCGTCGCGAATGAAAAGACCGTCGTGAAGGCCTCCGTCCCCGCCTGCTCGCCAGTCATCACATTGTAGATCGGACCGAAACCGATCGAGCCCGGGTCGCCGCCCTCGTCATCGGTATCCCACAAGTCGTAAATAAATCGCACGATCGAGAGTTCGTCGTACCAGCCGCGTGGGTCGAAGCTCCCGCTTTCGGCGCCTATGCCGAAGCCACTTTGGCTGCCAGCCGGACCGGTATCACAGTAGAGCTGATTTTCGAGCGCAATGCCGGCCAGCGCGGTCGCCCAGCCTTCGCCGAAGGCGAGGCGCGCATCGATCCGGTCGCCGATCGCATGCGGTCCGCCGGTGGAGTCGGAACGCGAGAAGTTGTCTTCGAAGTAGTGGCCCCACTCGTGCACGATGACGTGGTCGTCGAACTCTTCCGTG
>CAWUHY010000172.1:0-6434 GCA_963922215.1 uncultured Gammaproteobacteria bacterium | reverse complement strand
GTCGACCGAGAGGCGCTCGATCTGCTTCTGACTTTCCTCGCTGCCGTCGGCATTGATCGGGTAGACCATGACTCGCAGGCTGTGATCCCAGTCCGTCGTCTGCGCAGACGTGAGCCACGCGTTCAGAGACACGAACAGCAGGATGAACAGCAAGACAGCAATGCGAATCGCGCGAAACATGCGTCGCATTTAGCCACGAAACTCGGCTCCTCGCTGGGAGCCGGTTCTCAGTCTGCGTGACGGCTCAGAACTCGCCTTGAACCAGTGCCGGCGGCTTGCGCGCCTTGCTCGCCTGCTCGAAGGCGTACGCAATCTCGATCAGTGCCTTGTCCTCGAAGCGCTTGCCGATGAAGGACAGCCCGATGGGCAGGTCCGAGACGAAACCCGCCGGGACCGTGACGTTCGGAAAGCCTGAGACTGCGGCAAACGACGAGCTCGACAGCAGGTAATGGTCGCCGTTGGCGTGATCGGTCTTCCATGCCGGACTGTTCGTCGGCGCGATCAGCGCGTCGAGATTGTGTTCGTCCATGACGGCAATCAACGCTTCGCGTGCGCCGTTTCGGCTTCTGTCGAGTGCTTCGAGGTATTCCGGATCGTCAAGCGTTCCTTTCTCGGCCGAAGACAGCATGCGTTCCTGGCCGAAAATCGGCATCACCGTATCCGCATTGTCTTCGTTGAACTCGATGACGTCGTCGATCGACGCGACTGCCGTGCCGGCGTTCTCGAGGTAGGCGTTCAGGTCGTGCTTGAATTCGTAGCGCAGCACGGTCCCCTCGGCGGCCATGGCATCGGAGATATCGACTTCAAGGTCCGGCACGATCGTCGCACCCTGCGCCGCGATGGTCTCGATCGATTGTTCAAACAGCGCCTGGACTCCCGGATTCGCGCCCGCGCCGTAGTAGGTCGCGATCACGCCGATGCGCTTGCCGTCGAGGCCGTCGGCAGCAAGACCGGAGGCGTAGTCTTCGTCGGGGTCTGGCGACGCGGCTGAATCCGGATCGTTCATGTCCTTGCCGGTCATCGCGGTCAGGAGAATCGCGGCGTCGCGAACGCTGCGCGCCATCGGTCCGGCCGTGTCCTGGCTGTGCGCGATCGGGATGATGCCACTCCGGCTCACAAGTCCGAGCGTCGGCTTGATGCCGACGATGCCATTGATGCCCGAGGGGCAGACCACTGACCCGTCCGTTTCTGTTCCGACGGCGACGGCCGTGAGGTTTGCTGCGACGGCGACACCGGAGCCGCTGGACGAGCCGCAGGGGTTGCGCGTCAGGTCGTAAGGGTTTTTCGTCTGGCCGCCGACGGAGCTCCAGCCCGACGAGCTGCGCGTCGATCGAAAATTCGCCCACTCGGAGAGGTTTGTCTTGCCGAGAATGATGGCCCCTGCGTCGCGCAGGCGCTTGACCAGGAACGCGTCTTCCTCGGCGATGTGGTTTTCCAGCGCGAGCGAGCCGGCCGTCGTCCGCATTCGGTCGGCCGTGTCGATATTCGCTTTCAAAAGAACCGGAATCCCGTGCATGGGGCCGCGCGGTCCGGACTCCTGCCATTCCTCGTCCAGCGCACGCGCAATCGTCAGCGCGTCCGGATTCAGCTCAATGACCGAGTTCAGCATCGGGCCGGACTGGTCGATAGCCGCGATCTGATCCTGGTACCAGCCGACCAGTTCTTCGGCGCTGAGCTCATCGCGATGCATCGCGTCGTGCAGCTCGGCGATGCTGTATTCGGAATAGTCAGCGGTCGGCTCCGCGCAGCCAGAAAGCGCGAGCAGGACCAGGGCGACAGACAGGTGCTTCATGGACGTCTCCTTTCGAGAACGCACAGACTACGGGCGGCCCACGAGACCCGCAAGCGGCTTTCACGCGTCAATTTGCTCCGGGTAGTTCTGTGCTCGCCACGAATGACGCGACCAACAAAAAGCCCCGCGAATGGCGGGGCTAATCTCTCTTTTTTTCAAAAGAGGTAACTGCAAAATCGGTCGGCCGGATCAGTGATTCTAATTGTTATGGGATCTGGATCTTTTTGTTTTTGTCGTTATTTTTCTTCTGGCGTCTAAATCCTTGAGCTGTCCGTTATGTGCCTTACGTTGCAGTTACACTTCGCTTGGGCAGAGGGTAAAAAGCAAGACTTGTGCCAGACAATGAATCAACTGCACCAATTCAAGGCCTTAGCCGATTTTCGCCCTTACGCCATCGCCCGATGACGGTTGATTTGTAAAAAAAACCGACAGAATTTCCGTTTCGCTCAATCATACTCCATTCAATACCGACGCCAAGCTGTTGATTTTTCGAACGCTTTTTCCGGAATCGGAACAGTCGGCGTGCCAAACGGCACACATACGGCATTGCTGTGTCGCCCCGTCCATCCGCGCGCGTGCAGAGCCCCCCTAATTTTCCATAAGCTGTAAAGTATTCCGACAGTTCAGTCGTCGTCGAGCGCGCGACGACTGATTAGCCGCCCGTTTTTGACAATCGCAATCGGCGTTGCAAGGTGGCGCGCCGGGTCGCCGGCCAGCAGCACCAGGTCCGCGTACGCGCCGGCACGAATCTCGCCGATTCGACCGTCGAGACCGAGATAATCGGCGGCGAGTCCGGTCGCCGTTCGCAGAGCGTCAAGCTCATGTCCAGACTCGAGACCCAGCGCGTGCAGTTCTGCGAGCACGGCGGTCGCCACGGGCCAGCCGTTCGTGGCCGTTGCGAGTGCGACCTGGCCCGCGTCGTCAATTCGGGACGCGCCGGTCGCGCTTTCAGGATCGCTGTCGGTCGCGTTTGGCGCCGCTGCAATACCGGACAGGAAGAGTGAGCGTGCCCCCGAGCGATTGAAGGCCGAGTCGTCGTAGTGCTGTCCGCGCGGCGACGTTTGTCGCGTCTGTTGCCAGACATACTGGCGTTCCGCGACGGATGTGCCGCAGTCCGGCACAAGCTGGCGCGGCGCGAGTTCGTTCGACACGAAGCCCGGCTCGGTCGCGATTCGCGTTAACACGCCGGAACGCAGCAGCGCTTGCTGATCTGCGGGGCTGCCAGTCGCATGTCCGCAGCTATCGATCAATCCCGGTATCGCGACGGCACCGGGCATGGCGATGACCTGCATGCCATCGCGCTCACGCGTCGGCTCGACAGCAACAATCGCCTCGCCGCGAATGACGATATCCCGGTTCTCGCGCCAGGTTGTTTGCTGCCCGTCGAACAATCGGCCGACGCGCAGGACCCAGGCCTCGCCCGACTCCGCCGGTGCGGGCAACTCGTAGCCTGGCGTCGTGGCAGCAGCACTTGCGACCGACGCCCGGAACGGGACGCTGCGCGGAATCCAGCTGTTGAATTCTCGTCGCCGGATCTTCCCGTTCGCCGCGTACAGCATGCGCAGCCGGTCCCGCCAGACGACCGGGCTGTCGAAGAGGTCGGGTTCGCGCACGAGCGTTCGCACGAGGACAGGCGTCGACAGGATCGCCATCTCGACCGTCAAGCGCTCGCCGTGACGAACAAACGTGATGAGGCTGCCGTCGGGTCGGAAGGATGGCGAACTCAAACGCTCTGGCGACTCGAAGAGTTGAGTCTCACCGTTGGGGCCGCGCAGATGCAGGCCATAGCCTGTCCCGTTCAGTGTGATGAACGCGAGACGGGTGCCGTCCGCCGACCAGGCGCCCTCCAGGACGTCCGCATCGTCGTGCGTAAGCTGCCAGACAAGCTCCGTTGCGACATCGATCTCGAAGAGCTGACGACGGCCGGTCCTGTCGGGTGCGGCGAACAGGATGCGTTCGCCGTCCGGGTGCCAGCGGGGCCGAGCGCCGGCCGCCAGCGGTCGACTCGTGCCTGTCCCCGGATTGAACAGGACGATCTCACGGTTTTTTTCGAAGACGATCGCGCGACCGTCAGGCGACCAGCGCGGACGCGCGACGCCTTCGTCGATGTCCAGCAAGGCACGCGCATTGGTTTTTCCGTCTTCAAGCAGCCACAGGCCGCCCAGCAGATCGAAAATGATTCCCTGTTCCGGGTGGCTGTCGACTGCGAGGTTTGTTCCCTCAGACAGCACGAGGTCAGCGCGTGCGCTCGCCGCGAGGAACAGAAGGATGCCGAAAACGCTAGCAGCCTGTTGAAAAAGTAGTTGCGATCTCAGCGCGACGGTTAAGGGCGACAGCGCGGCGCTCGCCGCCGCAAAGGTCGGGACCCTTTGCAAGGTGAGCAACAAAGCTGACGCCCTTAACCGTCGCGCCCTGCGGGTCAAATGCACAGCACGCCGCTCGGCGTTAGGCCTCTTGCAAAGGGACCCACCCTTTACAGCGAGGCCTGCCTTGATCGGCGTGCTGTGCATTTGACTGAGGTCCAAATACTTTTTCAACAGGCTGCTAGCTCGCACAGTCGACATTCAGCGTCAGAAGCTCCCCGTTCTCGACATCGACCGACACCTGCATCGGCCGGCAGCACACCTGGCAGTCCTCGATGTAGGACTGCTCGCCCGCGGACAGGTCGATGAGCAGGCTGATCGGTTCGCCGCAGAACGGGCACCGCGCGCGTTCTTCCGAAACGCCGATCATCTTACGGCTGTAACCGCGACGCGGACCAGTCGCCGAGCTTTAAGTTGGACGCGTCGCTGACAGAGAGCTCGCGTTCCCAGCGTCCGCGATCGTGAATGCGATGCTGGCCGTCGACCCAGAGTTCGATCGCCCGCGCGTAGACACGAATCCCGCCCCAATGCGGCGGACGCGGAATGACCGAACCATCCACGGGTGATCCGGCGTCGTTCAACGTGACGCCGAGTGAGTCGGCCCGTTCGCGAAACTGCGTTTTAAGAGCCTGTCGGGACTCGAGCGGCGCGCTCTGGTCGCTCGTCCACGCGCCGAGCTGACTCCCGGGATGCCGGCTCGCGAAATAAGCGTCGCTTTCCTCGACCGGCGACTTGACGGCAACACCCTCGACGCGGATCTGGCGCCCCAGCGTGTCCCAGTGGAAATTCAGGCAAACATCGCTACGTGCGAACAGTTCTTCCGTCTTCCGCGACGTGTAGTTCGTGTAGAACACGAAGCAGCCGGTGTCCGTGTCCAGGCGTTTGCACAGGACAACGCGCGACGATGGACGGCCCGCGGCGTCGACCGTCGACAGGGTCATCGAGTTGGGGTTTGGCTGGACGCGATTCGCCGTCGCGTGGTCGAGCCATGCCTCGACCCACGGAAGAGGATCGCCCGGCAGTTCATCCGGTAGGTGGTCTTGCAAAAATTCGTCGCTCACTGGCGGCTCCATGCGCTTGATGCCAGAGCTCGCAGCTCGGCTGCGGCTCGTCAGGCGGCAAGTTAACGGATGCCGGTCGCGCCGTCGAGGTTGTCTTAGTCTGTTGCGCCGGCCGAGACGAATACGCCGCCCTCGCGGCGCTGGTCTGCTGCGGCGTCAAAACCGTCATCGTGGTCGTAGGACGCGGCCGCGACGCCACCGAAGTACATCGACTGCGCGTCGAATACCTCACGCACGAGGGGCGACTCGGGATCGGGAACATCAGGCTCGAGCATCAGCCGCGGCGAATCGGCGATCATGTCCACATGCAGCCGCGGCTCTGCAATCGCCTCGGACAGCGAAAGTCCGCGCTGCAGTGCATGCACGATGAACTGGTGAAGCGCACTCGTGATGCGATCCGCGCCCGGCGAACCCATCGCGATTGTCGTGGATGCGCGGCGACAGACGGTCGGCGTCATGTTCGACGGCAGGCGCGTTCCCGGCGGACCGGCAGAAAGCCCGCGTCGATTCAGCTCGAGCTCGCCCAGACAGTTGTTCAACCACAGACCCGTGCCCGGCGGAATTTCGCCGGACCCGTATCCCGACGAGGCGGTGATCGCGCAGCCTAGGCCTTGAGAGTCGACGGCAGATGTGTGCACCGTGGAAGAGGACAAATGGTGGTCGAGCAGTTTGCCGCTCTCTGCGAGTCCAAGCAGTTCCTTCGCCGCCTCGCTGCGGTCGTCCGCAAGGTCGAGATGGCGCTTCCGGTAATCAAGGACGGCGGCGTGGGTTGCCGCGAGGCGTGATGTCTCCGCCGGCGTCCAGCGACTGATCGGGTCCTTGCCGAAGCTCTTCAGCATGGCAAACAAGACCGCGCCGCCGACAGCGGGTGGCGGATTGGTTGCGACCGTCCAGTCGCCGATGCGAGTGGACAGGCACGGCCGGGCGATCGGCGCGTAATGCTTGAGATCGTCAGCATTTAAAAGGCCGCCGCCGGCCTCGCAGTGCTCGACGATGCGTCGCGCGATGTCGCCTTCGTAAAAGTCGCGGACGCCTTCCCGTGCGAGTTGCTCGAGTGTGTCGGCGAGTCCGGGCACGATTACGCGTGCGCCGGTTTGCAACAGTGAGCCGTCCTCGCCGTGCAAGGCCGCATGACCCTCCGGGCTGCGCCCGTAGATCTTGTCGCCCGAGAATTTCAGGTAGTAGGTACAGGCAGGTGGCAACGGAAATCCGTCGCGG
>CAWUHY010000171.1:0-6454 GCA_963922215.1 uncultured Gammaproteobacteria bacterium | reverse complement strand
CTGACGGAGATTCCGCGAATCGCGTGGCGCGCCAGCACCCCGCCGATTCGCCCGCCGACGACGGCCAGCGCAGTCGCCGCCACTCGTGCAAGAATCGGCACACACAGCGCGAAGCCGAAGATCAGCATGAACACGGCCGTTAGCCCCGCAACGAGATTGCGTCCGGAAAACTCCAGAACGACGGCTGCGGACAACATGAGCAGGACGCCTGCGGCGGTCAGCCACGGCAGCAGCGTCATGGTCCGGCGTTCGATGTCAGAGCGAACCAGCGCCATGCGCGGCTGATAGGACGAAGCTTCGAGCGCCGGGATGAGCGACGCGAGCAGCGAGGTCAAAATGCCCGCCGCCATACCTTTCGTCAGCGTGAACGTGTCGAGCGACACATCGGTCGCGCTGACGCGAAAATACAAATCGTTGATCGAGCGGGAGACGAGCTCGAGGAGTTTCTCCCCCAACAGCGTGCCGAGAAACAGCCCCAGCAGCGAAGCGACGAGACCGATGCAGGCAGCCTCGATCAGGACAAGCGCGAGCACCTCGCGCCGGGTCGCGCCCAGTACGCGGAGATTTCCGATCAGCCGGCGACGCTGCAGAATCGAAAAACTCACGGCGTTGTAGATCAGGAAGATCGCGACCAGCAGCGCGAGCAGGCTCATCGCCTGCAGGTTGGTCATGAAGGCTGCGCTGAGATCGAGAGTGCTCTGCGTCCGGCCCTCCGCCGTCAGCATTCGCACGCCGGCAGGCAACGCCGCCTCGATTGCGTCAGCAAGACCCTGATCGGTCGCGCGAACGTCGACTCGACTTAAGAATCCCGCTTGGTTCAACCATTCCTGTGCCGTTGCGATGTCGACGACGAGAAAGTCATCCAAAGCGGTAGAACCACCATCGTCCACAACCGCGACCAACAGCGCTTCGAACTCATTGCCGTTGGCGACGACGCGGAATGTGTCGCCCGTCTCAAGTCCGAAAGTATCCGCGGTGCGCGACGAAAGAACGCTGGCGCCCGGCCGAATCAACCAGTCGGCGAAGAGCTGATCTCCGCCAACGAAATCCGAGGTAAAACGCTGCATGCCCTGTTCGGCGAACAGGTCGACGCCGACAAGCTCGAACAACCGATCGTCAACCAGCACCTCGCCGGAAACGACGGGCGCGATTTCTGTGAAGCCGTGGTCGGTTCGTAAGGACGCGTAGACCGAATCAGAAACGCCTCTGGAACCTCCGATAATCTGGTGCGTCGTCGGACCGGTCACAGCCTCCATCGACATCAAAAAAGATTTTCGTGCGCTGGCGTTTGCGAGATCGACAGCAATGATCACTGCAACGCCGATACTGACTCCGAGGACGGACAGGAGCAGCTGCCAGGGATGACGACTGAGATAGCGCCAGGATGCACGGACGATCGTGGGTTTCATTTGTCGCCCTGCTCGTCTAACCGACCTCCGGACAGTTGCACGACCCGGTCGCAAATCGCTGCAAGCCGGGCACTGTGCGTCGCGATGACCATCGTGCTCCCGTTGTCCCGGGCGAGTGACCGCAGAAGCTCCATCACCCGGTCTGCGTTGTCATCGTCGAGATTGCCGGTCGGCTCGTCCGCGATCAGGACGCGCGGACTGTTTGCGAGGGCGCGCGCGACCGCGACGCGCTGCTGCTCGCCTCCCGACAGAACGTCCGGATAGCTGTCGCCTCGATCGGCGAGGCCGACGGATCCCAGCAGTTCGCGAACCCTTTGCGACGACGCGCTTCGCCCGGTGCCATTCAGTTCGAGGACGAGCCGGATGTTGTCCGCAACGCTCAGGGTCTGAATGAGGTTAAAGGCCTGGTAAACAAAGCCGATGTTGCGCCGCCGGAAAAATGTTCGCTGTCTCTCGCTCATCGACGTCAGCGTCTCGCCTGCGACGACGACTTCACCGCTGTCGGGTGCATCGATGCCTCCAATCAGGTTCAGCAGCGTCGACTTGCCGGATCCGCTGCGCCCGCGAATCGCGACCGACTCGCCGCGGCGGGCGGACAGTGTCACGTCGTTGAGAACCGTTTTTTCCGATTGTCCCTCGCGAAATACGCGCCGGACGTTTTTGAGTTCGATGTCGAAAACGGAGTCGTTCATTGGGAACCAGCAGTACAAAACAGTGTCGATTGCACCATGCCGCGCGGCGCTCTGCGAGCCGGATTACATTAACTTACAAATCGCTCGGGCTGTCTCACGCGAAATCTGACAGTCTGCGTGGTACGGTTTTGCGACAGCTTTCGAGGAGAAAATCATGGCGCTCTTACGATCACTTATCTTGCTCGCGATCGGACTCTCTCTGACCGCTGCATTGAACCCTGCAGCGCGCGCTCACGACCACGCGGGAATGGACGAAAAGTCGACGGTATTGATTACCGGCGCGAACAGGGGAATCGGACTCGAGTTTGCGAAGCAATACACGGACGCTGGCTGGAACGTCATCGGCACCGCCAGAAATCCTGAAACGGCTGATGAACTACGAGCGACCGGCGCGACGATTCTCGAACTCGATGTACTTGACCAGTCCACGATCGACGCGCTTGTCGAATCCCTCGACGGACAACCGATCGATTTGTTGATCAACAACGCCGGAATCTTCCCGCGTGTGAGTTCGATTAACGAGGTCGACTTCGACGACTACGCCCGTACGCTCGCCGTGAACACGACGGGGCCTGCGCGAGTGACACAGGCTCTGCTGTCGAATGTCGCGCAGTCGAAAGCGAAAACGATCATCAACATCTCCAGCGGTCTTGGCAGCATCGAGAACACCACCAGCGGCGTGTTCTACGGATACCGCGAAAGCAAAGCCGCGCTGAACATGCTGTCGCGCACGCTCGGCATGGAACTGAAGGCCGACGGATTTATCGTTGCGGCTGTTCACCCCGGGTGGGTGCAGACCGACATGGGCGGCGCGAATGCCAACCTGACTCCGTCCGAATCCGTCAGCGCCATGCGTGAGACGATCGCGAAACTGACGGTTGACGATACGGGTACCTACTGGTCATACGACGGACAGCCGGTCGCCTGGTAGTCCCTCCGCGGTTGCGCCGCGCCCGGCGTCGCTTTTTGGAGACACTTGTCGGTTTTTTTTACGCATGATAGTTCTTGCGTCCGGAAATTGGATGGAGAACACCATGTTTGAGCGAACCAAAAAAGACGAGGCCGGAGCCGATGATTTCGCGCCGCGCAAATCCGAATCGGACAAGTCATTCAGCGCCTCCCGCGGCACGGCGAGCGGGCGTGGACAGGAAGCGGCCGTGATCGGCCGGTCAATCCAGATCTACGGCGACCTCCGCGGCGGCGAAGACCTGCGGATCGAAGGTGATGTCACCGGAACCGTCGAGCTCATCAACAGCGCGCTGACGATCGGCAAGGAAGGCAAGGTCAAGGCTGACGTCTACGCGAAATCGATCGCCGTTGACGGCGAAACCCGCGGCGACCTCTACGCCAGTGAGCGCGTCAGCGTGCATCTGAACGCGCGCGTCCAGGGCAACATCGTCGCGCCGCGCGTCAGCATCGAAGAAGGCGCGCATTTCAAGGGATCGATCGAAATGGACGCCAAGGCTGTCGAAAAAGCGCTTGGTAAGGCGGGCATTGAGCCGAAGGAAAATCAGCCAACGCGAGCCAGCGCGGCCAAGACAGATACCGGCGGAAAGGACAAAGTCAGCGCGGTCGCGAGTAGCGGCTGACCATGCCGCCAGCCGCCGCGCGACAACTTGGCTCCGAGTCGACGCCGGGAACATCCGCAGGCATTCACGCGCCGCTGTTCGAGAAGATCGTCACCGGACATTCCGAGGACGTCCGCCGGGTCGTCCTCGATCTCGGCGCGGCGTCGACTGAACTCCTCGCTTTACTTGCGCGTTCGCCGTGCCGCGCCGACATCGCCGACTTAAATTTTTTCGGCGATGTCGATCGCCTGAACGCAGCCGAGTCTCTCGACGAATGCATCGAGATCAGCGAGCGCGCACTGCCCGGCCCCGGGGCGGCCGAAGAACTAGACGTCGTCTTCGCCTGGGACCTGTTCAACTACCTGTCGCGCGATGCACTTCGCGGACTGATGCGCGTCATCGGGAAGCGCATGCGTCCCGGCGGCGTTGTACACGCGTTGGTCGTTTACTCTGAGAAAACGATGACGGTCACACCGGGCCGGTATCTGCCGCTCTCGGACAGTGCTCTGATGAATGCAAAACCGGCGCAGGAACTCCGCGATGCGCCACGCTATTCGCCGGAAGATTTGCTGGACGCGCTCGGTGGCTTCGAGATTCACACCGCGCGATTGCTCTCAAACGGTATGCAGGAATTCCTGTTCCGCCGACCGCTTTAGCAACACCCGCCAACAAAAAAGGCCTCGCAAGGAGGTCTTTTTCTACATCTCGAGGACGTTCTCTACTTGCATTCAACCTCGGGAATCTTGCCGACGAGAACTTTGAGGCACTCGCTGCGCAGCGCGATGTCTTCTTCCAGGAGTTCGATCTCGCCGAGGATCTCCGCGACGATATCCTGCTTGGACGTCTTCGCCTCAAGAATAATGTCGAGCTCCTTGATCGCGTCCTTGAGCTTGGGATGCATTCGCGGCGGCACCGGCTTGGATTCACCGTCTTCCGTCTTTTCGACCTGGATGCGGGGAAACTTGTAGCTGCGGCTCGACGGGAGGATAGACTCATCGGGGCGCGCGTAGACGATGCGCAGTACGTCGATGCGATTGATGCTCGTGATGTAGTACTTGTCGATCTGCTTCGGGCTTTCGACGCCCATTTCGGTCAGCACCGGGTAAGCCTTCATGTTCGCCGCGCTCATCCTGTTCCCCTGTCACCTTAAGTCTCGTGTGATTGGTGTCGTCGCGCAGACCGTTGACGGCGCCTCGCGACACGCGCTCGGGACCGCGTCCCGACGCTGGGCATTCTGACAAAGATTGACAACGCTGTCACACGTTTGGGGCCGTCTCAGCGCGGCAACGCAGCGTCGTTGGTCTGCGAACGAGGCTCAGGGAGTCGCGAGATCGCGCTGCACGACCTGGTCAATCGCGGCATAGGCAGACACGACAGCGCCCTCCTGCCAGCCCTGCAGCGTGCTCAGGTGCTCGCCGGCGAAGACAATCGCGTCATCCGCTTGCAGCAGCGTCGACGGCGTCGAGATCCCCCAACCGCCAAGCTGGAACGGAACCTTGTTCCACGCGACGCTAATGCCGTGCTGTGCGAGCGTATTGAATTCCGGATGCACGTTGGAAGCCTGCGCGCGTGCCCGATCAATCCGTTGCTGCGGAGACAGCGCCGTAAACGTCTGGCCGGCCGATCCGCCGAAGATGTAGGCGCCTAGAAGAATGCCGTTTGCCGACTGAAAGCCATGGTTCGGATACCAGATCTGCGTAATCTCCTGGTCCGTCCAGCTGATGCCGCCGAAGATCGAATGATTCTCCTCCCAGAATCGCGGTGCCTGAAAGGCGAGACGCACCGGCGAGGAATACTGAAATCCGGCGATCTCCGCCTGGTGAGCCGTCGAGAAGTCGTTCGGAATGCCGGCGAGCACGGTTGCCGGCAGCGCAACAACGCAGTGGTCAGCGTCGAGAGCCGTTGAGCCACCCGAACTGTCGGAGTAGACGACGCGAGCGCCGTTAGCTGTCTTGCGGATTTCGGTGACGCGTGCCTCGTAGACGATGTCGGCGCTCGCGACCGACTCTAGCGCATTCGTGATGCGGTCCATGCCGCCGACCGGCTGCAGCATCGTCGGTTGCTGGTTCAGGCCGTGCGTAAACGAGAGGCGTTGCTCCCAGAAAACGGAGCTGGCGAGCTCTGTGAGATCCCGCAAGGACAGCACGGCATCGCGCTGGCGACTGCCGACGCTTTCCTGCCCCGGAAAGCCCGCACGCGATGTCGGATTCGCCGAACCGTCGCTCGCGAGCGCCCCGTATTCGCGCAACAGCGTGAGCACATTCGCGCGATCAGCCGCCGTCAGCTCCTGGTCGAGCGCATTCTGGTTGATCGCAGTCGACAGGAGCGCCGAGATTCCGCTACGAGTTTCCGCGATCAGTCGGCGCGCGACCTGCGGCGCGCCGGAAAACTGCGACGGAGAATGCAGCCACGCACCGCGGTTGTCGTTGATAAAGGTTTCGAGCGCGACGCCGTACTCCCGGCAGTAGCCGACGATGAACTCGTGGTGCTGCGGGATGCGCGAGGGTCCGGCGTTGAAGTAGAGATTGTCGTCGATGTCGAACTGGCAGACCTGCGTCGAGTCCGTTTCCCGGACAACGTCGCCGGAGCGAACGGTCCGCACGCGTCCGCCGGCGGTTGCTTGCGCCTCCAAGACGGTGCAGGCATAGCCGAGCTTGCGCATTTCGATCGCCGCGACCAGGCCTGCGATACCGGCTCCGAGGATTAACGCGCTGCGTCCGTTGCCGACATCGGTCGGCCAGTCTCCGGGACGCGGAGAGGCGGCGCGCGGTGGCGGTGTTGGGGC
>CAWUHY010000170.1:0-6498 GCA_963922215.1 uncultured Gammaproteobacteria bacterium | reverse complement strand
GTACTGACTTGGCTAAACGCTGGTACATCGTTCACGCTTACTCGAACTTTGAGCACAAGGTGAAGACCTCGTTGGAAGAGCGCATCAAGCGCTTCGGCCTCGAGGACAAGTTCGGCGAAATTCTCGTCCCGACGGAAGAAGTCGTGGAAATGCGGGAAGGCCAGAAGCGTCGGAGCGAGCGAAAGTTCTTCCCGGGCTACGTGCTCGTGCAGATGGAAATGGACGATGAGACCTGGCACCTCGTGAAAGAGGTCCCGAAGGTTCTCGGTTTCATTGGCGGTTCTAGCGATCGTCCTGCACCGATCACCGAGAAGGAAGCAGATCGCATTCTGCAGCGCGTCCAGGAAGGCGTCGACAAGCCGCGGCCGAAGGTTCTGTTCGAGCCGGGCGAAGTCGTACGCGTGACGGACGGTCCGTTCAACGACTTCAGCGGAGTCGTCGAAGCGGTGAACTACGAGAAGAGCCGGCTGCAGGTTGCCGTGCAGATTCTCGGGCGTCCGACGCCGGTCGAGCTGGAGTTCGGCCAGGTCGAGAAGTCTTAAAGGTTTTGAAAGAACTTGTGGGATCGCGGCTGAAGCCGCTCCCACATCAACTGACGAGGAGCTGGCCTTAAACACCAGCGTTTGAACTCGAGGAGAAAATACGATGGCGAAGAAAGTCGCTAGCTACATCAAGTTGCAGGTCCCTGCGGGACAGGCAAACCCGTCGCCGCCGGTTGGTCCGGCGCTCGGTCAGCACGGTGTGAACATCATGGAGTTCTGCAAAGCGTTCAACGCTGAGACGCAGAACGTCGAGCCGGGTCTCCCGATTCCCGTGATCATCACCGTTTACTCGGATCGCAGTTTCACGTTCGTCTCGAAGACGCCGCCGGCCGCAGTTCTGCTGCGCAAAGCCGCGGGCGTCAAGAAGGGTTCCGGTACGCCGAACACCGAAAAGGTGGGCAAGGTAACCCGTGAGCAGCTCGAAGAAATTGCAACGACCAAAATGCCCGACCTCACTGCAGCCGACATGGACGCAGCGGTACGCACGATCGCCGGCACGGCGCGCAGCATGGGCCTCGAGACCGAGGGAGTGAAGTAATGGCGACTGTTAGCAAGCGTAAAAAACTGGCGCGTGAAAAGGTTGATCCGAATACGCAGTACGACATCCAGGCAGCCCTGGAGCTCGTCAAGGAACTGGCAACGGCCAAGTTCCCCGAGAGCGTCGATATTTCGGTAAACCTTGGTGTCGACCCGCGCAAATCCGACCAGGTTGTTCGCGGTTCGACGGTTCTCCCGAACGGCACCGGCAAGACGGTTCGCGTTGCTGTTTTCGCCCAGGGCGAGAACGCAGACAAGGCGAAAGCAGCCGGAGCCGACATCGTCGGTTTTGACGATCTCGCCGAAACCGTCAAGGGCGGCCAGATGGACTTCGACGTTGTGATCGCGACGCCGGACGCCATGCGCGTTGTCGGTCAGCTCGGCCAGATCCTCGGTCCGCGCGGCCTGATGCCGAACCCGAAGGTTGGCACGGTCACGGCGGACGTCGAAACGGCGGTCAAGAATGCGAAGGCTGGACAGGTGCGCTACCGCACGGATAAGGCTGGAATCATTCACTGCCCGATCGGTCGGGTCGACTTTGAAGTCGGCGCATTGAAAGAAAACCTCGAAGCGCTGCTCGTCGATCTGAAGAAGGCGAAGCCTGCGTCGTCGAAAGGTTCGTACTTCAAGCGGATGACCGTGTCCTCAACGATGGGGCCCGGCGTGATGGTCGATCGCGGAACGGTCGACGTCTAAGAATTCTCCGGCGTAATCGCCGGAACACAGATTGTTGAGTCGGTGAAAGCCGGCGAGGCAAGCCGCAGGGACGCGGCAATCGTCGAAGACCACAGGTGGCCGGAATTTTGGCCTTAATCGAAGCCTGTGCAGATGGTGAACTTGAGTCAGATGACTGGCAACGGTTGCCATCCGACCGGGAACGGAGTTCCCACTGGTGGGAAAGCGGCTTACAGCTTCTTTCCTGATTGTTTGTAACCGTAGGCCAGGAGGTATACATGGCATTAAGACTCGAAGACAAGAAAGCGCTTGTCGCCGAGGTAAACGCGGTTGCGGGTGACTCTGTAACAGCCGTTGCGGCTGAGTACAGAGGCTTGACGGTGTCGGAAATGACGGAGTTGCGCAAAGAAGCGCGTAACGCCGGAGTTTACCTGCGTGTCGTGAAAAACACGCTGGCCCGACGCGCCGTTGAGGGGACCGACTTTGAGTGCATGCAAGACACGCTCAAAGGTCCTTTGCTGCTCGCGTTTGCAAAAGATGACCCAGGTGCCGCCGCCAGGATTATCAAGGACTTCGCCAAGGAACACGAAGCTCTCAAGGCAGTTTCATTGTCTGCCGGAGGGCAGCTGTTGCCGGGCTCCGATCTCGCGAAATTGGCAGATCTGCCGACGCTGGATCAGGCACGCGCAATGCTGCTGGGAGTGATGGTTGCTCCGATGTCCAAACTGGTACGCACTGTGGCCGAGCCTTCTGCAATGCTCGCGCGGACACTGTCCGCTCGTGGAGCGCAGGAAGCGGCCTGAACGGGTTTTAACTGAATTATTCCTGACTCAGGAACAAAGAACTAAAGAGGAAATCAGACATGGCAATGTCAAATGAAGATCTGCTCAAAGAACTGAGCGCAAAGCCGATCATGGAAGTTGTTGAACTCGTCAAGATGCTGGAAGACGAGTGGGGCGTATCCGCCGCTGCACCGGTTGCAGTCGCAGCTGGTCCGGCAGCCGCTGAAGGTGGCGCCGCTGCTGAAGAGAAGGACGAGTTCGATGTCGTTCTGACGAGCTTCGGTGGCAACAAGGTTGCTGTCATTAAAGCCGTCCGCACGATCACCGGTCTTGGCCTGAAAGAAGCCAAGGACGCGGTCGAAGGCGCTCCTTCAACACTGAAAGAAGGCGCATCAAAAGACGAAGCAGAAGACATCAAGAAGCAGCTTGAAGAAGCCGGCGCATCTGTCGAGCTCAAGTAAGCTCTTGCAGCTTGCACTTTTGATAGCGGGCTTAATCGTCCGAACCGGTGAGCAGTCAGTCGAAAATTCGGCTGACTGCTTGCCTGTCTCTGTCAGTTTTGTAACTGCGTGACGGTTACAAACCTGACAGAACATTTTGGAAACACGTGAAAGCACAGGCACCCGCCAACCGCTTTCAACAACGAGGGTAATCTCGAATGGCTTATTCGTTCACTGAGAAAAAGCGCATCCGCAAGAATTTCGGCAAGCGGCCGACGATTCTTGACGTTCCGTATCTGCTGTCGATCCAGGTCGACAGCTACGCGAAGTTCCTGCAGACGGACAAATCCGTCGAGGACCGCGACGATCTCGGACTGCACGCGGCGTTTAAATCCGTATTCCCGATCGTCAGTTACTCCGGTAACGCGGCGCTCGAGTACGTCAGCTACCGTCTCGGCGAGCCGGTATTCGACGTCAAGGAATGCCAGGTCCGCGGACTGACCTATGCAGCACCGATTCGCGTGCTGGTGCGTCTCGTGATCTATGACAAGGAAGCCAGCGGCAATCCGAAGCCGGTCAAGGACATTCGCGAGCAGGAAGTCTATCTCGGTGAAATGCCGCTCATGACGGATCACGGCACGTTCGTGATCAACGGCACCGAGCGCGTCATCGTGTCGCAACTGCACCGCTCGCCGGGCGTCTTCTTCGACCACGACAAGGGCAAGACGCACAGCTCCGGCAAGCTCCTGTTCTCTGCGCGCATCATCCCGTACCGCGGCTCCTGGCTCGATTTCGAATTCGATCCGAAGGACTGCGTGTTCGCGCGTATCGATCGCCGCCGCAAGCTGCCGGTCACGATTCTCCTTCGCGCGCTCGAAATGACGAACGAAGAAATGCTCGACCTGTTCTTCGACACGAACGACTTCTACCTGTCCGACAAGGACATCAAGATGGGTCTCGTGCCGGAGCGCCTGCGCGGTGAGACCGCCACGTTCGACATCAAGCTTGGCCGCAAGCTGATCGTCGAAGAAGGTCGTCGCATCACGGCGAAGCATGTTCGCGATATGAACAAGTCCACGGTCGACAAGCTCGTCGTTCCGCCCGAGTACCTTGAAGGCAAGATTCTCGCGCATGACATCGTCGACACCGAGACGGGCGAGCTGCTTGCTGCCGCAAACGCGGAGCTGACGGCTGAACTCGTCGAGCAGCTTGTCGAAGCAGGTATCGAGCACATTCGCACGCTGTACGTGAACGACCTCGATCGCGGTCCGTTCATCTCCAGCACGCTGAACATCGATCCGTCCACGACGCGCCTCGAAGCGCTTGTCGAGATCTATCGCATGATGCGCCCGGGTGAGCCGCCGACCAAGGAAGCTGCCGAGAACCTGTTCCAGAACCTGTTCTTCAACCCGGAGCGCTACGATCTGTCCGGCGTTGGCCGCATGAAGTTCAACCGCCGCGTTGGACGCGAGAACTCCGAAGGCGAGGGAGTACTCGAGAAGGAAGACATTCTCGACGTCCTGAAGACGCTGATCGACATCCGCAACGGCTACGGCACGGTTGATGACATCGACCACCTCGGTAACCGTCGCGTTCGCAGCGTTGGTGAAATGGCCGAGAACGCATTCCGCGTTGGTCTCGTCCGCGTCGAGCGTGCCGTTAAGGAACGCCTGACGCAGGCCGAGGCAGATAACCTCATGCCGCAGGAAATGATCAACGCGAAGCCGGTCGCTGCTGCCGTCAAGGAATTCTTCGGTTCCAGCCAGCTTTCGCAGTTCATGGACCAGAACAACCCGCTGTCGGAAGTGACTCACAAGCGCCGCGTATCTGCACTCGGCCCCGGTGGCCTGACGCGTGAGCGTGCGGGCTTCGAGGTCCGTGACGTTCACCCGACGCACTACGGTCGTGTGTGCCCGATTGAAACGCCGGAAGGCCCGAACATCGGTCTCATCAACTCGCTCGCAGTCTACTCGCGGACCAACGAATACGGCTTCCTCGAAACGCCGTACCGCAAGGTCACGAACGGCAAGGCGACCAGCGACATCGAGTACCTGTCAGCGATCGAGGAAAGCCAGTACGTGATCGCACAGGCGAACGCGGAACTCGACAAGAACGGCAAGTTCGTCGAAGACTTAGTCGCAGTTCGTCACAAGAACGAGTTCACGCTCGCCAACCCCGAAGACATCAACTACATGGACGTCAGTCCGCGTCAGATCGTCTCGGTTGCGGCCGCGCTGATTCCGTTCCTCGAGCACGATGACGCGAACCGCGCACTGATGGGCTCGAACATGCAGCGCCAGGCTGTCCCGACGCTGCGTGCTGAAGCGCCGCTGGTTGGTACCGGTATCGAACGCGCAGTTGCCGTCGACTCCGGTGTCACCGTGGTCGCGAAGCGCGGCGGCTACGTCGACTCCGTCGACGCCTCGCGCATCGTTGTTCGCGTCAATGACGACGAGACGAGCGCATCGGAAGCCGGTGTTGATATCTACAACCTGACGAAGTACACGCGTTCCAACCAGAACACCTGCATCAACCAGCGTCCGCTGGTGAAAAACGGTGATCAGATTGCCGCGGGCGACGTGCTGGCTGACGGCCCGTCGACGGACCTCGGCGAGCTGGCGCTCGGGCAGAACATGCTCGTCGCGTTCATGCCGTGGAACGGCTACAACTTCGAGGACTCGATCCTGATCTCCGAGCGCGTCGTCAAGGAAGACCGCTTCACGACGATCCACATCGAGGAACTGCAGTGTGTCGCGCGCGACACGAAGCTCGGACCGGAAGACATCACGTCTGACATTCCGAACGTCGGTGACGCCGCTCTCGCGAAGCTCGACGAGTCCGGAATCGCGTTCATCGGCGCAGAGGTGAAGGCTGGCGACATCCTGGTCGGCAAGGTCACGCCGAAAGGCGAGACGCAGCTGACGCCGGAAGAGAAGCTGCTGCGTGCCATCTTCGGTGAGAAGGCGTCCGACGTGAAAGACACGTCGCTGCGCGTCCCGCCGGGAATGGACGGAACTGTTATCGACGTTCGCGTCTTCACGCGCGACGGTGTCGAGAAGGACCTGCGTGCACTCTCGATCGAACGCGCTGAACTCGAAAGCGTTCGCAAGGACCTCGACGACACGCTGCGCATCCTCGAAGAAGACATCTACGAGCGTCTCGAGCGCATGATGACCGGCAAGGTGGCCGCGGGCGGACCGAACAAGCTGAAGTCCGGCAGCAAGATCACGAAGGCCTACCTTGACGAACTGCCGCGCGAGCAGTGGTTCGAAATTCGCCTGAAGAACGACGAAGCGAACGAGCAGCTAGAAGCTGCATCTGAACGCCTGAAAGCACAGCGCGAAGAGTTCGATCGCCGCTACGACGAGAAGAAGGCCAAGATCACGGCGGGCGACGATCTCGCACCGGGCGTGCTCAAGATGGTCAAGGTGTACCTCGCTGTGAAGCGTCGCATCCAGCCGGGTGACAAGATGGCCGGACGCCACGGTAACAAGGGTGTGATCTCCACGATCGTCCCTGTTG
>CAWUHY010000169.1:0-6529 GCA_963922215.1 uncultured Gammaproteobacteria bacterium | reverse complement strand
ACGCCGCCGGCCGACGCACCGCCGGATGCAGGTTTTGCCTTCGGCGCCGCCGGTTCCGGCTCGTCGCCCGGCGCGGGTTCGAACGCGTCCGGGTTGTCGCGATTCTTCAGGAACTTGAGCCCGATCTGCGGGAAGAGCGCATAGGTCAGCACGTCGTCGACGACGTCGTCTGCGAGACGAATGCCCTCTTCTTTTGCAATCTCCTCGAGCTCTCTCGTCAGCGACTCGAGCTCCGGTTCGAGTAGATCTGCCGGGCGGCAGGTCACCGGCTCAGCGCCTTCAAGAACACGCGCCTGCAATTCCTTGTTTACCTCGGTCGGCGTCGCGCCGTATTCGCCTTTCAGAATGCCCGCGGTTTCCTTCGAGATCGTCTTGTAGCGCTCGCCGGACAAGACGTTGATGACCGCCTGCGTGCCGACGATTTGCGACGTCGGTGTGACGAGAGGCAGCATGCCGAGGTCTTCGCGGACCCGCGGGATTTCTTCGAGGACCTCATCAACCTTGTCGCCGGCATTCTGTTCGCGCAGCTGGTTCTCGAGATTCGTCAGCATGCCGCCGGGCACCTGCGCGACGAGGATGCGTGAATCGGTGCCTTTCAGCCCGCCTTCGAACTTCGCGTATTTCTTGCGCACCTCGCGAAAGTAGGCGGCGATTTCTTCCAGCAGCTTGAGATCCAGTCCTGTTGAACGCGGTTCGTCTTCCAGCGAGGCAACCATCGTTTCGGTTGACGTGTGACCGTAGGTCATCGACATTGACGAAATCGACGTGTCGATGTTGTCGATACCGGCCTCCGCCGCCTTGAGATTTGCGGCGGTCGACAGACCGGTGGTTGCGTGGCACTGCATGTGAATCGGGATGTCGACAGCCTCTTTCAAACGCGTGACCAGCTCGTAGGCGACATAGGGCTTCAGGAGACCGGCCATGTCCTTGATGCAAATTGAGTGCGCGCCCATGTCCTCGATGCGCCGGCCCATGTCGACCCAGAGGTCGATCGTATGCACCGGGCTGACGGTGTAGGAGAGCGTGCCCTGCGCGTGTTTGCCGACTTCGATAGTCGCCTTCACCGCCGTCTCGAGATTGCGCATGTCGTTGAGCGCGTCAAAGATGCGGAACACGTCCACGCCGTTGACGGCGCAGCGCTCGACAAATTTCTCGACGAGGTCGTCGGCGTAGTGGCGATAGCCAAGAATATTCTGGCCGCGGAACAGCATCTGCTGCGGCGTGTTCGGCATCGCTTCCTTCAGACGGCGGATACGCTCCCACGGATCCTCGCCGAGATAACGAATGCAAGAGTCGAACGTGGCGCCGCCCCAGGACTCGATTGACCAGAAGCCAGCCCGGTCGAGTTTGTCGGCAATCGGCAGCATGTCCTCGATGCGCATGCGAGTCGCAAGCAGGCTCTGGTGGCCATCGCGAAGAACAAGCTCGGTAATGCCCAGCGGGCGCGTGTCGCTCATAGTGAAACCTTTTCGAGAGTTATTGTCGGCGATGCGTCGTCACGGCTGCCGTGATGGCGGCGACTTCTTCGTCGGTGACGCCTGCCGGGGTCGCGGGTTCTTCCTTGAAACGGCTGGCAACGGCGCCAAGCAGGAGCATGCCAAGCACCAGGGCCGTCAGGAACACGAAGACCGTGCCCATGCCGACCAGCATCAGGGTTGCGCCCTGTTGAACCAGTTCGCCGTTCATTGCGCGATTCCTCCGGAAGGTGACGCGCGATTATAACGAATGCGCCGCCCGTCTGTAGCCGCAAGCGGTTTTGCTTAGTTGCCGTCGTAACAGATGCCGGTTTCGAATGCGCTGCCGTCTCGATTCGTTTGATCTTCAAACGGTGACCGGGAGCTTCAGTGCTTCTTGTGTTAGCGTTCGCTCGACTTCCGACGGATGCGTCTTGGGCATGTCACGCTACGCTTTTTTCATTCTGCTCGTCTCGCCGCTAGTCTGCCTCGCGGAGGCGCCTGCCAGTGCGCCGGACGATGCGCCGATCGGTGTCGTCGGCAACATCGACTTCGAAATCCAGAACGTCTTTGACCTGAGCAATCCCGACGAAAACCGGGCGCTCTTCCGCTGGATGAATCGCTTTCATTTGCGCACGCGTGAGAAAACCGTGCGCAAGCAGCTGCTCTTCCGCGAAGGCGACGAGATCAGCCAGCGACTGGTCGACGAGTCCGCGCGCATTCTGCGTCGCAAGCGTTATTTCTACGACGCGAACATCGAGATGACGAAGCGCGAGGACGGCACGATTGACATGAAAGTCGTGACGCGTGACGTCTGGTCGCTGACACCTGAAATCTCGCTATCACGCTCCGGCGGAGAAAACCGCAGCCAGATCGGCTTCGAGGAAACCAACCTGTTCGGCCTCGGACAAACGATCCAGATCGCGCGCGACAACGGCGTGGATCGCGAGTCGACAAATTTCGAATTTGCAGACCCGCACCTCGGCCGGAGCTGGGTGTCCGGGTTCTTGCGGCTCGCCGACAACTCCGACGGCCACTCAAACGTGCTGTCACTCGTGCGTCCATTCTTCCAGCTCGACGCAAGATGGGCAGCGGGTCTTTCGATTGTCGATGACGAGCGGCGCACGGCGCTCTATCGGCTTGGGGAAGAAGCCGCCGAGTACCAACAGGACCTGAATTCATTTCGGATTTTCCGCGGCTGGTCGAAAGGGCTGGAAGGCGACTGGGTGCAGCGCTGGACGCTCGGCGCCACGTTCGATGAACGGCGCTTTTCCGCCGTGCCCTCGCCCGAGCTGCCGCAGGCGATACCCGAAGACCGCAAGCTCGTTTACCCGTACATCTCCTTCGAAATCTTCGAGAACCGCTTCGAGAAGTCGGAGAATCGCAACCAGATCGGGCGGACGGAAGACTTCTACATGGGCACCCGCGTCTACGGCCTCCTGGGCTACTCGGCCACCGGTTTCGGTGCCGACCGCGAAGCGTGGATCGTCGAAGGCGGATTGAGCCGCGGTTTCGGTTCGATGAACGACACCGCTTTGCTGCTCGACAGCCGCTACTCGGCCCGCGTCGAGGATCACAGCGTTAGGAATTCACGGCTCGATGTTTCCGCGCGCTATTTCAGACGCCAGTCGGAGAAGAAGCTGTTCTACGCGGGAGTCGAGGCAACCTTCGGCAACAACCTGGATCTCGACAACCCGGTGCAGATTGGCGGCGACACCGGTCTGCGCGGCTATCGGCTGCGTTACCAGAACGGCGACTCGCGCGTGTTGTTCACGCTTGAACAGCGCTACTTCACGGACTGGTATCCGTTCCGGCTCGTTCGCGTGGGCGGAGCCGTTTTCTTCGATGCGGGGAGGAGCTTCGGCGACAATCCGCTGGGCGGATCAAGCCTCGGCTGGTTGAAAGACGCCGGCATCGGGCTGCGCTTCGCGCCGACTCGCGGCGGGACGACAAAGATCATCCATCTGGACCTCGCCTTCCCGCTCGACGGCGACGATTCCATCGACGACGTCCAGATACTACTTGAAGCGAAACGCAGCTTTTGATTCTCTTGATGCTCTTTGACTGAATCGGAGAGCACGCATGCCCACAGCGGTCATCACCGGAACGAATCGCGGCATTGGCCTCGAAATGACCCGGCAATATGCCGAAGACGGCTGGACCGTATACGCCCTGAATCGCAGTCGCTCGGACGAACTGAACGCGCTCGCAAAGGAACACGCGATTCACCTGATCGACACGTCCTTGACGAACGATGACGAACTGGCCGCTGCGGTAGCGAAAATCGACGCAGACTCGATCGACCTGCTCGTCAATAACGCCGGCACGATGGGCAACGGCAGCGTCAGTGAGGACGGGATGGAGTACCAGAAGTTCGGCAACTTCGACCGCCAGGAGTGGCACGAGGTTTTCGACATCAACGTCTTTACACCGATGGCGCTCACCGAACGGCTGGCGGACAAGCTGGAAAACGGCGGCAAGGTCGTGACGATTTCCAGCATGCTCGGCAGCAACGCGATGAACGGCTTCGGCAAGCTGTACGCCTACCGGGCCAGCAAGGCGTCTGTTAATTCGCTGATGAAATCGCTGGGCGTCAACCTCAAGGAACGCGGCATCACCTGCATTGCGATCCATCCGGGATGGGTGCAAACGGACATGGGCGGGCCGAACGCGGAAGTCTCGCCGGAAGACTCGGTGCGGGGTATCCGCGAGGTCGTCGCGAGTTTAAGCGCAAAACACGCTGGCCAGTTTCTCGACTACAAGGGTAAGGAGCTTCCGTTCTGACCCGGACCGAATTTGAGATCGTACGCAAACATCCCGGGAACTCCTGAACGCGCTTTCCCGGGTTCATTTCAAACTGTCAAAGGCTACGACGATGAAACGACATTTCCTGACGCTCGTCTCCCTGTTCATTCTGTTGCCGGCAAGCGCCAGCGCCGGAACGATTTTCGATATGGTCACGAAAGACATGCAGGGACAAACAGTCGCGACCATGACCTTTTACTTCGACGGTGTCGTGTCCCGGATGGACCTCGACGGCCCGGAACCCGGCTCGGTCATTTTTCGCGGCGACGACTATGTCTATCTCGACCACGCCCAGAAGCAATACATCGTCATGGACAGCGCGACGCTGGACAGCATTTCATCGCAGATCAACGAAGCCTTGCAGGAACTCGAGGCCCAGCTTGCAGCGATGCCGGCCGAACAGCGCGCCATGTTCGAGGAAATGATGAAGGAGCAGATGGACATGCTGAGCGGCGCCGACGGGCCGTCGTACACAATCGAGCCGGCGGGCTCTGGCCGCTGGCAGTCCCAGGATTGCCAGAAAGCGGTGATGTACGAAGACGGCAGCAAGATCGGAGAGATCTGCTCGGTTGCGTACGACTCCATCGATGCGTCTGGCGACCTCGAGGAGTCGTCCCGTGCGATGGCCCAATTCTTAAGCCGGCTGTACGATGCGATCCCGATGCCGTCCGGTGCTATTCAGAATCCGATGCAGCTCTTCGAGGAACTCGACGGCTTCC
The DNA here is from genome assembly GCA_963922215.1 of uncultured Gammaproteobacteria bacterium. GTDB lineage: Bacteria > Pseudomonadota > Gammaproteobacteria > Steroidobacterales > Woeseiaceae > UBA1847. The sequence goes on along the minus strand of CAWUHY010000169.1, from coordinate 1,551 downwards.
CGGTGCATTCGATCGAATTCGAATACGGCGAGGCGGTCAGCGAAACGTCGCTTGGATCGGTCCGCAGCGAGTCGATTGACGGCGCCCTTTTCGAAATACCCGGCGACTACGCCGAAATTACGATCCCGATGGATTAGGACTGATCAGCCGACGCATCGTCGGTAAGCTGCATCTCCGCCCCGGCCCAGCGTCCGATGTCGGCTATACGCCAGTCGTCGATGCCGTCGCGCACCGGACCGGCGTCGTCCAGCCGCCGGATCGCGTCTTCAAGATCGGCAACCCCGAGTGACAGCAGGAAGAAACCCTCGCCGTGTTCGCGAAGGTGGCGGCCCGGGACGGATTCATCCTCGTAGGGGCAGACTAGCACCAAGACACTTTCGCCGATCGACGTGTGTGCAATGCGCGATCCGCGTGCCGCGTGATCAATTACTGTGAACGGCGGAAACCCGAGCTTCGTCTCGAATCTTTCGATTGCCGCCTCGAGATCGCGGACGACGAAATTGATGTGGTGGATGCGGGTCGGTCCCACGCGTCAGCTCGCGCGCGCGGACGGGAACATGCCGGCCTTCGGCAGCAACGCAGGTGTCGACCGACCCAGGATTTCCTGCAGCCAGCGGCTGGTGTCGATAATGCCTGACAGTGACACGCCGGTTTCGATACCGGAGCGGTCCAGCATGTACAAAAGATCGTCGGTCGGAATATTGCCGGTCGCCGCCGGCGCGAACGGGCAACCGCCGATCCCGCCGATGCTCGCATCCAGCGAATACACCCCGGCGTCGACCGCCGCCTGCGCGTTCGCGAGCCCGGTATTGCGGGTGTTGTGGAAGTGGCAGCGCAGCGGAATGTCCGGGTCGAGTTCGCGCAGCCTGCCGAGAAGTTCGTGCACCTGTCCCGGCACGCCGACGCCAATGCTGTCAGCGATGCCGAGCTCCGCCGGCTCGCCTTCGAGCACCTGCTTCGCGAGGTCAACGATGTGTTCGACTGCCACCTCACCTTCGTACGGACAGCCGAAGGCTGCAGACAACATGACGTTCGCACGCTTCCCGGCGCTGCGCGCGCGTTTCGACAGTCGGTTCCAGGCGGCGACCGACTCGCGTGTCGGCACGCCCTGGTTTTTCTTGTTGTAGGTATCGGTCGCGACAACGACCATACCGATCTCGTCAACGCGCGTTTCGAGCGCGCGGTCGAGGCCGCGCTCATTCATGATCAGTCCGATTGTGGACACATCGTCACGCTCCGGCAGGCTTTCGATCAGCGCCTCGGCATCCGCCATCTGCGGCACGCGTTTCGGATGCACGAAACTTGCGACCTCGATTCGCCGAATGCCCGCGTCGATCGCTCGCTCAATGTATTCGCGCTTCGCCTCGGTCGACAGAACCTCGGGTTCACTCTGCAGTCCGTCGCGAGGCCCGACTTCGACAATTTCGATTTGTCGGTTCATTGCATTCCTGCCAGATGATCGGTGACGGCCTGTTCGCTCATGACGTCGGCGTATTTTGCCTGCATGTCGAACAGATTGGCTCGATGCGGTTCTTCGTGCCGGTCACCGCA
>CAWUHY010000168.1:0-6548 GCA_963922215.1 uncultured Gammaproteobacteria bacterium | reverse complement strand
TTTACTCATTCCTTAAGACTGCCGGATTTGCTGTCGTCTATGCCTTATAGCGCAGATTTGCGTGCAATCGCCATTAATTGACGTCGCGCTCCGCCGCATATGTCGCGGATTCTTGTCCTTGCAATCTGGATGACAAGGAGATGAATCATGCAAAAGGGACTTTTTCTGATCGCGCTCGTCGGCTTGAGCCAGCCGGCATTCCCACAAGCGCTCTACCTCGACGACGGCTGCGAAATTCTGTCCGCGGTTATCGAGCGTTCGACCTCCGGCAAGTCAGCGGAAGCCAATCTGGAAGCGGGCGAATTTGGTTTACTGCGCTGCGCCCGCACTGCGGAGTTTGCGACCGGCGGATTTGGCAGGGCGATGAATCGCTTTTCGATCGCCGTGCGTTGGAACGGTGGCGATGTTGCGCCGGGTGACGTCTGCCTGAGCCATCGACTGAGTGAATGCTATCCGGAATTCGATCGCTTCGGCGCGCCGCTGACAGCAGCCGAGCGACAGTTCGCGCGAGATCGCTGGGCGGCCGTGCAGCGCGCCGTCGGTTCGACGCTGCGCCAGCCGGGAATGCCGGATTTCAGCGTTTTTCAGCAGGGATCGCTCGCCGGCCGAATCGCGGATCAGCTTGCCGCGATCGTGCGGTCTGCCGTGCGTCCGGCCATGCGCCTCGCGGGCACTCGCTAGCCTCGGCTGGTTAGAAGACATGTCGCCTGGTGGTCGCGGCTTGCGTCAGCCGGCCGTCCTGCGACGTTTGAAGCGCGGCCGTAAAATTGCGAGCACGACGTTCAACGCGGAGATCGTCAGCAGGATCCACCAGGCGACCCACTTGTCGGAGATGCGGGCGGACAGTTCCGCGACCGACATTTCTCCGGCCACCGCGGCTTGCGCAGCCGCCGCGGCCTGTTGCGCGGGACCGTCGACGCTGGCAAGCGTGGATTCGAAGACGAGCAGGCCGAGCAGCAGTTTGAGCCAGACCCAGCCCGCATTGTGGTAGGGGAAATGGATCGCCATCGCGATAAGTCCGCTGAACAGCGTCACGACCATTGACGGCAGGATCAGCCAGTTCGAGATCGTATTCAGCGATTGTCGATAGGCAGCATAGGCCTCGGTCGCGGCGATATCCGGACCCGTTGCGACGAACAGCATGAACGCCGCGAGCCCGCCTGCCATGCCGAATGACCCGAGCGTGTGAGCGATCTTGACGATCCTGCGGCTGGAGAGGCTCATACGATTCGGTGCTTACCGGCGCGCGGTCAAATCTCTTCCGTCAGCCAGGACAGCGCTTCTTCACGGTCCTGGAAAACACGGGTCTGCGACAGGTTGCCATCCTCGCGGAATGCGCCGAATACACGACCAGAACCGTAGCCGATATCATCGTCGACGAGGATCGCGACTCGATTCGGAACCCGTACGATACTCGCTCCGTATTCGGCGAGTGCACGTACTTCCTGGTTGGAGTAAGGGAAGGGGATGCCGGAAAAATCCCAGAGGCGGCGCTTCTCCAGTCCCCGGGCCACGACTTCGTCGGCTGCGCGCTTCGCCTCTTCTGCTGTCGGAGCTTCGGGAATGCGAATGACCGCGACCCCGCGGACGACCGTGATCTCGAACTCACGCAGCGCGGGTTCATCGTCACGCGACATTCCAAGCAGGTTTTTCAGCCAGCTCAACATGCTCGCGAAATCTCTCCGGGCCGCCCCGACTTCGGGGCAGAGACACTACTCGCCATCGAGTAGCCAGTTCTTTGCTTCGTCGCGATCGCGGAAAACGCGTGTCTCTGTGAATCCGTCGCTGTCGCGATAGACACCGAACGCCCGCGTCGAACCGAATCCCACATCGTCATGCACGACAACGGCAAGACGATTCGGTTTTTCGGCGAGGCTGGCGCCCAGCGCGGCGACTTGGCGAAGCTCCTCGATGCTAAAGCGAGCTTCGATGTTTCCGAAATCAAACAAGCGACGTTCATAAATCTCGTTCTCAAAAATGTAGCGAACGATTTGGAGCGTTTCGTCGACGGAAGGGTCGCGGACTGGTGTCACGACGGTAATGCTGTCCTCTTCAGACAGCACGTATACACCGGTATCGGAGTCTTTCGATCGCGCGACAAGCTTTCGTATCCAGTCCCGTAACACCGAATGGATTCCCGAGTTGCAGTCAGTTCAGCGTCGATCGGACCCGTAGCACGTCGCGGAGTTTCCGCGACCAAGCACCGTCGATTTCAGACAAGTCTAACACTGATGATTCACTGCGCAACGACCCGGCCGAACGGGCCGTATGCCGGTCGGCGCTGCCCTGTTATCATCCGCGCCTTGCCAAACAGCAGTTGATGCATTTGAAGTCCGAAAATTCCCAAAACGGCGGCGCTCCGACGATAATTCCCCGGCCGGAGCACAACGTATCCCGAAAAGAAGTCTCTGATAGCGCGCTGAAGGTGCTGTACCGTCTGCACAAGGCGGGTTTTCAGGCGTTTCTCGTCGGCGGCTGCGTGCGCGATGCGTTGGTTGGAATTCATCCGAAAGATTTCGACGTCGCGACTGATGCAACGCCGGACGAAGTCAAAGCACTCTTCAATAACTGTCGCCTGATCGGCAGACGCTTCCGCCTCGCCCACGTGCGCTATGGTCGCGAGATCATCGAGGTCGCAACGTTCCGGGCCGCGGCAATCTCGAAACACGACGACGCGAAGCAGGACGCAGAGGGGCGCATCCTTCGCGATAACGTCTACGGCAGCATCGACGAGGATGTGTGGCGCCGCGATTTCACCTGCAACGCGCTGTACTACAACATCGCCGATTTCAGTATCTGGGACTACACCGGTGGCGTTAAGGATATCCGGAACCGGCTGATCCGACTGATCGGCGATCCGCTCGAACGACTCCGGGAAGACCCGGTGCGAATGCTGCGCGCCGTGCGCTTTGCGGCGAAGCTCGAATTCGATATCGACGCTGAGCTCGAATCCGCGATTCGGCAGCAAATCGAAACGCTGACCAATGTTCCCGCCGCACGGCTGTTTGACGAGTTCATGAAACTCTTCCAGGCCGGCCACGCTCAGCGCACATTTGATCTCCTGTACGACTATGGGCTGTTCCGCGAGCTGTTTCCCGCAACCGCCGAAGAGTATGCCGGCGACAAGCGCTACGCCGAGTTCGTTCGCGCGGCTCTCGAGAATACGGATCGTCGCGTCGCAGAAGGCAAGTCGATCACGCCAATGTTTCTGCTCGGTGTGTTTTTCTGGAAACCGACTGTTCGCCTTGCCGAGGACAAGCGGTCCGAGGAACGCATGTCCGAATCACAGTCAATCAGCCTTGCCTCCTACGAGCTCATGGCGATGCAGCAGCGGCGCACGTCGATCCCGAAACGCTTCGGAATTCCGATGCGCGAAATGCTCGCGCTGCAGCCGCGCTTCCTGCAGACCCGCGGAAAGCGAGCGATGAAGCTCCTGGAGCATCGTCGATTCCGCGCCGCTTACGATTTCATGGTGCTGCGCGCCGAAGCCGGCGAGGTCGATTCGGCGATTGCAACATTCTGGACGGACGTGCAGACCCTGTCCGGTCCGAAGCGCGCCGAGCGCTTCCAGGTTGCAGGCCAGGCGCCATCAAAGAAAAAGCGCCGTCGCAGGCGCCGGCGGAAAAAGGCGGCGGACTGATGCACCGACCTGAACGGACGGCCTGCATTGGACTTGGCAGCAACCTTGGTCGTCCCGAGCAGAACATCGCGGAGGCGGTCCGCCGCATCGACGCGTGCGATGCCCTGACCATTACTCACGTCTCGTCGCGTTACCTGTCAGCCCCGCTCGGCGGTATGGACCAGCCGGACTACGTCAACGCGGTTCTCGCCGCCGAGACTCAAGCCGAACCTCATGATCTCCTCGAACTCATCAAAACGATTGAGCGTGACATGGGGCGCGACGAGAGGCGCGAGCGGTGGGCGGCGCGCGTTATTGACCTCGATCTCTTGTTACTCGGCGATGTCGTATTTACAAGCGACACGCTGACCATTCCGCACCCGGGCATCGCGCAGCGGAATTTTGTATTGTTGCCCCTTCAGGAAATTTGCCCGGACATTGAGATTCCGGGCCTCGGGCGCGCGATGGACCTGCCCGTCAATCACCAGGAACCCCGCATCCGCCGTTGTGACGATGACAAGCTCTAGTTCAGGACGCGACGACAGGTCGCGCTACATTGTTGTCGAAGGCCCGATCGGGGTCGGCAAGACGGCGCTCGCCAGCCGACTGGCCGAAGCGATGTCAGCGACACTGATACTTGAGGAAGAGGCAGACAATCCGTTCCTCGAGCGCTTCTATCGGGAAGGGACGACGGCGGCTTTGCCGACGCAGATGTTCTTTCTGTTCTCGCGCGCTCGGCAGATGGAGTCTCTGCGCCAGCCGGATCTGTTCTCCAACATTCGCGTGTCGGATTTTCTGTTTGCCAAGGATCAGCTGTTCGCGGAACTCAACCTCGACGCCGACGAATTGATGCTCTACGAACAGGTCGCATCCAAACTCGCCGTTGAACCACCTGTTCCCGATCTTGTCGTCTATCTTCAGGCGTCGACGGATACCCTGCTGAGTCGAATCGCGGCTCGCGGTCGCGACTATGAGCGCGACATCTCCAGGCAGTATCTCGAGCGGCTGGCAGATTCCTACGCCCGGTTTTTCCACGAGTACAACGACGGGCCTTTGCTGATTGTGAATGCGTCCCAGATTGACCCGGTCGCGAATACTGCGGACTTCAATGAACTCTACGAGCAGATCCAGAACACGACGGGCGGCCGGCATTTCTTCAACCCCGTGACGCGAGCCCTCGCCTGAACGGACCGCCGACGAACGTTAAGCGGAGTTAAGCCATGTATACCCAGCTCGAACAGCGACGGATGTCGACGCCGCCAGTCAATGTCTCGACGCTCTCGAAAATGAAATCGGAGCGCGAGCCGATTGCGTGCATCACCGCCTACGACGCGAGTTTTGCAGCACTCGTCGACGCCGCGGGAATCGATCTCGTGCTCGTCGGTGATTCACTCGGAATGGTTATCCAGGGTCACGACACGACCGTGCCGGTGACGGTGGATGACATTGTCTATCACACGCGTGCGGTCGCGCGCGGGCTGCGTCATGCTTTCCTCGTCGCCGACATGCCGTTCATGAGCTACACGACGCCGGAACAGGCTTTGAACAATGCCGTTCGCATGATGCAGGAAGGCGGCGCGATGATGATCAAGCTTGAGGGCGGCGACGGCCAGCTTGAAATTGTCGAGACGCTCGCGCGTCACGACATCCCTGTGTGTGCGCATCTCGGACTCAAACCACAGTCGGTTCACAAGCTCGGCGGATTTCGCGTGCAGGGCCGCGATGCCGCGCAGGCGAAACACATGGCCGAGTCCGCGGAGCGTCTGCAGAACGCCGGCGCCGATATCGTACTGCTCGAGTGCGTGCCGAACGACGTCGGCGCGACCATACGCGAAGCACTGTCAGTACCGGTCATCGGCATCGGTGCAGGTCCGAGCGTCGACGGGCAGATTCTCGTGCTCTATGACGTGCTGGACATCACGCGCGGACCAACGCCGCGATTCGTCAGGAATTTTCAAAGCGGCGTCGATTCGCCGCTCGCAGCCGTCGAGGCTTATGTGAAAGCTGTCAAAAACGCCGAGTACCCGGCCCCGGAACACTGTTTTTCGTAAAGACGATATGGAAATCATCGAAGACAAGAAAGGACTGCACGAACTCATCGAGGACTGGTTGCATCACAGTGATCACGTCGCTCTGGTACCGACGATGGGCAATCTGCATGCCGGGCACTTGAGCCTGGTCGAGATCGCTCGGGAGCACGCTGAGCGTGTCATCGTCTCAATCTTCGTGAACCCGACGCAGTTCGGTGCCGGCGAGGATCTGGACGCCTATCCGCGTTCACTGGAGAAGGACTGCCTGAGGCTGCGCAAGATCGGCGTCGACGCCGTTTTCGCACCGTCAGTCGATGAAATCTATCCCTTCGGCATCGACGAAGCGACGACGGTACTGGTTCCCGGAATCAAAGACGATTTTTGCGGCGCATCGCGGCCGGGTCATTTTGACGGAGTGACGTCGGTCGTCGCGCGCCTGTTCGCGCTCGTCCAGCCCGAGGTCGCAGTCTTCGGTCAGAAAGACTTCCAGCAGCAACTGATCATTCGCCGCATGGCGGAGGATTTGAATTTCCCGACCCGCATCATCACGGCGCCGACTGTACGCGAGGACGATGGGCTGGCGATGAGTTCGCGCAACACCTACCTGAGCGACGATGAGCGACAGGTCGCTCCGATGTTGTATCGCGCGCTTGAGGATGCCGCGCAAAGTTTGCAGGACGGGCAGCGGGATTTCGCATCGCTGGAACGTGAGGCGCGAGAGCAGCTAGACGCTGCAGGGTTCGCTGTCGACTACGTCGCGATCCGACGTGCACAGGACCTGCAAAGTCCCGACCGGGACTGCGACGAAGTTGTCGTGCTGGCGGCCGCGACACTTGGACGTGCGCGCCTGATCGACAACCTCGTCGTGACGATTTGATTCTGGCTCAGGTCGAGACGGC
>CAWUHY010000167.1:0-6559 GCA_963922215.1 uncultured Gammaproteobacteria bacterium | reverse complement strand
TCGACTGCATAACGGCGCGACGCGTCGATGACGGCCTGGTCGAAGCCGCCCCAGATGTCCGAAAAAGTCACGGACTGGAGATCATCGACATCGACGAGCGGAAACATGACGGGAATTCCGCGCCGTTCCGCGACGTCAAGGATGCGCTCGCGCCAGAAGTCCTGTCGCTCGTCGCCGGCAGACCGGCCGCGGTCCGCCTGCGACCGCGCGTCAAAGGAATCGGGCGCCTCCCCCGCGTCGCTTGAGGCCAGGATTTCCCGCTGGCCGTTGCCCCAGTCGATCGCCAGCCAGACCAGCGTCAACGGGCGCTCGTCGCCCCAGAACGCTTCGCCGGCGCGAGTCAGCGCCCGTTCGATAGCGGCACCGTCGAAAGCGACGCGCAAGAGGTCTCCCTCGACCGGCTGGAACTGCACGACGTAATCGGACGGGTCGGGGAACAACTCAATCAGGCGATCGACGTCACCGGAGCTCACGCGCGACAACACGATCTTGAGAGCAGGACCGTAGGCCTCTCTGCGCGCATCAAGCGTGTACCGTTCGAGCGGGACTTCCGCGGTGTAGAGCTCGCTCGCTGACGCCTCGGACGCGCATAGCGCAGTGGCCGCGGCGGCCAGCAGAAAGCCGGACACGGCGGCACGAAGCCGGAACAATGAAAGCAATGGTTTCCCCATGTCAGAAGTCCTTCTATTATATCGCTCTCGCGGCCCGCCTCTCACCCATGAATCAAAAAAATCTGACTTACAAGGACGCCGGCGTCGACATCGACGCAGGTAATGCTCTCGTCGAACGCATCAAGCCCGCCGTCAAGCGCACGCTGCGGCCGGAAGTGCTGTCCGGACTCGGTGGCTTCGGGGGGATGTTCGCACTGCCCGCGGGACGATACCGCGAACCGGTGCTGGTTTCCGGAACCGACGGTGTCGGCACCAAACTGAAGCTCGCGCAGATGCTTGGCCGACACGACACGATCGGCATCGATCTGGTTGCGATGTGCGTAAACGATGTGCTGGTCCAGGGTGCGGAGCCCTTGTTCTTCCTCGACTATTTCGCCTGCGGCAAACTCGACGTCGACACGGCCGCCGCGGTTGTCAGCGGTATAGCCGAGGGTTGCCTGGACGCCGGCGCCGCGTTGATCGGCGGCGAAACGGCGGAGATGCCGGACATGTATGCCGACGGTGAGTACGATCTTGCCGGTTTCTGCGTCGGTGCCGTCGAGCGCGATGACATTATCGACGGCCAGTCCATCGCCGCGGGTGATGCCGTCATCGGACTCGCATCCAGCGGTCCCCACTCGAACGGTTACTCACTGATTCGCCGTGTGCTCGAGGCCGACCCGGATGCGACGATTGCCGGGAAGCCGGCAGCGGAACGGCTACTTGAACCAACAAGAATCTACGTTCGAGCTGTTCTCGATTTGATGCAGGAGCTGCCCGTCAAGGGGCTGTCGCATATCACCGGCGGCGGAATCACCGAAAACCTGCCGCGCATCCTGCCCGGCTCGCTGTCGGCCGCTATCGACACAACGAGCTTCGAGCAGGGACCGGTGTTCGATTGGTTGCAACAGGCAGGCAATATCGAGACGTCCGAGATGCGTCGGACCTTCAACTGCGGCATCGGCATGATGCTGGTCGTCGACGCCGCACACGCCGAACGCGCGATCGAACGCGTCAACGCGTCCGGTGAGTCGTCGTTTAAGGTCGGCGACATCGTTCCCGGTGACGGACAGGTCGTTTATTCTTGAATTCCCCCTCCTGTCGCACCGCAATCCTGATCTCCGGATCGGGAACCAACCTCCAGGCCTTCATCGATGCCGTCGACAGCGAGGGACTACCCCTGGAACTGATCGCGGTCGTCTCGAATGTTTCGACCGCCTACGGACTCGAACGCGCCAGGCGCGCAGGCATTCAAACGATCGTCATCGATCATCGCGAATTCGCATCGCGGGAGGCATTCGACCGCGAAATCATTTCGGCCCTCGACCCGCTGCGTCCGGAACTCCTGATCCTTGCCGGCTTCATGCGCATCCTGAGCGCGGATTTCGTTCGCCACTATCGCGGCCGTATTCTGAATATCCATCCTGCATTGCTGCCAAAGTACCCCGGGCTCGACACGCATGCGCGCGCAATCAAGGCTGGCGACGCCGAGCACGGCAGTACCGTGCACGTCGTGACGGAGGAACTCGACGGCGGCCCGCGACTCCTGCAGGGCAAGCTTGCGATTCGGCCAGACGACACTCCGGAGTCACTCGCGAAACGCGTACAAAAGATCGAGCACCGCATCTATCCGCTGGCCGCAGGCTGGTTCGCGGAACGACGGGTCTCGGTGTCCGAGGCAGGTATCGCGCTCGACGGCGAGTCTCTGAAAGAACCCGTCGTGATGGATTTCAGCGGCGAAACACCCGACTGAATCAGGCGGTCAGGCTTTCGGGAGCGTGACGCCCCGCTGCCCCTGGTACTTGCCTCCGCGATCGCGGTAGGACACTTCGCAGGCTTCGTCCGACTCCAGAAACAGCATCTGCGCCACACCTTCGTTCGCGTAGATCTTTGCCGGCAGAGTCGTCGTATTCGAAAACTCCAGCGTCACATGCCCTTCCCACTCTGGCTCCAGCGGCGTCACGTTGACGATGATTCCGCAGCGCGCATACGTCGATTTGCCGAGACAGATCGTCAGCACCGTCCGCGGGATCCGGAAGTATTCCACGGTGCGCGCAAGGGCAAAGGAATTCGGCGGGATCACGCAGACGTCGCTCTGCACGTCCACAAAACTCGTCGCGTCGAAGTTTTTCGGGTCGACAATGGCGGAATTGATGTTGGTGAAAATCTTGAATTCGTCGGAGCAGCGAACGTCGTAGCCGTAGCTCGATGTCCCGTACGACACGATACGCTCACCGGCAGCCTCGCGGACCTGGCCCGCCTCGAACGGCTCGATCATGCCCTCGTTTTCCGCCATGCGGCGGATCCAGCGGTCGGATTTGATGCTCATCAACTGTCCTCGACGACGATGTTGGGAAATTTGGCGCTGTAGTCGCGATCCCGCGTTGCAAGCTCCAGCGCGATCGCGTCCGCCGCATCGAGATAGGGCTTCGCGAGCGCGCTGTCCGGCTCTATGCCGACCGTGGGCCGGCCAGAATCGGTTTGCTCGCGAATCGTCGCGTTGAGCGGCAGCTGGCCGAGCAGCCGAACGTCGGTCGCCTCGGCAAGCTTTTGCCCGCCGCCTTCACCGAAAATCGGCTCGGCATGGCCGCAGGAAGAACAGACATGCATGCTCATGTTCTCGATAATCCCGAGCACCGGAATCGACACCTTGCGAAACATCTCGAGGCCTTTTCGCGCATCGATCAGCGAGATGTCCTGCGGCGTCGTCACGATGACCGCACCCGCAACCGGAATCTGCTGCGCAAGGGTGAGCTGTATATCGCCCGTCCCCGGCGGCATGTCGACGATGAGGTAGTCCAGGTCGTCCCAGTTCGTCTGTTTCAGCATCTGGTTCAGCGCGGACGTCACCATCGGACCGCGCCAGACCATCGGCTTTTCCGCATCGACGAGAAACCCGATCGACATGACCTGCAGTCCCTGCGCTTCGACGGGCGCCATCGTCTTGCCGTCGGTTGTTTCTGGCTGTTCGCCGACGACGCCCAGCATGTGCGGCTGACTCGGCCCGTAGACATCGGCATCCAGGAGACCGACGCGCGCGCCGGCAGCCTTCAGGGCCAGTGCGAGGTTTACCGCGACCGTGGACTTACCAACGCCGCCTTTGCCAGACGCGATGGCGATCACATTCCGGATGCCCGGCAGCGGCTTTAACTGACTCTGGACGCCGTGCGCGACAATGTTCTGGGAGATTGCGACGCCAACCCCCGACTGCGATTCGATTCGTTCGACGAGCTCCGCCGCGATGCGCGCCACCGGCACGCCAAATTCCACGCGCGCCGTCCCGCTTCCGGGATTGTCGATGCGGATCCGTGCGAAGTCGCCTAGAGGCCGCGGAAACGGCTCAACGACAAGCGTTTCAAGTTTCTGTTTCACATTTGAATCTGTTGACGCCGTCACACTTCCGGGTCCTTGATTAGGTAAAATTCTTGATGGTGTCGTGATCTGGGCGATCCGGTCGAGGGCCGCATTGTAGCGAAGCTCGAGGCCTTGCCAAGCATCCTGATGCCGATTGACCGCTCTCGGGCAGACCCTATGAATTTCAAGGGCTGGGCGGGGTCGTCGACGGCAACAGTGTGGCATACTTCGCGACTCGGCTCGACTTCGCTCGGCGAGGGTTTTGCGTGCATCGCGTCCCTGCCGGATCTAACGGGTGACAGGACGCAAGACTGTTTTACGCATGCAACTCAAGCTTATGTCAGTTTGCCAGGAGCAGGACGCGACGCCTGTGCTTGCCGGCCACCCCTATACTGACCCGGGACGCAAATAATGGGCCTGTTTAGCGGCTTTCGGGCGGACAATCTCATCGCGGACCTGGTCAAGATGCCCGATCCGTCTGCGCCCGGCGCGCAGAAAACGATCGACAAGCTCAAGAGCACCGGCCCGAAAGCAATTCCCAAGCTGATTGACGCCCTCGCGCTGTCGGACAAGACCCACACGATGGTGCTCGTCGACATCCTGTCTGCGATGGCGGACGACCGCACAATCGAGCAGTACCGCGAGGGGCTCGCTGACGGCAACGAGCGCGTCGTGTCCGGAACGGCCTGGGCGCTGTCGAGCTCGACGGACTACAACGCGAACAAGCTGCTCGAATTTTTCGACGATGCGGAAGTCTCCAAGGGCGCCCTGATCGAAATCCTGCGCGTGCACAAGGACGATCTGAGCGTTCATGAATTGCTCCAGCGCGCCTACGACCTTGAGCCGAAAGAAAAGGCAGCGGTCTTCAAGATACTGGAAGACATGATCAAGCCGGAGATGGTCCCGGACCTGATCGCCCGCATGGGCGGTAAGGACCCGGTCATCAAGATGCACCTGATGCAGCTTTTAACGCGTTTCGATCGCAGCGAGATCGTCAAGGCGTTCGAGATGCAGCTAAAGGACCCGAACAAAATGGTTCGCGCGGCCGCGCTGAAGGCGCTGTCGACGCGAGGCAAGCAGGTCAACATTGAGCCGATTGCGCAATGCCTGGTCGACCCGGACCTCGACGTCCAGAGCAAGGCTGTCGATGTCCTGGTCCGTCTCAATCACCCGGAAACGGTCAAGTACCTGCTGCCGGCGCTGAAGGACGAATCGGAGTACTCGCGCCGCGCCGCGGTAGAGGTCCTGAACGAAGTCGGCAATCTCGACTCGGTGAAAGATCTCCTCGAGGCCATCAAGGACGACGACTGGTGGGTGCGCTCACGGGCCGGCGATGCCCTCGCCGAGATCGGCGGGCCGCGAGTCGTCAATTCAGTCGTTCAGCTCATCAAGCACGAAGACGAAGAGATTCGCCGGACGGCGATCGAGATTCTCAATGCGACGAAGGACGAGTCCGCAGTCGATCACCTGATCAACGCGACCGAAGATGACGACTGGTGGGTTCGGGAACGCGCGATCGACGCCTTGACGAAGATCGGCAGCCCGAAAGCGCTGCCGAAGCTCGAAACGCTGCTCGGCCGGGACGCCAAGACCGACACGGTCGTCATTCGGGCGCTCGCGAAACTTGGCAGCTCGAAGCACATCTCGAAACTGATTCCGCTCCTGCAGGGCGAGGAACGCGAAGTTCAGCTCGAAGCGATGAAGGCGCTTTCCGCACTTGCCGATGAGTCACACGTCGACTCCGTCCGCAACGTTCTGGACAAGTTCCGCCAGTCCGGCGACAAGACGATGATCAATGTCGCCGACAACGCAATGCGCGATCTCGACAATCGCTTCTCGGCAACGGTCCTCGCCGAGAACGAGCGCGCGAAGAAGATCGGCGAGAACACCCGAACGGTTCTACTCGAAAACGAAGACCTCGAAAAACTCCTCGCCGCACAGCACAAGGAAGCACCGGCAGACGCTCCGGCGCCGGAAGTTCCGACGATGCAGGTGCTGGATATTTCGACGCTGAACCCGGGCGACATCATCGACGGACGCTACAAGTACATCGAGAAAATCGGTAAAGGCGCGTTCGGAACCGTGCTCCTGATGGAAGACGAAGTCGTCGACGAACAGTTGATCCTGAAGTTCCTGAACCCGAACGTGAGCTCAGACGAGGAGATGATGAAGCGCTTCGTTCACGAGCTGCGCTACTCCCGAAAGATCACTCACCGGAACGTCATTCGCATCTATGACTTCCTGAACTTGCAGGGCTGCTACGCGATTTCGATGGAGTATTTCCCGTCGCACACGCTGTCGGGCGAGATTCCGGACAACAAGCCGATGGATCTCAAGAAGGCGCTGCAGTATTCGCGGGACATCGCTGCCGGTATGGCGGTTGCTCACCAGGCTGGTGTCATCCATCGCGACCTGAAGCCCGCCAACATCCTCGTCAACGATGACGGTCTTCTGAAGATCGTGGACTTCGGTGTCGCGGCGGCTGCGTCCAGCGGCGACACCCAGCTCACGAAAACCGGCTACGTCATCGGCTCACCGAAATATATGGCGCCCGA
>CAWUHY010000166.1:0-6597 GCA_963922215.1 uncultured Gammaproteobacteria bacterium | reverse complement strand
CAAATGACCGGTGTCATCGAACTGCAGACCGGTGTGATTGGCTTCATCAGCGGGCTGGCGGCTATTCCACTCGGCACAGCGATGGCCGTTGTTTTGATCGAGGTCATCAATCGGCGCGCATTCGGCTGGCAGATTGACGTTTTCCTCGGCTGGCCCGTCATCATCCAGGCCGTCGCGCTGTCCGTTGTCGCAGCACTCGTCGCCGGGATCTATCCGTCCTACCGCGCGAGCCTTGCGTCTCCGGCCGCAGCGATGCGGGAAGAATGATGCGCCTCGTCTGCTTATTCATTCTGCTTGTTTCTGTCGCCGCCGCCGACGAGCAGCAGGCGTCCGAACTCGCCGGCCTGCTCGATGCGCCGGCCGACCAGGAATTCGCGAAAGCGAACCGACCGCGCGAATTCCTTTTCCCACGTGACCACGGCCCGCATCCGGAATTCAGAAACGAGTGGTGGTATTTCACCGGCAACCTCGATTCGGACGAGGGCGAACGCTTCGGCTACGAGCTCACGATTTTTCGCTTCTCGCTCACGGCGGAGCCGATTGAGTCCGACTCTGATTTTCGAACAAACCAGATCTACATCGCGCACCTCGCGGTGACGGACGTTGCCGGCGACCGCTTTCTCGTTGATGAGCGGTACTCGCGCGGAGCGGCCGGACTTGCCGGCGCGCAAGCCGAACCGTTCAAGGTCTGGATCGATGACTGGACCGTCGGGGATTTGCGCGACGGCACCTGGCGCCTGACGGCGTCCGCCGACGCATTCGGTGTAGACCTCGTCCTGCGGCCCGAAAAACAACCGGTGCTGAACGGCAAAGACGGTCTCTCGCAAAAATCCGACGATGCGGACAACGCGTCCTACTACTATTCGATCACGCACCTCGACACACGCGGCTCGATTCGGGTTGGCGAGGAGACCCGCGCTGTCACAGGAGCCTCCTGGTTGGATCGTGAGTGGAGCAGCAGCGCTCTCGCGCCGGACCAGGTCGGCTGGGACTGGTTCGCGCTGCAGCTCGAAGACCAGACGGAGATCATGTTCTACGGTCTGCGGAAACAGGACGGCACAGTCGACAGGAACAGCGCGGGCACGCTGGTGAGGCAGGACGGGTCTTCCCGTTACCTCGCGTTTGAAGACGTCGAGGTGCGGGTCATCGATACCTGGGACAGCCCCGCAGGCGGCCGTTACCCAGCGCAATGGACACTGCGAATTCCTTCAGAGAATCTGGAGCTTGAAGTGACGCCGGTAATGAACGACCAGGAGCTGTTCACGACAGTGCGATACTGGGAAGGCGCGGTGGATGTCGCGGGGCGGCGAAATGGGGAGGCCATCCGCGGGCGGGGTTACGTGGAGCTTACCGGCTATGCCGAAAACACACCGTGATGTGACTCTGCACTCGCGGCGTTAGTCGTCCACATCTTCAACGTTAATTTGTCCCGTAAACCGCCGCCACAAGTGCGACCAGGACACGCCAATCGCGAGGACGAAAGACAGGCAGACGAGCGAGATCCACGTCAGCGCCGTAATCGATCTTGACTCCAGCAAGCCAATGTCGAACAGCAGCCAGATCACACCGGCGAGGAGGATCGCCGCGAGCGTCACGCCCAGTGTGCCGAGCGCGCGCCAGGTCGCGATCCAGTAGATTGACCAGCCAATCAGCAACACCGCAAACAGGATGAGGTGTTTCGGGCCGAAGGCGCTCTCGCGAACCGCGCCGCCGATCCAGTGGTAGGCGGATTCCCCGCTGGGGTTGAACGTCAGCAGGACGAGCACGAGCGCTGCGAGCAGACGAAGCAGGAAGCCGGTGCCGGTCAGGGTCTTGTCGTTAGTCTTGGCCATTTAAAAAGTCAGCAAAGTGAAAAATATCGGGGAGGGCAGCGGTGTTCAGATTGCGCTGCCGCCATTGGCGCCCGCCGTGTCGGTCGGCGAAAAATCGTCCGGTGGTTCATCGGGAAGCAGCTCGCCGCTGGTCACATAGTGGTTGTAGCGTTTGCACGCCCACTGCTGGAACCGCACGGTCTCCGCAGTCTGCCGTGAGTCGTTGAGGTCCGTCCACTGCAGGCAGCGAACTGAAAGAGCCTGGCCGAGATCGGAATTCTCTCGCTCGCGCTCATCCGCAAGCTGGCGGACCGACAGGTCATCGTCCAGCATCGTTTGCAATTCAAGCGTTGTGTCGGCGAGGCGGCGGTCAAGATCTTCAAGCTCCTCTTCCGTGACCGGTTGCTGCTTGTCGTACCAGGGCAGGAACACGCCTGCGTAGGCGAGCAGAGCGGCAACGCCGACAACTAGCAATACCGCTCCGATCTTGTTGGGCTTCGGGTCGTGCGTTTCGGACATTCGGGCAATGTAGCAAGGCTTGAACGCCGGCAAAAGTTCTTCGGACAAAAGCCCGCGTTGTTTCCGCCGGCAAGAGCAGGGATAATTGCCCCGGTCCGCGTCGGCTACCCCGCGACGGTCAGCCGTGAACCCCGTCAGGCCCGGAAGGGAGCAGCGGCAGCGGTGACGCCGGGTGCCGGGGATCGGCTGGCGCGGACCTTTCATCAACCGGCTAATGGCCCGGGAAATTCATGAGTTATCTTGCGCTGGCCCGCAAATGGCGGCCGAAAACGTTTGCCGACACCGTCGGTCAGGAACATGTCCTGAAGGCATTGGTGAACGCGCTGGATTCGGAGCGCCTGCACCATGCCTACATGTTCACGGGCACGCGCGGCGTCGGCAAAACAACGATCGCTCGTATCCTCGCGAAATCCTTAAACTGCGAAAAGGGCGTTACCTCTTCGCCCTGCGGAACCTGCTCGGCCTGCGTGGAAATCGACGAAGGCCGATTCGTCGACCTGATCGAGGTCGATGCTGCGTCGAAGACCAAGGTTGACGATACGCGTGAACTGCTCGACAACGTCCAGTACGCGCCGACACGTGGCCGTTACAAGGTGTATCTCATCGACGAAGTGCACATGCTGTCGACGAGTTCGTTCAATGCGCTGCTGAAGACGCTTGAAGAACCACCGCCACATGTA
The DNA here is from genome assembly GCA_963922215.1 of uncultured Gammaproteobacteria bacterium. GTDB lineage: Bacteria > Pseudomonadota > Gammaproteobacteria > Steroidobacterales > Woeseiaceae > UBA1847. The sequence continues at coordinate 3,587 of CAWUHY010000166.1, read as the reverse complement.
AAGTTTCTCCTGGCGACGACTGATCCCCAGAAAGTGCCGGTCACCGTGCTGTCCCGCTGTCTGCAATTCAACCTGCAACGTCTTACCGTGCAGTTGATCGGAGAGCGCCTGCAATACATCTGTGATCAGGACAAGACCCGCATCGAACAGGCGGCAGTCGACCTGCTGGCGCGGGCCGCTGACGGCAGCCTGCGCGACGCACTGAGCCTGCTCGACCAGGCGATCGCCTATTGCGGGGACGAGGTTGACGGCGATTCTGTTGCAAAGATGCTGGGGACAATCGACCGCAATCACGTGATTCGAATTCTTCGCTCGCTCGGGCAGCTCGACGCCGAGGGCGTTCTCGATGCCGTTGCCGAGATCGACAAGCAATTCCCGGACTACGGACGCCTGATTGACGAACTTGCTGCGACCCTGCAGAAGATCGCGGTCTTCCAGGCAGTCGGGCGGGTTGAGACCGATGGGCAGATCGACGACGACACGCTGAACGAACTGTCTGGACTTCTCTCCCCGGCTGACGTACAGCTCTACTACCAGCTTGCAATCAATGGGCGCCGCGATCTCGACCTGTCGCCCGATCCGCGCAGCGGTGCCGAAATGTGCTTCCTCCGCATGCTGACATTTCGCCCGGCGAGCGCGTCCGCCCCCGCGGCGTCCGGCGGGGCTGCACCGCAAAAAAAAACGATCGAGCGCCGCGCTGAGGGCAAGGCGACACGGATAGACGCCGACCAGGTCGCAGCGACCGACCAGAAATCGGCCGCGAGCTGGGACCAACCCGACTGGAACGAGCTGCTGACAATTCTGAAGATGCCGGGCTCCGTTCGCATGTTGGCGAGCAACTGCGCACTGGTCGGTCGGGACGGGAAGACTGTCCGGCTGACTCTCGATCCGCGTTCGGAAAGCTATCTCACACGTGAACGCAGCGACCGGCTCGCGCGCGTTCTGTCCGAGCACTTCGGCGAATCGCTGAACCTCGATATCAGCGTGGACAGCAAGGGCGAGGCCGAAACGCCGCTGAAGGCGGAGCATCGCATGGCGGACGAACGGCTCGAAGCGGCGCGCAAGTCGCTTGAATCTGACCCAAATGTCCAAACACTGAAGAACATGTTCGGCGGCGAACTACGCAATGACACGATCAAGCCGCTCGGCGATTGACGACGGAGACTGAAGGATGAAAGGTGGAATCGGGCAGCTCATGAAGCAGGCCCAGCAAATGCAGGAACGCATGAAAGAGGCACAGGAAGAGCTTGCCTCGATGACGGTCACCGGCCAGTCCGGCGGCGGCATGGTGTCGGTGACGATGAACGGCCAGCACCAGGTCCGCGCGGTTGAAATCGACGAGTCGCTGGTCGGCGATGACAAGGACATGCTTGAGGATCTGATCGTCGCCGCGTTCAACGATGCGCAGAAGAAAGTCCAGGACGCGACGCAGGAAAAATTCTCCGGCATGTCAGCAGGTTTGCCGGCCGGCTTCAAGATGCCGTTCTAGGGCGTGTAAAAGACTTAAGCCCTTGTCCTACTCACCTTTACTTGTTCGCCTGATCGAATCGCTGCGCTGCATGCCCGGCGTCGGGCAGAAATCCGCGCAGCGTATCGCCTTCCATCTACTCGAGAGGGATCGGAAAGGGGCGAGCGCGATGGCCGATGCGATCGGCGACGCCGTCGAGTCGATCGGACATTGTTCACGTTGCCGCATGTTCAGCGAAGAACCGGTCTGTTCGATTTGCCTCGCTCCGGGCCGTGACGACTCACAGCTCTGCGTCGTCGAGTCGCCGGCAGATGTCGTCGCGATCGAGGACGCAACCGGCTACAAGGGTCGCTACTTCGTCCTGATGGGGCATCTTTCGCCGCTGGACGGAATCGGTCCAACCGAACTCGGGATGGACCTGCTCGAAGAGCGTCTTGGAGCCGGGGAAATCAAGGAAATGATTCTCGCAACGAATCCGACCGTGGAGGGCGACGCGACGGCGCACTACCTGGCCGAGATGGCGCGCAAGCACGGCATCGAAGCGAGCAGAATCGCGCACGGCGTCCCGCTGGGCGGCGAGCTCGAGTACATCGACGGTGGGACGTTGTCACACGCTTTCTACGGACGCCGGCTCGTCGATTGACCGCGCGGCCTTGCGGCAGGCAGACTCGCAGCGTCGATTACGTGACGAAAAAGTGAACCATGAGCGATTGCCTGTTCTGCAAAATTCTCAGCGGTGAAATCCCCGCGGATACCGTACTGGAAACTGATTCCGTTCTTGCCTTTCGCGACATCAATCCCCAGGCGCCGACGCACGTGCTCGTGATCCCGAAGAAACACATTTCGACAATCAACGATATCAGCGCGTCGGACCGTGAACTTGTCGGGGATCTCTACCTCGCAGCGCAAGAGATTGCGCGCAAAGAAGGCATCGAGGAGTCGGGCTTCCGGACGGTCATGAACTGCAACGCAGCAGCCGGGCAGACCGTGTTTCACATTCATCTGCATGTTCTCGGCGGACGCCCGATGGACTGGCCGCCAGGTTAGCTAGTAGCGACCCCGGGTAAGGTCATTTTTCAGGCGCAGAAGCCGCCGATAGCTCTCCAGGCGTCTTTCCGAAATTGTCCCCGACTCGACGCCGTCCTTGACGGCACAGCCTGGTTCCTTGAGATGCATGCAGTTTGCGAACCGGCAGTCCGAGGATGCCTTGTCGATTTCCACAAAAACGCGTTGAACGTTGGTGTCTTCGGTGAGGCCAGGCGCATAGTCGCGCACGCCCGGCGAGTCGATCAGCTTGCCGCCGCCGCGCAGATCCAGCATCGCCGAATTGACGGTCGTGTGGCGGCCCTCCCGATGTTTGTCCGAGATGCTGGCGACTCGCTGTGGCTCGCCATCGATCATGCAGTTGATCAGGCTGGACTTGCCGACCCCGGACTGGCCCACGAAAACGGCCGTGCGACCGCTAACCGCAGTCGTCAGTGCATCGAGTCCGAGTGACTGTTCGGCCGAGACCTCGAGCGAGCCGTACCCGAGCTCCGCGAAGTACGCGAGCTCTTCGCGGTAGCTGTCGAGCCCGATGTCGCGTTTGTTCATGACAAGGAGGGCATCCGCATCGTTAAGTTCTGCGCCACCGATGTAGCGGTCGACGATGAACCAGTCGGGTCTTGGCTCCGGTGCGGCAACGACGACAAGCAGGTCGAAGTTCGCCACGAGAGTTTCGATATCGCCGCGCATGTTCGGGCGGGTCAGGGCGCTTCGACGATCCTCAATCGCGGTGATCAGCCAGTCGGACTCCATGTCCAGCGGCTCGACTGCTACCCTGTCGCCGCAGACTGGCTTGAGGCGCTTGCCTTTGATGCGGGCATCGACGCGCTCACCGTCTGCCAGCGTAACCTGCATGCGTCGGCTGAATGTCGCCGTGACCGTACCGATGCTCTTCCTTGTTCTCAAATTCTCTCGTTCCTGTCCGACAGCGTGACGACAGGCTGCTAGACTGCGCCAACACCGGTATTGGAACACGGCATGAACACGAGCGCACGAACGAACCTGATCTGGATTGATCTCGAGATGACTGGACTGGATACACAGTCAGATCACATCATCGAGATTGCGACGATTG
>CAWUHY010000165.1:0-6609 GCA_963922215.1 uncultured Gammaproteobacteria bacterium | reverse complement strand
GGGCACGAGTGCGGTGCCGGTCACGACAATCTCTTCGGTCGCTGCGGCCGACACTTCCACGGTGATGTTCTGCTGCAACAGGACGGTGGCGCTGCGCGTGATTGAGCTGCCGTCGGGGAAACTGAATTCGAGTGTGTACTGGCCTGGTGGCAGACGGCGCAGTCGGTACTGACCGTTGCTGGCCGTTGTCGATGTGCGGCTCTGCGGCAGCACGTTACTGCTGGCCTCCACTTCGACGCCTGCAGCGACGCTGCCGTCGGCGCCGGTTACCGTACCGGAGACATCACCGGTCTGCTGCGCGTTGGCGGGCGCGGCAGCCAGCAAGACAAGCAATGGAAGAGCGAATAGCGATCGCCGGTCAGCGATCAGACGAAGAAGCGTGTTCATAGATCCCCCTTGAAACACATGGTTCTTGACTGCTTGCGTATTGTTTCGGATAAACTATCACTGACGAATCAAAAGTAAAGAATTTTTTATTCCTCGGCGTTTTTGGTTTCAATTTCAACCAATTGCCGGCAGCGACCTCGTAATGAGACGTCTGCCGGCGGCCTTTATCGACCGTCAAATCCGGTAGACCATGCCCCAGACACTCCGTGCGATGCCAATTCGTTATTTTAAGAATAGACCCGGTCATCCTGACCGGCTGAAGGTCACCGGTAGCGAGCCCGAGTTATTCTACGCCCCTGTCGATCATGACCTCCAGCGCTGGCGAACTCGTCCTGGCCGGATCGCCGAGACCGTTCTTGTTGGCGTCGAACGACTCCAGACTCCGGGCGCGGCAACGTGATCGAAGACGGCTTTTCGTATGTGGCCGTGCTCGTCGCGCTGGGCGGCGGAATTCTCTGGATGCAGCGGTCCACAGGCTGGAAGGTCTTCGACTATGCGCCGCCGATCGTTCTGCTCTACTTCGGCGTCATGGTGCTGGCTACGGTCGGCCTGTGGCCGGGCCCGGGCGACAACGAGAGCGTCGACGTCGCCTACCGCGAAGTGCGCGGCAACCTGCTGCCGGCGATGATTTTCCTGATGTTGTTAAAGAGTGACTTGCGCCAGATCGGCAAACTCGGTCCGCGCATGCTGCTCGCATTCTTCGCAGCAACCCTGTCGATCATGCTCGGCTTCGTCGTCGCTTTCAGCATCTTCCAGAGCGGGCTTGCGGCCGACGCATGGAAGACGTTCGCCGCGCTGTCCGGCAGCTGGATGGGCGGCACCGGCAACATGGCCGCAATCCAGGCGGCTCTCGAAGTGCCGGACGCAAGCATGGGCTACACGCTGCTGATCGACTCCATCGACTATGCGCTGTGGGTCGTCTTCCTGCTCGCGCTCGTGCCGTACGCACACTATTTCAATCGCTGGGTTGGCGCGGACACCGCTGTGATCGACAGCGTGGGTGAACGTCTGGAACGCGAGGCCGATGAAGAAGCGCAGGGCATCGATACGCCGGGGCTCCTGTTTTTGATCGGACTGTCGCTGCTCGTGTCGAGCATCGCGCAGGTGGTCGCAACCGGACTGCCAACGACATCCTTCGTCACGCTAACGACCTGGATCGTCATCCTGGTGACCGTCGCCGGTGTGGTCGGCGCGCTGACTCCGCTTGGCAAAATCGCCGGATCCGCCGAAGTTGCGAGCGTCATGCTCTACGTGATCATCGCGCTCATCGCATCGCGCGCGAATTTCGCGGAGCTGACGCAGGCGCCGGTCTACATCATCGCGGGGCTGGTCATACTCGCGGTGCACGGCATCGTTATGGTCATCCTCGCGAAACTGTTGAAGCTCGATCTCTTCACCTGCGGCGTCGCGTCGCTCGCGAATATCGGTGGCGTCGCCTCCGCTCCGATTCTCGCTGCCGCCTACTCGCGTGTCCTGATTCCGGTTGGCGTGCTGATGGCAATGCTCGGCTACATCGTCGGCACGGGCGGCGGCCTGCTGGTCGGCCGCATCCTGTCGGGTATTGCGTCGTGAAACGGCGCCTAGCCTGCCTCGCGTTGCTGCTGGTCGCGGCGGGCTGCTCGAACGAGTCTGCACCGGTCGCGAGCACGCCAATCGACACGGATGTTCCCGGAGTCCAGCTCGAACATCTTTCGCCGGACTTCTGGCTCGCACGAATCGCAGAGCCGGATGACGTGCTGATGTCAGCAGACGAGATTCGCGCATTCAATCAACACGCATTCGACGTCGAGCCGACCATGGCGCGACTCGAAGCGCTCCCGGCAACGCTCGATCGCGACGCGCTCGTGTTTGTGATTCGCTCGATCAGTTCGCCGTCCTCGTCGCCGCGCTGGACGGCCGAGGGCCGGCCGATTGGCCCCGAAGACTGGGCGGGTTTTGACGAGCTCTTGAATCTCGACGCCGTCGCGGACAGCAATCCGCTGCGCTACGGGATGGTCGTACGCCGCTCCAGCATGCGGACCTACCCGACCAACGTTGCGCTCTACAACACGCCCGAGCCGAGCGACCTCGATCGCTTCCAGGAGAACGGCTTGTTCCCGGGCGACGCGGTGGCGATCTACCACACAAGTCGCAACGGCGACTGGCTGCTGGTGCAGACCTATAACTACCTGGCGTGGGCGCCGGCCGACGCGATCGCCGTCGGTGACCGCGAGGCCGTGCTCGATTTCAGAAACCGCGAGCAGCGGCTTGTTGTGACCGGCGACAAGGTTGATACGAATTTTAATCCGGCACTGGCAAGCACTTCGGAAGTCCAGCTCGACATGGGCGTCAGCCTGCCGTTGCTCACCCGCGACGACGTCGGCGACTTGCTCCATGGACAGAATGTGTACACCTCACACATCGTCTCGCTGCCCGTGCGGCTGGGCGACGGCACGCTCGCATTCGAGCCAGCGCTCATCGCGCGTAGCGCCGACGTGCACGTCGGGAACCTGCCCTTCACGCGTGCCAATGTCGTGCGACAGTCGTTCAAGTTCCTCGGCGAACGCTACGGCTGGGGCCACGACTACAACGCACGCGACTGCACCGGGTTTGTTTCGGAGGTCTACCGCACGTTCGGAATCGTGATGCCACGAAACTCCGGTGACCAGCGTGACAGTGCGATCGGTCTCAACGAGCGCTTCGATCCAACCGCCACGCGCGACGTCCGGATGGATGCCCTGCGCGCGATGGACACTGGCGACATCGTCTACATTCCGGGCCACGTCATGCTGAAACTCGGCAATGTCGACGGCGAGCCGTATATCATCCACGACGTCCACGGGCTTCACTACACGCAGCCGGACGGAACGTTTTACCAGGGCAGGCTCAACACCGTGGCCGTCACACCGCTGTCGCCACTGCAGTCGAGCTCGCAGGTGGACTACGTGGACCTCATGCAAAACATCAAGTCGATCCGGCAATCGGATCGGTGAGTCGATCGAACGCGGAGAACAGCGACGCTATGAAAATTACTGGCATTGAACTCGGCAAACTGCGAGTCCCGCTGAAGTCACCGTTCAAAACGGCACTCCGTTCGGTCGATCACATGGAAGATGTCGTGATCATCATCAAGACGGACACGGGCCATCGCGGATACGGGAGCGCACCCGCGACGGCGGTCATCACCGGTGAGACTCACGGGTCGATTATTGAAGCGATCCAGACTGTCATCGCGCCGCACATCATCGGTGAGGACATCCGCAACCTGAACCGGGTTGTCGGACTCGTGCAGAAATCGATCTTCACAAACTACAGCGCGAAGGCTGCGGTCGAGATCGCGGTCTACGATTTGTTTGCCCAGTCGTTCGGTGCCCCGCTCTACCGGGTTCTGGGCGGCGGAGAACCGAAGCTGTCGACCGACATCACGATCAGCGTGGACTACATCGACAAGATGGTCGAGGACGCGCGCAATGCGGTGGATCGCGGTTTCGAAGCGTTGAAGATCAAGGTCGGCAAAGATCTCGCGCTGGATATCGAACGCATCAAGGCGATCGCGGCGGCGGTTAGCGACAGCGCGTTGCTGCGACTTGATGCCAACCAGGGCTGGACGCCGAAACAGACGGTGACTGCGCTGCGCCAGCTCGAGAGCAGCGGCGTAGAACTCGAGTTCATCGAGCAACCCGTGCGCGGCGATGACGTCGAGGGCATGAAGTACATCACCGAACGCGTGTCGACGCCGGTCATGGCCGATGAAAGCACCTTCGGCCCGAAAGAAGTCATCGACCTCATCCAGATGCGCGGCGCCGACATTATCAACATCAAGCTCATGAAGACCGGCGGCATTTCAAACGCACTGAACATCGCGAACATCGCCGCACTCTACGACGTTGAATGCATGATCGGCTGCATGCTGGAAACCAGCGTTGGAGTCGCAGCTGCGGCACATGTCGCCGTTGCGAAGTCAAACGTGATCACCCGCGTCGATCTCGACGCGCCCTCGCTCGCCGTCGGCAATCCGGTCAAGAGCGGCGTCACGTTCGAAGATTCAGAAATCCGCATCAGCGAGGCGCCGGGTCTCGGCATCGAGCATATCGAGGGTTTGACCATGCTGGACGCGTAGACGCCGACACGCGACGAGCAACATGACCCGCGGAGTTTTTCGCAGCTGCAAGTTTATCGGGGTTACGAAAGCATGCTTTGGAGTATTCGTTCGTCTCTGTTGCTGTTTCTGTCTGCCGGTCCGACGGGGAGCTTGCCCGCGGAAGATTCGGAAGCACGATCGTTTACGCAGGCCGATGTCTACAACGCGCTTTTCGAGGCGCGGCGCCACTGTGATGAAGGGCTGAAACAATCGAGGACAGAATTCATCGCGGAGATGTTCGATCGCCATGGCGGTCAAACGGTAACGCTAAATACATTGAAGAAACTGTTATCGCATCGAGTCGAAATAGACAGGCAGGCGGTTGCAGAGCTTCAGGAAAAACGCCGGGAGCTGTTGTATGCAACTGAACCCTTCGAATCGGAAACGACGCCACGAAAAAAGGCAGTCTCCTCAATCGACGCAGAGATTCTTGCGAAAAACCATCGTATTCAGGTTCGCGAGTGCATTCTCAAAACGCTGTGGAGAGAGCCTGATTAGCTAGTGTGATGCGGTGAGCTGCAATCTAGTCATCGGTTGAATATCCTCGCAGTACGCTGCGACTCTCGAATGGACTGTGATCTGGAAATGTCGAATCTGGCATGGCCCGTTGTCACATTGCTATTGCCGCGTATGACGGCCATGCTGTAGCCCGACCACGTTTTCGAGAGACATTTTTCGCGGTTTACGGAGTTGTTTAAATTTCATGCGACGCATTCAAAGAGCGATAGCCGATTTAGGTATGGCGTCCGAGCTCAGCCGGCGTATGCGATCAGCCCTGGACTTCAGTTTTGCAGTTGGATTGTTGATGGTCCTGACCGTTATCGGCGTTTCAAATTTCGAGAATTACCTGATCCGGGGCCAGATCGCGGAGGCTTTCGCGCTATCGTCGACAGTTAAAGGCGACATGATTACGCACCGCGCAGAGCGAGGCGACTGGCCCGCAAGCGAGTCCGAATTTGCTAATGCAACGCTGTCCGAGCAATCGAATCTCGGAGCCTATGTCGATCGTTTTGAACTTGGCCCGAACGGATCGCTGACCGCGAATTTCAGCGAGGTCGACGCAGCCCGACGACTTCAACGAGGTCGTCTGACCTTCAGGCCCGTCTCTCATCCCTCGGATCCGGGCGCCCCCGTCGCTTTCGTTTGCGGATCTCATCGCTATCCCGACGGATTGCTTGCCGGTGGTGAGGACAAGACGGACATCGCCTCGTCCGATCTGCCATCAGCCTGCAGGAACTACTAGCAACCATGTTTACTTCGAAATCTACGGAAAATCTCGCATTCGTGAGCAGACAGCTTTCAGCGCTGATGGAAAAGACGTCGGTCGATGATGCGCTTCGCAAGATGACTGAATCGAGTCCAGGCGGATACGCAGCCGATATTGCGTATTTCAAAAGACTGCTCGGCGAGTCTTCAGAGGTCGCGCCGGAGATGGGACCGAATCCGTATCAGGCACTCGGTGAGCTTCTTCCCGCGGCGCACTTATCACGAGACACGTTGTTTAGGGAGTTCGTCGACTATGTCCAGCGCAGCAAGATCGTCTTTGAGACCTACTGGGCGGGTGTCGTTAGTCTGGTCTGGTACCTCACAGCCGTTTCGGCAGTGGCGATGGTCGTGGGTTTTATTTTCTCTATCTATGTTGTTCCTGCATTCCGCTCGATGTTTGAGCCATTTGGAGAGAGACTTCCGGACTTTACGCGCGCGGTTTTCGATCTTGGCGGTGTCGGAATCCCTGCGTTTGCCGTCATTCTTGCTTTGACGGTGGGCCTCGTCGTTGTTGCTGTCCTTCAATTCCATCGGCGTGTGCAACGACTGACTCCGCTGCCGCGATGGCCAAGTTGGGCCCCGGTGATCGGAACGCTCGCCGAGACCTACAACCTTGGCTTGTTTCTCAATTACGCGAATATCCTTCGCCAGTGCGACGTTGCAGCAGCTGATGCGGTCAGAGTCGCAGCAGCCGCCTCCAATCAGCCCGATGGACTGACGCTGCAATCACTCACGAACAATAGCTGGGCGCACGGGCGATCTCGGGTACTCAAGGAACTGTCAATTGCGGCGAGACTAGACAATTTTGATAAAGAGCTGGCGCATCAGTGCGAACA
>CAWUHY010000164.1:0-6619 GCA_963922215.1 uncultured Gammaproteobacteria bacterium | reverse complement strand
ACGCAGGTTTGCACCCCGAATTTCGCTCCGCAAGGCATCGGGCAGCGCTGCTGCGAGGCGGTCGGCGAGGTCGACCATCGCCCGCGCCTTGTCGGCGAGCCGGGCGAGATCCTGCCCCTCGCCGAGGTTTAGCAGAGAATTCAGGCTCTTGGCGGTCATGTGGAAGTGTGACGAAGTTAGCGCTTTCGGACCCAAAAGAAGTGACCGAAGTCACCTTCGCCGGGGTCGGCTGTTGTAATGGAAACCGACATTATGCATATTGAGCGCCTGTTAAGGGCAAACTCGTTGAAAAACGGGGGCGCAAAACCACCGGCCTAAGGGGCGCGAAAGACGCTTTCGTGATCTAAGGCAGCGGGGCTACCGACGGCAAACACACCTCCAAAAAGAACAAGCGGGGGCGCCACAAGGTCCGCTCCGATAGCTGGTGTGTTACGCGTCGATTCACGAAACTCCCGGAGCGATCGTACGATGAACGTGGTGATATTCGGCAAGGGGCTCGCAAGATCCCTGCAACTCTCAGGCATGAGGCTCGCGTCTCTTTGCCTTGCCGTTTCTGTCGTTCTCGGCGCATCCGGTTTCGGCCTCGGTCACTTGTGGTCAAGCTACAACGGCTCCGGCATCAGCAACGCCCAGGTCGCCGAACTTCGCGCCACGATCGAGGCACAGCGCGCCGACATCGAAGACATTCGTGCAGAGAACGAAGACAACCTCGACGCGATGGCGATCCGGATCGCACAGATGAACGCCCGCATGATTCGCCTGGATGCTCTCGGCCGCCGACTGACCGACATGGCGGACATCGACGACGGCGAATTCAACTTCGATCGTGAGCCGGCGGTCGGTGGTCCGGAAGAGCCCGTCGCACACGGCTCGGGCGTGATCGACATTGTCGACGCCATGGCGGACCTCGATGCGCAGCTGAATGATCGTGAAGCGCAGCTTGGCGTGCTCGAAACGGTCCTCGCACACCAGAATCTTTCCGAGCGTGTCTCACCGCAGGGACGCCCGGTCAAATCCGGCTGGATTTCCTCTTACTTTGGCAAGCGCACCGATCCGTTCACCGGCAAGCCGGCTAACCACTTAGGTGTCGACTTCGCCGGCAAGCACGGCGACGAGATCGTCGCAGTGGCTGACGGAGTCGTCAGCTGGTCCGGCGACCGCTACGGCTTCGGCCTGATGGTCGAAGTCAAGCACGGCAACGGCTACGCCACGCGCTACGCGCACAACTCCGAGAACCTGGTCAGCGTTGGCGACGAAGTCAAGAAAGGCCAGACCCTCGCGCTGATGGGTGAAACCGGTCGCGCAACGGGTCCGAACCTGCATTTTGAAGTGCTGCGCGACGGCCGACGCGTCAACCCGGTGAACTTCATCCGGGAGTCATCACGCTAACGTGAGCTCAACGTCGCCCTGGAAAACCTTGTACCGCGGCGAATAATCCCAAACTCCAGTTTCTAAACCGAAGCCGAAAGACTTAGAATAGCCGGCTTTGTGCCCCCTAGTTGGCCTCGCGCCAGGAGTTGTATTTCAGTGGCGAATTTCCTGACACGCCTGTTCGGCAGCCGCAACCAGCGCATGCTGCGGGACTACGGCAAAGTCGTAAACAAGATCAATGGACTCGAAGAGGGCTTGCAGGCGCTCAGCGACGAGCAGCTTGGCGCGAAGACAGATGAATTCCGTCAGCGCTACGCTGACGGCGAGTCCCTCGATTCGCTGCTTCCCGATGCGTTCGCGGTCGCGCGTGAGGCGTCCCGCCGGACACTCGGCATGCGACCCTTCGACGTGCAGCTCATCGGTGGCATGGTTCTACACAACGGCAACATTGCAGAAATGCGCACCGGTGAAGGTAAGACGCTGGTCGCAACGCTCCCCGCTTATCTCAATGCAATCGCCGGCGAAGGCGTCCATGTCGTGACGGTCAACGAATACCTCGCGCAGCGTGACGCCGACTGGATGCGCCCAGCCTATGAATTCCTGGGCCTGAGCGTCGGCGTTGCGAAGAGCGGCCAGTCGCACGAAGAGAAAAAAGCGGCTTACGCCTGCGACATCACCTACGCGACGAACAACGAGCTCGGCTTTGACTACCTGCGCGACAATCTCGCGTTTTCGCCGGAGGACAAGGTTCAGGGCCCGCTCAACTTTGCCATCGTCGACGAAGTGGACTCGATCCTCATCGACGAGGCGCGCACGCCGCTGATCATCTCGGGACCCGCCGAGACCAGCACCGAACTGTATTCCAGCATCAACAAGCTGATTCCGAAATTGACGGTGCAGGAAGAATTCGAGGAGCCGACGAATTACGACATCCCGGCGAAGTCCGTTCTGCTCGTCGATGAGAAGGGCAAAACGATCGAAGCTGAGGACGGCGACGCTATGCCGCTGGAGTCTGCGATCGCACTGGCGGAATCACGCAACGCGGATGTAGTGCTTGTCGACGACAGCGAGAAGCCGTTCAAGTGCCGCCTCGCGCCGCGCGGCGACTACACGCTCGATCTGAAATCCAAGCAGGCCCACATGACGGAAGAGGGGCAGGAAAAGGTCGAGGGCCTGATGGCGAAGTCCGGGCTGTTGGAGGAAGGCGAGAGCCTCTACGATGCCGCGAACATCAAGCTCCTGCACCACCTGAATGCCGCGCTGCGGGCGCACGCGATTTTCCAGAAGGACGTCGAATACATTATCCAGGACGGAAACGTCGTTATTGTCGACGAGTTCACCGGCCGCACGATGCCGGGGCGCCGGTGGTCTGACGGCCTGCACCAGGCGATCGAAGCGAAGGAAGGCGTCTCGATCAAACACGAGAACCAGACGATCGCCTCGATTACGTTCCAGAACTACTTCCGCCTGTACAACAACCTGTCGGGCATGACGGGTACCGCGGACACGGAAGCATTCGAATTCCAGTCGATCTACGGGCTCGAAGTCGTTGTCATTCCGACGCACCGGCCGATGGTGCGCGACGATGCACCGGATCTCGTCTACCTGACACAGAACGACAAGTTCGAGGCCATTATCGAGGACATCTCTGACTGTGCCGAACGCGGCCAGCCGGTCCTCGTCGGTACGACGTCGATCGAGACCTCCGAATACCTGTCGGGCATCCTGAAGAAACGCAATATCGAGCACGAAGTCCTGAACGCGAAGCAGCACGAGCGGGAAGCGACCATTGTCCAGCAGGCGGGTCGCCCCGGCCGCATCACGATCGCGACGAACATGGCGGGCCGCGGAACGGACATCGTTCTCGGTGGTTCGCTCGAGGCGGAGCTGCAGGCTGCAGATGGCGATGAAGAGACCATCCGTGCTGAATGGGAAGCACGCCACAACGCGGTACTTGAAGCGGGCGGCCTGCACATCATCGGTACCGAGCGCCACGAATCACGACGCATCGACAACCAGCTGCGCGGTCGCGCCGGTCGCCAGGGCGACCCGGGCTCGAGCCGCTTCTACCTGTCGATGGAAGACACGCTGATGCGTATTTTCGGCGACCCGGAACGCACGAAGAATCTCTTGTCGCGTGCCGGTATGCGCGAAGGCGAGGCGATCGAGAGCAAACTGCTGTCACGACAGATCGAGCGTGCTCAGCGCAAGGTCGAAGCGCATAACTTCGACATTCGAAAGAACCTGCTGGAATATGACGACGTCGCGAACGACCAGCGTAAAGTCGTCTACCACCAGCGCACAGAGTTGATGGAAGCGGATGACCTCAAAGATTCCGTTGCCGCGATTCGCGACGAAGTGATTGCGGATGTGGCAGCTCTGCACGTGCCGCCCGGCAGCCTCGAGGAGCAATGGGATCCGGAGGGCCTGAGCTCGACGCTGGAGTCGGACTACGGCGTGCACGCCGACATTGCACGCATGATTCGCGAAGACACCACGCTGAATGCCGAGAGGATCGAGGAATTCTGCGTCGAAGCGGCGCAAAAAACCTATGCGGAGAAAGAAGCGCAGGTCGGCGACGAGCTGATGCGGAGCCTCGAGAAGCAAATCATGCTGCGCCAGCTCGACCATCATTGGAAGGAACACCTCGCCGCGATGGACCACCTGCGGCAGGGCATCGGCCTGCGCTCATACGCGCAGAAGAACCCGAAGCAGGAGTACAAGCGCGAAGCCTTCGAAATGTTCGGCGCCATGCTCGAACAGGTGAAGCAGCAGACCATCTCCACATTGATGCGCATCCGCATCCAGAGCGAAGAAGAACTTGCGGAGATCGCAAAGCAGCGACGGCTCGCGCAGGAACAGCAAATGAAGTTCCAGCACCAGAAAGCCGATCTGCTTGGTTCTAGCGCGGGACAAGCTGGAGCAGCAGCTAGCGATCAGCGAGCAATCTCCGCTCAGGGCAAGGCACCGGCAGCTCCGCCTGCACAAGAGACGCAGCCATTTGTCCGCGACGGCCGGAAGGTGGGACGCAACGAACCCTGCCCCTGTGGTTCCGGTAAAAAATACAAACAGTGCCACGGCAAACTGACGTAATCGACGTTGCTGCGGGAATCCTCGTCGACGGCGATCGCGTCCTGATCAGCGAGCGGGTCGGCGGCGGCCCGTTCCAGGGCATGTGGGAGTTTCCCGGCGGTAAGATCGAAGCAAGCGAAACGGCGTCTGCGGCTTTAGTGCGCGAGCTCGGCGAGGAGCTGTCCATCGATGTTGCGACGTTCGAGCCTTTCATGGCGCTCGAGCACCGCTATTCCGATCGGCACGTCCGGCTCCAGTTTTTTCTCGTGACCGAGTGGACCGGCGACGTGCAGAGCGCAGAGCAACAGGCGCTGCGCTGGGTCAGGCGCGGCGAACTGCGCCACGTCGATTTGTTGCCGGCAGATCAACCGGTTATCGATGCGCTCAACAGATGCTTAAAAGAAAGCTGACGTCGTGACCGGTCTGCACGGCCCGCTTCTGGATGCCGGACCACTCGAGAAAGCGAATCGTGAAACGGTGCTGGCTGCCGCTGATTTCCGGATACAGGCCACTTTCGCTCGGTAGCGTGACGCGCAGCAGGCGGCAGGACGAATCTTTCTGCATGCTGTGCTGGAACATGCCGTTGATGGCTTTTTTCTCTTCGGGCTGCGCACTTTCGCGAATCAGCCACAGCACCTCGGACACTGCATCGCAAACCGGCCGGATTGACTCCGTCCACACGCTGAGATCTTCCTGGCGCTTTTCGAAGGGCTGATTCAGCCAGTGGCTGTAGATCGGCAGATCAAATTCGCAGGTCCCGCCCGGAATCGTGCTGCGGTGCTTGATCGCATTCAGAAAGTCGCTGTCTTTCAGCTCCTGCAGGAATTGCGTGCCGATTGCAGTAATGTCGGCTCGCGCTTCAAGCAGATTTTTCAACACCGTGTCCAGT
Source organism: uncultured Gammaproteobacteria bacterium (assembly GCA_963922215.1). GTDB lineage: Bacteria > Pseudomonadota > Gammaproteobacteria > Steroidobacterales > Woeseiaceae > UBA1847. Next base: position 1,287 of record CAWUHY010000164.1, on the reverse strand, counting down.
GCTCCGGAGTCCACGTCCGGGCGTGCCGAGTAGCGTTGCAAGTGATTGATCTGAATATCGATTTCCTTGTGAACCTCGCTGCGAATGTCACCGCGCGCGAGAATCGACAGGATATCGAGCAGGGTGTCGATCGTGGAGCGGGTCCCCCAGCTCGTGTCGTCCTCGCTCGAATGCAGCATCTGCTGGTAAAGAAATTCCAGGCGCAGGAACGTCCGCATCCGCTCATTGAGCGGCAATTCAAAGTTGGAAGGCTCTGCGGCGGACTGCGCCTGCGACTGTAAGGCGGGCTTTACCATGCACATATTCTGCGCTCTCGGGCCCAAGCGCGCAATTGTCGGGCTTTCGCGACGTCTATAGGGTCAGAAGCCGTGGCGCTGTTTCTTGGCTAACAGTCGGTAGGACGCGTCGAGCCGCTCGACCTCGGCATCGAGATCGTCGAGGGTGCCGCTGTTTTCGATGACGTCGTCGGCGATAGCGAGTCTTTCTTCTCTTGTCGACTGTGCGTTCAGCATTCGGCGGGCCTGTTCCTCGTCTTCGGCATCGCGTTCCATCAGGCGGCGAATCTGGGTTTCCTCGTCGCAGTCGACGACGAGGATCCGGTTGACGAACAGCTTCAGCGGCGAACTCGTCAACAGCGGCACAACGATAATCTGGTAGTCGCCCCCCGCAGCGCGCGCCTGACGCACGGTTTCCTCTCGAATCACGGGGTGGAGAATGGCTTCCAGCTGCTGCCGCGCGCTATCGACAGCAAACACGAGATGGCGGAGTGCCTTTCGGTCCAGGCTGCCGTCCCCGGCGATCACGCCGTCACCGAAAGTTTCGGCGATTTGTGCAAGAGCAGGTTGCCCCGTCTCGACCACCTCGCGCGCGACGACGTCGGTATCAATAACCGGAACCGATCGCGCACTAAACAGGCGGGCAACCGTGGATTTGCCGCTTGCGATGCCGCCGGTCAGGGCGACCCTGAATACGAGATCTTCCTGCATCGTGTCGAACTAAAAGAATATCCGGTAGTACGAATCTTGGATTGCGTCGCCGTACAGCATGGTAATCCAACCTGCAGCGGCAAGAAACGGTCCGAACGGCATCGGGACGGAACGGTCCCGGCCGCGGAACGCGATCATCGCGAGGCCGAACGCGGCGCCGACGACGGCGGACATCAGGATAATGGACGGCAGTGCCTGCCACCCGAGCCAGGCGCCGAGTGCTGCAAGCAATTTGAAGTCGCCGTACCCCATGCCTTCCTTGCCGGTCAGCAGGCGGAAGGCCCAGTAGAGCGACCAGAGG
>CAWUHY010000163.1:0-6705 GCA_963922215.1 uncultured Gammaproteobacteria bacterium | reverse complement strand
AATGACCTCGTGTCTGTCGTTCAGCATCCGGTAGACGCCGGGACGATGCGTCAGGTTCTTGAGCAGTGTCTTCGTGTCCAGTGCTTCGCGCTCAGCCATGACTGGACTCGAGGATTACTTTCGCTCGCGCAAAAACCGCTTCGAACATCTCAGGCGTCAGGCGGCGGGTGTTCGTGTTGTAGCGGCTGCAATGGTAGGAATCGATAAGCAACAGGCGACCGACGCGGTGCTCTTCGAGGTGCCCAAACTTGTAGTCTGCCTGGCGCAGGCCAAGCGCACGAACGATCGCCTTGTGTGCAATCCCGCCGAGCGCGATGAGCACGCTGTCGTCTGCCAGACCGTCGAGCTCCGCTTCGAGAAAGGCGTTGCAGGTGTTCACTTCCTTCCCCACCGGCTTGTTATCCGGTGGCAGGCATTTGACTGCGTTTGTGATGCGAGCGTCGAGCAGCTCCAGTGAATCGTCTGCCGATGACGACGTCGGCGCATTGGAAAAGCCGAACTTGTGCAGCGTCTCGTACAACAACAGGCCGGCGTGATCGCCCGTAAAAGGCCGACCCGTCCGGTTCGCACCGTGCATCCCCGGCGCCAGCCCGACGACGAGAAGCCTAGCGTTCTCGTCGCCGAACGGCGGAACCGGTTTGCAGTAGTGGTCCGGATTTTCTTTCTTGACTGCATCAAGAAACGCGGCCAGCCGCGGACATGCGCGGCAGCCCGGATCGAAGGCCTGCTCGCTCACCGAACTCTAGCTATCGTTCATGTGACGAATAACAGCCTCGCCAAATCCCTTCGTGCCAACGAGGGTCGCACCCGGAATCAACTCCTCGAGTTCGCTCGTCACACCGTCCTTGTCTTTCGGGCGGTCCTTTTTCACCTGGCGTTGCAGGCCGGTGCGCAGACGCGCGAGGTCAAAAGTAAGCTCACCGCCTGCAATCGTGCCGGCGACACCATGCATGATGAGGTCGGCAGCTTCCGTCCAGCCGAGGTAACGCAACATCATTTCCGCAGACAGGATCAATGAACCGGGGTTCACCCGATCCTTGCCGGCAAAGCCCGGTGCCGTACCGTGGGTTGCTTCAAACACTGCGACTGCGTCGGCGATGTTCGCGCCGGGCGCAATGCCGATGCCGCCAACCTGCGCTGCGAGCGCGTCGGAAATGTAATCGCCGTTGAGATTCAGCGTCGCAATGATGTCGTAGTCTTCCGGTCGCAGCAGAATCTGCTGGAGGAAGTTGTCGGCGATCACGTCTTTCACGACGATGTCACGACCGGTCACCGGATTCTTGAACGTCAGCCACGGCCCGCCGTCGATCTCGGTCGCGCCGAACTCGGTGCGCGCAACATCGTAGCCCCATTGGCAGAACGCGCCTTCGGTGAACTTCATGATGTTGCCCTTGTGCACGAGCGTCACTGACTCGCGGTCGCGCTCGATACAGTAGCGAATCGCCTTGCGTACGAGACGCTCGGAACCCTCACGCGAAACCGGCTTAATGCCGATGCCGGAGCTTGCCGGGAAGCGAATCTTCTTCACGCCGAGTTCGCTCTGCAGGAAGTGAATGAGCTTCTGCACTTCCTCGGAACCGGTCGGGTATTCGATTCCCGCGTAGATGTCTTCCGTGTTCTCGCGAAACACGGTCATGTCCACGAGCTCCGATTCCAGCATCGGCGTCTGGACGCCCGGGAAGTAACGGATCGGACGCACACACGCGTAGAGATCGAGCGTCTGTCGAATTGAGACATTCAGCGATCGAATTCCCCCGCCGGTCGGTGTCTGCAGCGGACCCTTGATCGAAACGACGTAGCGCTGCAGCGCATCCAGAGTTTCCTCGGGCAGGTATTCATTCTCGCCGTAGACTTCAGTCGATTTCGTCCCCGCGTAAACCTGCATCCACGCGATTCGCTTCGAGTCGCCGTAGGCCTTTTCGACCGCCGCATTGACGACGTCGAGCATCACCGGCGTGACGTCGATACCGATCCCGTCTCCCTCGATATAGGGGATGATCGGCCGGTCTGGGACGTTCAGGCTGTGGTCGGGGTTCGCGGTGATTTGCGCGCCGTCAGCCGGCACGTCAATGTGTTGGTATTGCATCCAATCTCTCTGCTGGGGAAACTTTAAAGCCCGCTATTCTACCGAATTCCCGTGCCGCTACTATTGCTGAACAAGCCTTTCCGCGTCCTGAGTCAATTCAGCAGCGACGGCGACAAGAGAACGCTCTCCGATTTCATCGACGTTTCCGACGTCTATCCCGCCGGACGGCTCGACTACGACAGCGAGGGCCTGCTGCTGCTCACCGACGACGGGCGACTGCAGGCTGCGATCGCCCAGCCTCGTTCGAAGCTCGCCAAAGACTACTGGGCGCAGGTCGAGGGAACGGTGGAAGCGCGCCATTGCGCGGCGCTGCTCGACGGTGTGCATTTGAAAGACGGCCCGGCAAAAGCTCTGAGCGTGGAAGGTATCCCGGAGCCCGAGAGTCTCTGGCCGCGAAACCCGCCGGTTCGCTATCGCAAGACCGTTTCCGACAGCTGGCTGTCGCTCTCGATTGATGAAGGCAGAAACCGGCAGGTACGTCGCATGACGGCAGCGGCCGGCTTGCCGACACTGCGCCTTATCCGGTACGGCGTCGGTCCGTGGACGATCGACGGGTTACAGCCCGGAGAATCACGCTCAATGTCGAACAACGAAGCGTGGCGGCAGCTTAAAGCCTCAAGAACTGCGTCTTAGCGAATACCGTCGTTCTTCAGCCCGGAAATCCGCATCGCGACTTCCATCGCCTGCTCGTAGTTGAGGCGCGGGTCGACCGTCGACTTGTAGCGTCGAGCGAGGTCAGCGTCGGTCAGGCCGCGTGCTCCGCCGGTGCACTCGGTGACGTTGTCGCCGGTCAGCTCAAGGTGCACACCGCCAAGGTAGCTGCCCATGGCTGCGTGAACGCGGAATGAGGACTCGAGCTCGGCGACGATGTTGTCGAAACGTCGCGTCTTGACGCCGTCGGCCGTGCTTTCGGTATTGCCGTGCATTGGGTCGCACACCCAGAGCACTGGCGAACCTGTTTCCTTCACAGCCGAAATCATCTCCGGCAGATGGTCTTCGACGGACTTCGCACCGAAACGATGGATCAGTGTCATCCGTCCAGGTTCGTTGTTTGGGTTCAGGACGCGGATCAGGTCCTGCAGCCACTCGCGCGTCATTCCCGGCCCGATCTTGATGCCAACCGGATTCGCGATGCCGCGGAAGAATTCGACATGAGCGCCGTCCATCGCCGCGGTACGCATGCCGATCCACGGGAAATGCGTCGTCAGGTTGTACCAGCGATTACGGCGCTCGAGGAAGCGCGTCTGCGCCTGCTCGTAATGCAGGTGCAGCCCTTCGTGAGCCGCGAAGATGTCGGCACGCCGTGTCTTGTGGACGGGGCTCCCGGAAATCGTTTCGAGAAAGTCCAGCGAGTCGGAGATCGAGGCGACGATCTTCTGGTATTCCTCCGCCATCGGCGAATGCCCGACCCAGCCTAAGTCCCAATATTCCGGGTGATGCAGGTCGGCGAAGCCGCCGTCGATCAGCGAGCGGACGAAATTCAAGGTCAGAGCCGCACGCTCGTAGCCGCGCAGGATCAGCTCGGGATCGGGGACGCGGTCTTCGCTGGTGAACGGCGAACGGTTGACGAGGTCGCCGCGAAAACTCGGCAGCGATTCACCGTCGCGCGTCTCCAGATCGGCCGAGCGCGGTTTTGCGTATTGGCCGGCCATACGGCCGACGCGGACGACCGGCTTTTTCATGCCGAACAGCATCACAAGCGACATCTGCAGCAGAATCTTGAGCTTCGCGACGATGTCTTCGGACGTGCATTCGTCGAAGGTTTCCGCGCAGTCGCCGCCCTGCAGGATGAACGCCTCGCCGCGCTGCGCGCGTGCGATCTCGTCTTTGAGGGAGTCGATTTCCCAGGACGTTACGAGCGGCGGCAGTCGGCTTAACTCGGCTACGGTCCGGTCGAGCGCCGCCTGGTCCGGATAGGACGCCTGCTGCGCCGCCTGTTTCGACTGCCAGCTGGCCGGATGCCACTCTGTCGCTTCGGTGTTTCTGCTCATTCTGTCGCTTGTAAACCTGTAAGACGCTGATAAAAACGGCGCCAATGAGGCGCCGTTGCCGCGACTATGCCACGCCGCCCGGTGAGACTCAAAGGTTTCCGCTGCAATTTCCCGCTGTTTTTCAGCAGCTTATACGCTCAATGTCGGCGCACCTTGTCGCCCCAGGCCGGCAATCGACATAAGCTCCTCGTCCGCAAACGGTTTCTGCTGGAACTTGCGTGTTGGGGTTGGCACAATGCGCGCCAACACGCCGCCAGTCTCCATGGCGGCGAGCTATTTTGGGGATAAACGCATGCACGAAATTCTCGTACTGGGCGCCGGCAAAATCGGCTCGCTCATCGCTGGCCTGCTCGGCGAAAGTGGTTCCTACCGGGTTCAGCTCGCCGACGCTCGCAAGGGCGCGGCAAAAGAGGTTGCCGACGCGCACGGGCTCGACACGATCCAGGCATTCGACCTCGACGCGACCGATTCCGCAGCCCTGGTCCAGCACGTCAAGGAGCATGCGCCGAAGGCCGTCATCTCGAGCCTGCCGTATTTCTGCAATCCGGATGTGGCGCAAGTTGCGCGCGACCACGGACTGCACTACTTCGACCTGACCGAAGATGTCGAAGTTACCGAAAAAGTTCGTGCGATTGCAGAAGGCGCAGAAGAAGTCTTCGCGCCGCAGTGCGGCCTGGCGCCAGGGTTCATCAGCATCGCCGCGAATGAGCTGATCCAGCACTTCGACACGCTGACGTCCGTGAAGCTCCGTGTGGGCGCCCTTCCCCAGCACCCGAACAACGTCTTGAAGTACTCACTGACGTGGTCGACGGACGGCGTCATCAACGAATACGGCAATCCCTGCAAGGCAGTCGTCGACGGCGCCGAAGTTGACCTGATGCCGCTGGAAGGCCTCGAGGAAATCGAGATCGACGGGCGCCTGTACGAGGCATTCAATACGTCCGGCGGTCTCGGCTCACTCGGGGAAACCTACGCGGGCAAAGTTGCGACGATGGATTACAAGACCATTCGCTATCCTGGTCACTGCGAGCAGATGCGTCTGCTGATGAACGGCCTGAAACTCAATCACGACCGCGATACGCTGAAGCGAATTCTTGAAAACTCGGTGCCGCAGACGCTGCAGGACGTGGTCATCATCTACGCGGCTGTCACCGGGCACCAGGATGGCGAGCTCCGCGAAGAAAACTATGTGAACCGCGTATATCCGCAGCAGGTAGCCGGACGACTGTGGTCCGCGATCCAGATCACGACTGCCGCCGGAATCTGCAGCATCGTCGACCTGATCTTCAGCGGTGACAAGGAATACCGCGGCTTCATCGCGCAGGAACAGTTCCGACTCAGCGACGTGCTGAATAACCGATTCGGAAAGTTCTACGCGCACGGCGGCAACAATCTCACATCCGCAGAGCTCGTCGCGCGAGGCGAAACGGGGCATCAGCGGAAGAACAGGGAATCAGCAGCATGAATGACATTCTGAAAAGCCTCGGTCTCGAAGCCGAGAATGCAGGAACCTGGATCGGCGACAAGGCGCTGTCCGATGACAGCGCTGCGCGGATCGAGTCAATCAATCCGAGCACGAACGAAGCAATCGCGTCAGTCCGCGCGACAACCGCCGAGCAGTACGAGCAGGTTGTACAGGACGCGGTGCGTTCCGCCGAAGCATGGCGACGCGTGCCCGCGCCGCAGCGGGGCGAAGCTGTGCGCCTGATCGGCAACGCCTTGCGCGAAAACAAGGACGCGCTCGGCAGCCTCGTCACGATGGAAATGGGCAAGATCAAGGCCGAAGGCGACGGCGAGGTCCAGGAGATGATCGACATCTGCGATTTCGCAGTCGGCCAGTCGCGCATGCTTTACGGCAAGACGATGCACTCCGAACGCCCGCAGCATCGCATGTACGAGCAGTGGCACCCGCTTGGTGTTGTCGGCACGATCACGGCCTTCAACTTCCCGGTCGCGGTCTGGTCCTGGAACACGGCGCTAGCCGCAGTCTGCGGCAACGTTTCGATCTGGAAACCGTCACCGAAGACGCCGCTGACGTCGGTCGCCGTCCAGAAGATCGTCAACAAGGCGCTTGCGGACGCAGACCTTCCGACGTTCTGCTACCTGATCAACGATCCGAGCAACGAGTTGGCAGCGACCTTCGTCGACGACCAGCGCATCGACCTGATTTCGTTCACCGGTTCGACGGCGGTCGGGCGCAAGGTTGGCGCACGCGTTGCGGAACGCATGGGCAAGAGCCTGCTCGAACTCGGCGTGATCGATGAAATCGTGAAGGAACCGCTCGGCGCCGCCCACCGCGACCACCGCGCGATGGCGACGGCGCTCAAAGGCTCATTGATCGCCGCCATCCGCGATCTGCAAGCCGTCCCCGAAGGACAACTGCTCGACCGCCGCTACGAAAAGTTCCGCAAGCTCGGTGTCTTCGAAGAAGGCGGCGACCCCCGCGCGGCATGAATCGCTAGTGTCCACAGTATCTTCCGGTTAGCCGCGACCCGAGGTCCGCCGAGGGGAGCGCGAGAGCGACGCAGATCACAGAGTTTAATCTCGGAGTTTCAAATGAAGATTCAAAAGGGGGGCAGTCGGGCATGAAGAAGTGAGTCGTCGGCACGGTGCGCAGCAACAAGATGG
>CAWUHY010000162.1:0-6752 GCA_963922215.1 uncultured Gammaproteobacteria bacterium | reverse complement strand
CGGCCTGCGTCGCGGCGGGCGCCAGGCGTGCGGAGCCCGGCGAGTTTTCCCGGCGCGCCTTCGAAAACGACAAGCTCGATCTCGCACAGGCCGAAGCAATCGCCGATCTCATCGCCTCAGGAAGCGAGGAGGCCGCGCGTGCTGCGCTGCGTTCATTGAGTGGCGAATTCTCGACCCGCGTTAATGACCTGGCTGAGGCGGTGACGCGCGTGCGCATCTGGGTCGAAGCTGCGATCGATTTTCCGGACGAGGAGATCGACTTCCTGAGCGACGAAGGCCTGCAAACGAAGCTCAACGATCTCGACGCACAGTTCAAAGCGCTGGAAGCCGCGGTCACAACAGGCCAGGTACTGACCAACGGCTATCGCATCGTCATCGCGGGCAAGCCGAACGCCGGCAAGTCGAGCCTGATGAATGCACTGAGCGGCGATGAAACCGCGATCGTTACGGACATCGCCGGAACAACCCGTGACGTACTGCGCGAAACAATTCAAATCGACGGACTCACCGTCGAGCTGGTGGACACGGCCGGCCTGCGCGACGACCCGGACCGGATCGAAGAAGAAGGAATCCGCCGCGCACGCCGCGCGATGGAAACCGCGGACGCGATCCTCTGGCTCGTCGACAGCACCGACCCCGATGTCGCCGCGCCCGAGTCAGACCAGCCTACGCTCGTCGTGTACAACAAGACCGATCTGGTTGAAGCCAAACCCGAGGGTATCGCAATCTCTGTGAAGACCGGCGAAGGACTCGATGCTCTCCGTTCCGCCATCCTGAAACTGGCCGGCTACCGCCCGGAGGCTCAGGGCGCATTCAGCGCACGCCGCCGCCACGTCGAAGCGCTGGATCGTTCACGAAAACACTTCGATGCCGGCCGACGCGTGCTCAAGGAACAGGCGGCCGGTGAACTCCTGGCAGAAGAGCTCAAGAGTGCGCAGGAAAGCTTGAGTGAAATGACCGGGGCACTGTCGTCGGATGATCTGTTAGGTCGGATCTTTTCCGACTTTTGTATCGGGAAGTGAAAAAGCCTTGGAACAGTCAATGTTTACCCTTCGCAAATTACTCTTAGGGTTTCTCTGCGCCAGCCCCTGTCTCTCGGTAGCCGATGCAGAAATCACCGACGATGATTTGATCAGGATTTTTGGCGAAGCAGCCGAATACCGGAGAGTGTTCAACGAAGTCCAATCTACAATTCGGGACGATGATCGAGAAGGTTTCGCGGCGCTCGTACATTACCCATTCACGATCTACCGAGAGAAAAAAACGTGCTGTGGGTCAGACGCTGTCGATACGATCGAAGATAGCGAAGAGTTCATAGAGAAGTTTGACGAGATAGTCACGCCTGGCGTGCGAGCGGCCATCAAGAATCAAGATTTCAACAAGCTGAGCTTGGGCTGGCGAGGTTTGGGCTTCGACTTGGGCGTGTTGTGGATTGTCGGCCATTGCGTTTCGGACGACGAGACCGACCCGTGCGCTGAGACAATTGTTGGAGTCCAGACCATTCATGCCGACGCCGCGGCAAATAAGTGAACGATTTCACCTAAAAAAATTTCAGGCTTATTCATCGATATCCGTCTGACATAGTTGATTGCCAGAACCCACGACCGCGACTGCCAAAGTCGCTAGTCAAGAAAGTTACGCGAAACGACGGACACCGGATCGCGGCCCAGCAGCTCGGGCAGTCGGTTTCGGGTTGGTTTGTTGTCACGACGAAGAAGCTCCCAGTGGCCGAACGAGAATGGCGAGAAGTGGAGCATGTCGAGGAGGTGCGCGCCGGCGCGCGCGACTATTCCGGGCAACGGTAGGCAGAGCGCGGGTTTGTCAGTGTATGTTTTCCTGAGCGCGTCAATGTAGTCGCGAAACTGCCAGGATTGGATGCCGCCGAGTTCGAATATCCGGGAGTCGTCGAGATTGAGTTCCTCTGCTGAGTCCAGACTGAGCCGCGCGAGCGCCTTACCGAGGTCGGATACATCCAGTGCGGCAATGTGTCCTTTGGCATCCGCCGGCGCAACGTAGACAGGCAGGCGTGCGATTGCGCGGAGCCAGGCGGCACCGAAGCCGCCAACGCCGTCAAGCAGAGACGGCCGCGCAATAATCCAGTCGCCGCCGGTCTCGCGGATGGACTTCTCGCCGGCGAGTTTGGAGGTCAGAAAGCGGCTTCTGGATGGCATGTCGAGACCAAGCGCGCTGACGTGGACAAAGCGCTTCTGCTGATCGCGGCAGGCCTCGGCAAGTGCGGTCGGCGCACGATGATGGACGAGGTCGTAGGTCTCTTTTCCGCGCTGGCGCAAGATGCCGACACAGTTCAGAACTGCGTCAACGTCGTCAATAAAAGGGCGCCAATCGGCTGCCGATGTGAGGCGTTCGAGCCTGGTCTGTCGGCGAGGGGCCTCACGGACGCCTCGCGAATCCGGAAAACGGCTACCAATGACGACGCCCGCGCCAGCGTCAAGCAGGGCGGCGACAGCGTGACGACCAACAAAACCGGCGCCTCCGAGTACCAGGACTTTCTTCAATCGATCAGCCTCGCTTTCAATGCCGGGTCGGGAATGTCGCACATGTCGGTTCGTCCGAAGAGTCGGTACCGATTGCGAGCAAGCCTGATGTACAGCCAGTCCTGAATTGCCCTGGGGATCAGCCGAAGAGGCTGCAAGAGAAATCCCGCGCCTCCAACGCGGCGACCGGCGTGGATCATGGCATCGAGCGACGTGTACGCGTAACCATCGACCAAGAGCAGCCAGGTCTCGGGATCCTGCTGCGACAGGCCATAGTGACGGAGGAGCGCCTGTCCGAGTTCGGATTGTGCACGACAGATGCGGAACTCCTCTGCCGCATCGAAACGAGCAATCATTCGAGCCCCGAAAGCACACAATACGCACTCGCCATCGATCACGGTTACCGGGCCGGAATCATCGAATGCCGGAACGCCTGAATCCGAGCGATAGGAATACGGGTCTTGGAATCTTTGGGATCTCATTGTTCTCGCCTCAATCCGTGACTCTCTGAAACCAAGACTGCGATACCCAGATCCTTTTTGCCTCCGGATTCCCGGTTCAGGAGCAGGTTTCTTGGCGCTCTTTAGAATTCAATAGCTTGCGAATTTCCTGTTTCTTAAATCAGGATGAAGCGCGGAGACAGTCGATTCATTTCGCGCCAACATGAATGACCGCAGACGAAGAACCAGCCTGGCGACCGACCTGCTCTGGCAGACTGTGACAAACTTCTTCTCTGCCACCCGTTCGCTGAATCGAACTCCGCTCATGACTCAGACGCCCGAACTCACACCTGCCGACGTAAGCCGTGTCGTTGAGATGGCGTGGGAAGATCGCACGCCGTTCGAGGCCATTGAGTCGACTTACGGCTTGTCCGAACCGGACGTGATTCAACTGATGCGGAAAGAGCTTTCCAGCAGTGCGTTCAAGCGCTGGCGTGCAAGAGTCAGCGGACGAAAGACCAAGCACTCACAGAAACGTCCGGCGGGTGTCGAGCGACACCAGTCGAGTACGCACAACAAGGTCAATCGCTAGCCTTGCGCCCAAGAGCTCGAACGCGCGTGACCGCGGTAACATCTTTTGCCGACCGCTGTACGTTTACGGGTTCAACCGATCGATGCGACACATTCATCGAAACATTCTGCGCGTGGTGATTTGTCTATGAAGTGTACTTGGTGCAAAACACGCCTTGCTGATCAAGATCGCCGCGAGGGTCGCTGGACCTATGGTGATCAGAAATCCGGCGTTGGGTTTTTTGTCTGCACACGCTGTGACAAGGCGCTCGTCCACCGATACAAGATCAACTGGGTTTTGCCGTTAGCGCTGTTTCTGGCAGGAGCGCTGTCCCCGGGGGTCTTCGGTGGAGTGATCCTCCTTCTCTACGAATTGACGGAGCTCGGCGAAGCGACATCGTTTCTGATTGCCGCAGCAGTTAGTTTTGCCTTGATTGCGGTTCTTTGGTTTCTCTCGTTTCAGGCCGTGGAGGTCAGAGGCGAACGCCGCGTCGGGCACTAACCAAGCAATCCCTCACGCTTGTACAGACGCGCGCTGATGTACGCGCAGATCGCGCCGAAGACCAGCGTCGAGACGACCGAGGCCGCGACGTTCAGCGGAACGATCGGTTCGTTCTTGACGAGATCGACGAGCAGAAGGTGCTGGCTCAAGCTCGGCACGAACATCAGCTCGAGTTTCGGACGCACCTGCAGGACGCTGACGATCAGGATTGGCAGCGTCGGGAGAAACAGCACTGCGCTGACCCAGGTCTGTGCTTCCTTGTAGCTCTTCGTGAACGAGGCGACGAGCGTCATCAGTGACGCGCCGAGCAGTGTGAACGGCACCATCAGGAAGAATGCAGCCATCGCCGCGAGCGGTCCGAAGTTCGCGGTCATCCCGAGTTTCTGCAGCGGCAGGAACATGATTGCGACGACAAACGACGCAACGCTGAGCGCAAGCGACAGCGACATAAACGAACAGGTCGCAGCGATCTTGCCGATCATGAGCTGTGCTCTTGTCACGGGCAGCGCGAGTAGCGGCTCCAGGGACCCGCGCTCACGCTCACCAGCGGTCGAGTCGATCGCGAGATACATGCCGCCAATCAGCATCGAGAAGATAAAGAAGTAGCTCATCATGCCGAGCAGCAGGCCCGACCGGCCGGATGGCGTGGATACATCGACCTCATCAACGTTCAGCGCGCGCAGGCTTTGCGGATTCACCCCGCGGGCCGCGATGCGCATTGTGCCGATCGTCTGGCTGTATTCGTGCAGTGCGCCACGGACGCGACGCATCGCGCGCCGGCCGTCCGAGTTCGCTTCGTCGGCGTAAAGTTGAACGCGAGCCGGTGTCGCACGGCGTAGCTGTTCGCCGAAGTCGGGTTCGATGCGCAGGACAACGTCGTGTTCCCCAAGCTTGACGGAGTCGCGCGCCGCGGCATCATCGGCAGGGCCGTCGATCGGGACGATGCGTTTCGATTCCAGGAAGCGCATCAGGTTCGGCGCGTACTCGGCACCGATCACCGGCACCTCGATCTCGCTGTCTTCGCCGCTGATCGCACGGTCGATCGACATGTTGAGCACGACGGCGAACAGCAGCGGACCAAAAAGCGGTCCCATAACCAGCGCGGAAATCAGCGTGCGCCGATCGCGAAAGTTGTCGAGAACTTCTTTCCTGAAGACGCTCAAAATTGTTTTCACGCGACTTCCTCCGCCGGCTCGACACGCTGGATCGCTTCGACGAACGCATCTTCGAGATCGTCGCAACCGGTGGCGTTACGGATGTCGTCGGCCGAGCCGTGAATGGCGACCTTGCCCTCGGCGATGATGACGATGTCGTCGCACAGCGCGGCAACTTCCTGCATGACGTGCGACGAAAACAGGACGCAACGCCCGCTGTCTTTCAGCTCCAGGATTTTCTCGCGAAGCGAGCGGGTCGCCATCACATCAAGGCCCGCCGTCGGCTCATCGAGAATCACGTTGTGCGGGTCGTGCACGAGACTGCGCGCGAGAGCAACCTTCGTCTTCTGTCCCTGCGAAAAGCCTTTCGTCTGGCGATCCGCGAAGTCCTCGATCTCGAGCTCGTGAATGACTTCCTCAGTTCGCCCGTCGATCGTGTCGCGATCGAGACCGCAAAGCGTCGCGTAATAGGCAATGTTTTCGCGCGCCGTCAGATGCGGGTACAGGCCGGCACCGTGGGGCAGCGCACCGACCCGGCGTCGCGCGGCGAGCGCATCCTCGACGACGTCGATTCCATCAATCGTTGCCGTTCCCGAGTCGGGGAGAATGACGGTGTAGAGAACCCGCAGGCTCGTCGATTTGCCGGCGCCGTTCGGGCCGAGCAGGCCGGTGATCCTGCCGTCAGGTGCCTCAAAGCTGACGCCACGCACGGCCTCAACCTTTCCGAAGCGCTTGGCAATATTGTCGACCTTGATCATGGTGTCGGCCCCGCAAAGTCAATGAAAAATGGCATGACGAAGGCACGGTCGGTGCACTCACTCCCGAGCGTGTCAAAACCCGCCGCATCCACGAAGCGGCCAACAACCTCCGACACGCAGCCAACCGGCAGTTGGCCGTGGCCCTGGTTCTCGAGGATGAGATGTTTCTTGTTGCTCAAGTCACGCATCGCTCGCTCGGCATACTCCGGCGGCGTGATCGGGTCGATGGAGCCGGACAACAGGAGCACCGGCGTATCGGTTGCGAGTGGCTTGCGAATGTCGTCATCAATCACACCTGCCGGCCACACATCGCAGATTGCCTGCAACGCGGAAACCTGCAGATCGCTCATGTAAGTTTCGCGAAGTGCGTCGCGGTCGATCGTCGTATAGAACGGAACGTCCTCGGTACACATCACGGAGTTGTGCATGCCGGTTGCGATTGACGTGTCAAGATCCTCCATGACCATCGCAGCCGCAGCGGCGAACGGCTCCAGATTTCCGGACGCGCCTTCGTGAATCATCAGCGGCAGCATCGCGAGCGTCTGCGGGCTGTACAGCATCAGGCGGACGGCAACGCCAACGTCGAGATGCGAGACGGTTTCGATGGTCGGCTCTGCTGTCGCGGGATCCTTGAAGCGAACTTCGGCTGGCATCGCCTCGAGCTGCGCCATTAGCACTGAAAAATCATTCTCAAGTTCCGGGAAGGCACTGTTGCAGGCTTCGTCTTCCCGGCAGCGCGCGAACAGGCCGTCGACGGCGCGCTGCGATTCGAGCGCGATGTCCGGGCCGAGCGGCAGGTCGGGTGGCACGACGCCGTCGATGACCACGGTGCG
>CAWUHY010000161.1:0-6818 GCA_963922215.1 uncultured Gammaproteobacteria bacterium | reverse complement strand
CACTCCTGGCCGACAAGGATGTCGAAGTCGGCCCCGAAGATAGAGGCGTCATTTTGGATGCGATATTCAGGCCGACTCAACTGGGAGTGATCAATGACGATTCGTCTCCGCCTTTTCCATTGGTCGACGCGCTTCGTCGAGGAAAGCCGTAGGTGGAAGGTGTGCGAAAGAGGAACTTTCCCTAGCTTCGAGCATCCTCCCTTCCCGAACCTCGGGAGCGGGAGACCCGTCTCGATCTTACGTTCCGAGCTTATTCCGCTCCCAGACAGATTTGTGTGAAAGCTGGAACCGATCCGCGGCGCTACGCATCACGGTGGACCTCTGGCAGGCTACCGAGCCTGCCCGCCACCTCCCGATGGCTAAACAACTACAGCACTTTTGTTAGAGGAACTCACTTCGCTCTTTCTTCGCACGAAACCTTCCGCTCAGATCAAGAGTCCGATGTAGCGCCACCGGGCTAGGGTGCGGAAATTCAAAAGTTTGGTCATGATAGACACCTCTCTCGAATTTGGTTTCGCGGCGCGTTTTGCACCGCCGCAATGATGTGAGAGCGGTTTTTGACGTTTCAATAGAAGTGGCGGAACAAACGCCCCGTAGAACGCTTCGAAGTCGGATCGGGGTAACGCGGGCTGCGCGCGGGAATGAGATTCGATGAGGAAAATCACGCCAAGACAGAACAAAAATGTGACGTAATTCCAATAACTTGCGAAAAAAAACTTGCGAATACTACTTTACGTAGTATAAGTAACTTTATACACGTAAGACGTGTAAAAAAGTGAGGCCAGGACAGGATTCGAACCTGCGTGTTTGGAAAAACCAAAACTCCCGTGCAAGGAAAGCGCGTTCGACCACTCCGCCACCTGGCCCCGAAGCAAGAAAGCCCACCCAAGCGTGGGCTTTTTCTTTGCTCGGTTAGACTGCGCCTCGCGCCCGCGACTGTCAAGCAGATCGGTAAAAAAAAGTCGCACCTCTTTCTCTATATTTTTCAATAAGTTGATAGTAAATATTCCGACTAGACTTGAAAAATAGGTCAAAAGTTTTTCTGCAATTGCAGCGGCCTCGATTGAGGTACGCGCGCTAAGCGCTGTGCCTGTTTTTGCTGGTCTTTCGACATGCGCGCCGCCTCGCTCGCCTCCCGCCTATTCAGTGGGTGCGTACCTACCGAACTCTTTGGTCCTCGCCTTTCAGGCTCAATCGCGTTCAATAATTCTCCTGCCCGCCGAATTGCCCTTGCTCGAATCTTTGCGGCATGGCTTGCCAGAGAAAAGAAAACAGAAGCGCGCTGAAGGGCGCTTGGTTGCGCATCTGTCGGCACCAGCAATCGGTCATTCATCCGCCGTTGAAGATGATGGGCTCGTTGGTTGAGCTATTCTCCCAGTCACATGATCGAGAAACTGTTGACCTTGTGCCCCGTATCGCGATGCGTCGCTCCGGCCAAGAGATTGCCAAATGCTGCGATCTCGACAAGAAAGTTGTAGTTATCGGCGTCGAGCTCGTCACGCCTTTTTCCACTTCTTCGATTGATTTGTACATCTGTTGTATCCCCTCTTCTCAGGTGAGTTTTCCGGCTTTACAGCAACCGGATTTTCTTGAGGTACAAAGCAGGAATCGCGTTCTCGGCACCAAACGAAAAAGGCCCCCGCTTGGGGGCCTTTTTTAATTTGACGATGAGACGAGGACGGCCCGCCAGGGTGGCCAAGCTGGGTTTGGTAGCTTCCCCGAATTTTCTCCTCGTAGACTAATCCTGTGGTTACCCTACTGGCGTTCGGGTCACTGACTCGAAAGAACTGTTCGCCGTTCTTTGAGCTCGCTTCAAGTCCTCTTCTCGGCGTCACAGTTTTCAGCAGTTGTACGAACGTTCTATTCGACTAGAGATGTTCCTCCAAAAACCCATCCACCAGGCGGAAGAGTTCCAGGCGGTTGTTGTAGTCGTCGAAGTAATGAGTGGCGCGGTCCATTTCCACGTAGGTGACGTCGAGGCCGGCGCGTTCGGCTTTTGCGGCGAAATCTTTTGACTGCTTGACGCGGACCTGGGTGTCGTAGGTGCCGTGCACGAGCAGGATGGGTTGTTTGATCTTGAGCAGGTGATTGACGGCGGATGCTTCTTTCAGCATCTCGCGATCGTCGCGGTTGTTGATGTCGCCGATGGCGCGGTCGACGAAGACTTCTCGATTCTTATTGACCGAATTCTTGCTCGCATGCTCTTCGAGGTCGGCGACGCCCGCGATGCTGACGAAGCACTGAAACTGATCGGGACGCTGGAAGGCTGCGACCAGTGCGACGTAGCCGCCGTAGCTTGCACCAACAACACAGGAGCGTGACGCATCGACGCGTTCGTCCTTTGCAACATGGTCGATCGCGTCGTAGACGTCCTGCTGCATGAGCTGGCCCCACTGCCGGTAGCCGGCGACCTCGACAGCGTTGCCGAAGCCGGACGATCCGCGGAAATTCATCTGCAATACGGCATAACCGCGGTTCGCGAAGAACTGCACGAAGGAATCGAAGTATCGGTAGTCGCGGGAATGCGGTCCGCCGTGCGGGTGCACAATCAGCGGTGCCGGTTTGCCGTCGAGATTCGGCGGCAGGGTCAGGTAGCCGGATAGCTCCATTCCATCCTGCGTCGTGTAGGTGAATGCTTCGACTTCGGCGAGCGTTTTATTTTCGAGATACGGGTAGGCGCTGTACCAGATACCGCCGGCATTCTGTGCGAGGTCCAGCCAGAAATACTTCGGCGGCGAATTGTCGCGCAGCGCGCGAACGATCAACTGCTTCTGGTCCCGACTGCGGCTGACGATGACCGTCTCGTACTGCTTGAACGTCGAACGCACGAGGCTGGAGGTCGACTCGTAGGCCGGATCGAAGTAGGTGTCGATCCGGTAGTCCTCGAAGTGCGTTGCGCCGACAACCTCATCCGTTTCTCGATCAACGATGATGCTCGAAACATCGTAACCCTCAGGTGCGAAGAGCATTTCGAGGTACTCGCCCTTTTTCGTATCGTAAAGCCAGAGCGCCTGCCTGCCGACTTCGTGATCCGAAATGACGTAGGCCGTGTCACCCTGGATCAGGACCGGATCAAAGGTAGACGAGGCAAAAGCCTCGCGTTCCGACAGCACCTGCCAGTCCTCGTCAGGGTCCGGCTGATACCAGAACGTAATCATTTCCTCGTCACGGCCGAGCCCGAGAACGACCTCCCCGTCACCGTTGCCGTACCAGGATGAGACGTCGTATTTGTTGTTGAACAGTTTTTCGAAACGGTTCTTGTAGATATCGACCTTGAAGACCGCGAATGCCTCGTCGAACTCATCGTAGAGTTGCAAAAGAATGTGGCGGGGCTCGTCGGGCAACCATGACACCACGCGGGTCGTATCGAGCGTGTTCACCCACCACGGCGACTTCGCGGTCTTCTTCTTGCGAATTTCCTTCAGCCCTTTTCCGTTGCTGCCGATCGAGTACAGCCGACTGACGCGAAAGCGCTCACCCATGAAGAGGTCCGAGGAACTGGCCGCGATCAGAAGACGCTCGTCGTTTGCCCATTCGATCCATTCGATGCGATCGCTCGCGTACTCGAGTTTCAGGATTGGCTTTAGGTCCTTGGTGCCAAACGGTGCGACATTGACCGTCGGGCCGTCCTCACCGTTGACGATCACAGCAACCAGCGTGCCGTCCGGTGACACCGACGGCTGCTCGATCATCGGGAGGTGGCCGAAGTGCTGATACGGCAGTTCTTCCGCGTGGACCGGGATTGAGACGAGCATCAGGCAGGCAATGAAATAGCGCATCGGTGGTTCCGACTCCGTTGTTTTGTCGCGTGGGATCGCTTGAGTCTGCCGTATTTGGGTCAGAAGAACCACCTGCGCAGCGGCGCATCACGGAAACCTGTGGGGAATCAGGGCGGTACAGCCGTCCCTGTCAGGCGAAGACGACGTCAACCAGGCTGCACGCGCGAATTGAAGGCCGCACGCGGCCGTTCCGCTCAGGCCGCGGCTTCTTCTTCCCGTCGTGCGGCA
This sequence comes from uncultured Gammaproteobacteria bacterium, assembly GCA_963922215.1. Classification (GTDB taxonomy): domain Bacteria; phylum Pseudomonadota; class Gammaproteobacteria; order Steroidobacterales; family Woeseiaceae; genus UBA1847. The sequence continues at coordinate 2,811 of CAWUHY010000161.1, read as the reverse complement.
ATCTGCTGCTGCACGTCGTCAAACAGATCCTGTCGCAGACCGACGATCTTGAACAATTCGACGACGGTGAAAAACGGTGCTGCGAGATTGGCCTGAATCGGGTGTTTGACAAGAACGGGCATCGATTTTTCGACGTAGTGACCGATGAACTGTCCCGCATAGCCGCCGAAGAATGCGAGGGCGGCGATCGTGCCGGATGTTGCGAGCGGCATCGCGCCGATCGATTCGGCCAGCAGCAACATGAGATAGGACGCAATCAGGAAGACGATCGCGAACATCACGTCCAGCGTCAGATAGAAAAGAAAGAAACCCAGGAGAAGAGCGTGAGCGAGATGAACGGTAATGCCAGCAACTTCGACGCTAGCCCAGGTCATCGGTATCAGGAGCCCGAGCATGATTGTCGGGATACCGATCATGTGCATGAAGATGTTAAACGGATGCTGGTGCGCGGCCGCATAGCCGGTCAGCATTTCCATCAGTTTACCCTGTCTCGCCATCTTATCCCCCGCTTGCTGTTTCGACCGGGCGCTCAATTCGTTCCGGACTCGCAACAATTTAGCCTGAAGCCAGTATAGTATACGTCCCCGATCTGTTCTGGCGGCGGTCTGATGAAAACCCTGTTGATTGGCGCGCTTCTCTTGCTACTGATCGCCTGGCTTGTGAATCGGCGGGCGGCCTCGTCCGCTGCGCCGGAGCAACCGGCGAAGCAGATCACATCACCCTATGCCGCTGTCGCGATTCGCGGGCCTGCAACAGCATGCTGTGCGTCGAAGGAACTTGCCGGCGAGCGCTTTCTCGCCAAGTCTCCGCCGGAACTCCCCTTACCCGGATGCGACCAGACGAACTGCGAGTGTTACTTCGTGCATTACGAGGATCGGCGCCGGGAGTCTGATCGGCGCAGCCCGTTCAGCGTCAACCTGGGCAGTAGCGGGACGGGTGTTTACAAGGTCGAACGGCGGTCCGGGAAGGACCGCCGCGCAGCGACCTGATCTTCAAATTTTCCTAGTAGCCGTATTCAGCCACGACCTGCTGGTAGTTGCCGAGCTCGACTTCCGCAGCCGCACGCTCTGCGATGAGCGTGTCGATCTCCGACTCCAGCGTGCCGACCTCTTCGGACAGCTCTTTCAGATCTGCGAGGATCAGGATGCGATCTTCCGTGGACGTTTCCTTCGCGATCAAAGCCGCTTCTTTCTGTCGAATCTCGCCTTTCGTCCGCTCGAGCCTCGCCTCGTGATTGTAGAGCGACGAGTTCAGGCTGTTTACAGTGCTCCGCAATGAGTACAGCTCCCGGCCGATTCGGTAGGACTCGAGGAAGCCGGCTTCGAGAGCGGCATCGCAGACACCGTAATACTGGCCGCCGTTTGCACCGACGTTGAATCCGCGCGCCGGCTGACAGTATTCGACGAGCCCTTCGCGGCGTCCGACCTGGTAGTCCTCGAAGTCGGCGGTGACGCCGTGCTTCGCACAGGCTTTGCGGCGCGACCCGAACTGGTCGCTGGAGTAGCCGCGCGACCCGTCTTCGTACCCGATTGCACGCCAGTCGCTGCTCAGGCACTCCTCCGCGCTCATGGACGCGCATCCGCCTGCAGCCAAGGTTGCGATCGCCAAAATCGCCAAACGAATCGTTTTCATGGTCCTGTCGCCTCGCTAGATCAATTGCCTCGACACTAGCGATATTCCCAATTCCAGTCTGAACGAAACCTGAAATGGATGAACTCGGTCATTGTTTTCCGCGTCAGCCTGTGACCCAAATCACAGTGTCGCGCGCCGCCGCGCTCTACTCTGATCGTTCTCCCGGGAGGACACGCGCAACATGGACGTTCAGGCGATCAGCGGCGCAGCGACGATTGCAATGGTTTTCACGCTCGCATTCTTTGCGATCGCGGGCCTGCGCGCCGTCACGGCACGGCTGCTTCCGACGCAACGCTTCTTCCAGAACGCCATCATGCGGGAGTCCGCCGACCGCTTCCGGTCGCGTCTCCAGCAAACGGAACGCGCCCAGCGGACCTACCTCTTTTCGCTGATCCTCTTTGCACTGCTGTTTGCAGCAGCGTACTGGCTTAACGCCGGTTCGCTCTACGAGTCGTATCCCGAGTGGCAGCTCTGGCTGTTGCTCGCCGCGGTCGTCGGCTCCGGTTTGTTCGTGCTGTACCGCATCATCGCCTGCTTCATCGCATGGCGACGCCTGAGCTTCGAACGCGATGCGGTCATTGCGATTGGCCACGGGCTTTCTCGCATGCCGGTCGAAAACGGACATCTCTTTCACGACGTCGAGACGCCGGTCGGTGCGATTGATCACGTCCTCGTAGGCGTCAAGGGCGTGTACGGCGTCCACGTCGTCGCGCGGCGGCCGGGCCGCGACGCGAGCGTCGAAGCGCTCGCCGGGAAGCTCGAATTCTCAGACTCCGAAGACGCGGTATCGGTCAGCGACATGCGGCGGTGCAACAGCGCGTTGAGCCGACAGCTCTCCGCACTGTGCGAAACGCGGATTAATGTTCGTCTGGTTGTGGGGCTGCCGGGCTGGGACAGCATTCAGCAGGGCGACGACAGTCTGCTGATCGTGAACGAACGCACGCTGCCGATGATCAAAGGCTGGCGCGACACGCACGAGTTCCTGCTCAACGATGTGATCGAGACAATCAACAGGCACATCGCGCAGACATCGCGAATCGGCAAGTAAGCTCTAAAGCGGCACGAGCCGCTCACCCATGCGGTCGTTGTCCAGTACGTCCTTGAGCTCTTCAGCCATCTCCCTGCAGCGGTCGACGACGATCCTCCAGTTTTTCTCCCGCGTTTCGGGATCGTAGGCGC
>CAWUHY010000160.1:0-6860 GCA_963922215.1 uncultured Gammaproteobacteria bacterium | reverse complement strand
ACTCAACCTACGTCAAAAATCCGCCCTACTTCGACGGCATGTCGCTGGAAACCGGCGAAGTTCGCAACATCGAAGGTGCGCGCGTGCTCGCGCTGCTCGGAGACTCGGTGACGACCGACCACATTTCTCCGGCCGGCAGCATTGCGAGCGACGGGCCTGCAGCCGAATACCTGCGCAGCCAGGGCGTCGAAGAGAAAGATTTCAATTCCTTCGGCTCGCGACGCGGCAACCACGAGGTCATGATGCGCGGCACGTTCGCGAACATCCGGCTGCGTAACCAGCTTGCACCGGGTACCGAAGGCGGCTGGACGAAGCACCAGCCGAGCGGCGAGCAGATGAGCATTTTTGATGCGTCGCTGAAGTATCGGAAAGAAGGAACGCCACTCATCGTACTCGCCGGCAGCGAATACGGCACCGGCTCGTCACGCGACTGGGCAGCGAAAGGCACGATCCTTCTCGGCGTGAAGGCCGTGATCGCGAAAAGCTTCGAGCGTATTCACCGCTCGAACCTGATCGGCATGGGCGTGCTGCCGCTGCAGTTCAAGGACGGCGAAGGCGCCGATACGCTGGGGCTAACCGGAACCGAGACCTTCGACATCAAAGGCCAAACGGACAAGGACGCGAAGACGGTCACCGTGACTGCAACAGCCGAGGACGGCTCGACGACGACGTTCGAAGCGCAGGTGCGCATCGACACGCCGAAGGAACGCGACTACTACGAGCACGGCGGCATCTTGCACTACGTTCTGCGACAGCTCGCAGCCTGAGGACTACGCATCGATGCAGACCGCACGCGAGATGACACAGAAAAGACCGCTCTGGATGAAAGTGGCGGGCACCGGCTTCGGAGTCGTAATCCTGTTGATGGTGATTGTGGCCATCTACTGGTCACGCACGCCCGCCGTCTTCTGGGTCAACGAGTACATCGAAGACGACCGGCATGTCGTGGGCTACGCCACCACGGATACGCTGATCCGCGTGGCGGGCACCCTGCTGGAAAAACCGGGCGGCTACCTGACGAACGACATCACGCCGCCCAGCGTCTTCCTGGACAATATCCCGAGCTGGGAATTTGGTGTTCTGCAGCAAACCCGCGATCTCGCACGCGTCATTCGCAACGACTACAGCCGCAGCCAGTCGCAGTCGAGCGAAGATGAAGACATCGCGCTCGCGGAGCCACTGTTCTTCTTCAACAACGACTCGTGGATTCTCCCGCCGACCGAATCCGAGTACCGCAAGGCCATCGAAGGCTTCGCAACCTACCGTGATCGGCTCATCGGCAAGGGACAGCCGGAAGCGCAGTTCTACGCGCGCGCCGACAATCTCCGTGAATGGCTCGCCCAGGTCGAGAAGCGCCTCGGCAGCATGTCGCGTCGGCTGGGCAACAGCGTCGCGTCGACCGTCATTAACGAAGAGCTGGCCGGTGACAGTGCCGCGGAAGCCGCTCAGGCCCAGCCAGACATCGTCGACGTCCGTACCTCATGGTGGCAGACGGACAACGTGTTCTTTGAAGCACGTGGCACAGCATGGGCGCTGCTGCATTTCTTCCGCGCCGCCGAGCTCGACTTCGCCCAGGTACTCGCTGACAAGAACGCAACAGCCAGCGTCCGCCAGATTATTCGCGAACTCGAAGCGAGCCTTGAACCACTGCGCTCGCCGATGATCCTGAACGGCGGCGGCTTCGGCCTGTTCGCGAATCATTCACTGGTGATGGCGAATTACCTCGCGCGGGCAAATGCCGCGGTGATCAACCTGCGTGAACTGCTGGATCAGGGCTAAGCGCTATTGACGAGAATGGCTGAACGGCGACCCACATTTCGGTTTGTTCTTCTCGCTCTGCAAGTTCTCACAGGCACAATCCTCGCCATCGCGGTCTTTTTGAGCGGGCGGATTTACGGCGGTTGCCCGAACTACATTTTCTGTCTGAATAGCGAGTCAATTTACCTCTTGCATGCTGACCCTTGGATCATCGTTGCATTGGTAGCGAGTATCGGAATGCTGTTTCGGTCGTTCAAAGAGATGCTAACGCTTGCTGTCCTAGCGCCGATACGGCCGCGCGGCATCGAGTCAATCGCAGTGCCGCCGGAATTCGCATCGAATCCAATTCAATATCGAGGCACGGGAGACTATCAGGAATTCCGCGACTTCCTATTGAATCGCTGGCTCGACCAATCAAGTGAGGCCGGTTGAACTCAACTCTCCTCTTCTCGAACAATATTCAAACGATAAGCTCCCAGTGAAGTTGCCGACCTCTCTTTGCCCGCTCGCGGTCCTTCTTTCAAACACGGCGCTAGCAGACCCGGGCAATGAGTGGCTTGAGGCCAAATCGAAAGTACTGCGAGTAGCGCCGGAAGCATTCGATTCATTGCCAAACCACCTCGTCAAGCATCTCAAACTCCTCGAGTGCTTGATTCCCCAGTCCCAGAAGACGACAGTCCCACACAATGTCATTGCGGCGAGGCTCGACGAAGACGCGACTCAAGACATCGCAGTGCTTTGCTCCAGAAACGGCAAATCCGCTGTGCTGGTCTTCTGGAGTGCAGACGCGACGCGCCAGAGCTTGGCAACCGAGTGGTCAGACGACTTGAACTGGCTGCAAACAGGCGACGGGCGCATTGAATACAGCAGAGCGATCAGCGTGGCAAATTCTGAGCGAATCATCGAGAAGAACCCTGATCTCGCAGACAAGACTCATCAGTATTCGGACTACGCGGGAGTCGAAGATGGGTTCATGGGGAAGGCGTCACAAATCTACCTGTGGAACGGTAAAAGCTGGTTGTCTTTACGTGGTGCAGACTGACGCCCTTGGGATCTACGGAGCGGAAAAACAATCGCGCGACGCTAACTCGAATATTCCCCGAAGACTAAACTGTCCAACTAGTGAATCCCCAACCACGCCGGCACGTCCCGCCAGCCCTCTGACAGACGCCGGTCCAGTTCCCGGTAGTTTGGCTCGAACTGCTCTACGTGACGCCAGAAGCTCGGAGAATGATCCATGTGGCGTCCGTGGCAGAGTTCGTGGATCAACAGGTAGCGCAGCAGCTCCGGCGCCAGGAACAGCAGGCTGTAATTCAGGCTGATCGTGCCGTTGCTCGAGTGACTGCCCCAACAGGTCTTCTGGCCGCGAATCTGGACGCGCTTGTAGGCGTTGCCGGTCAGGTGTGACAGGGACTTGAGCTGCGGCTCGAAAACGCGTTTCGCGAGAGCCTTCAGCCAGCGCTGCAGCGCATCGACGCACTGCTCCCGATCATCGATCGGCCCCGTGAGCACCAGCGTGTTGCCGTAGCGGCGCACACGAACACGGTTTGCTGTTGCATCCTGTCGATAAACTATGTCGACGGCGACATTCGCTGCCGGCAGGGTCAGGCTCTTCGGTGGATCCAGCGATTCCGGCGGGACATCTCTTGCGAATGACCGGCGTGTGTCATCGATCCATTCGCGGTGTTCGGCGACAAACGCCTCAACGTCTTTCGCCCGTGCTCTGCGCGGCGCGACGACCTCAACGCGACCGCGTGGATACACCTTGATCGAAATTCGCTTCGCTCGCCCAGAAACGCGCACAGAAAAACCCGACTCGCTCGAGTCGGGTTTCTGCGGGTTCGCGAAAAGCGAAAGTTGTTTGGCTGCGCGGGGCACAGCCCCTATTCTACGGACGATTTCCGCTAAAGCGAATGACCTCATTCATCGATGCTTCGCCGGAAATGCCGCCGACGGACGCTGAATCGTGGAGGTAGATTTCAACTTCGCGTTCGGTGTGAATAACACCCTCGACGACGACGTTGCGGCCCAGCGTGATCCGCGGGGTCCGCTTCTGCTTTTTCTTGATGAACCAGCCGCCCGGCTTTTCGATGCGAATGTCACCACCGACGCGCGTGCCGTTGTCGAGCTCGATATCACCATTGACCGTCGTGATGCCACCCTGAAGCGCGGTGTTGTCGAGCGAGATCTGGCCGTTGACGTTCTGGATGTCTCGCGAAATCTGGCTGTTCGGACCGAATTCGATCTTGCCGTTGACGGCCTCGACACCACCGTCGACTCGCACGTCACCCTCGGCCCGAATCGTGCCGTTCACGGTTTCGATGTCGCTCGTCTGCACGCCGACGCCGATCCGTATCGAACCATTGACGGTCGAGACCTCTGACACATTCGCAGAGTCCCCGATCTTGATTGATCCGTTGACGGTACTGACGTCACCCGTCACCGTCGCCGCATCGCCGACCGTCACGCTGCCGTTGACCGACGAAGCGCCGTCTGCAGTCGTTCCCGCCTCGATGCGGATGCTCTTGTTGACCGTGCCTGCATTTGCGCTGGCCATTGCCAGGCAAAGCAGAATTGCCGTCGAGGCCCGGACGAGAATCGTGTTCATGTATGCTCCCCTGTGTGAGTTGTCATCATTTCGATACCGCCGCCTGCCCGAAGGTTTGAATTGATGACGCACAAGACTATAGCTGCCATACGCATCTGGGCATAGCCAGCGTAGGCACGTTCCGCTAACCTTCCCGCTCCTTTTTTAAGCGTATCTCCATGGTCATTCTGGAAGCCAGAAACCTGTCGAAATCCTATCCGGGCGTGCTCGCCGTCGACGATGTGAGTTTTGGCGTGCGCGAAGGCATCTGTTTCGGTCTGTTGGGCCCAAACGGCGCCGGCAAGACGACGACCGTCGAGATCATCGAAGGCGTCACTCCGGCAAGCTCCGGAGAGGTTTATTACAGAGGGGAAATCGCCGGCAAGACGTTTCGCGAGGAAGCAGGCATCCAGTTTCAGAGCACAGCACTGCAGGATCACCTGACCGTCCTCGAAACACTGAAGATGTTCCAGACGCTCTACGATCGAAAGGCCGATCTCGACTACATCATCGAGGCCTGCTCTCTGGACGCACTGCTCGACCGGGACAATCGGAAGCTCTCCGGCGGACAGCGCCAGCGCCTGCTGCTCGCCGTCGCGCTGGTCAACGAACCACGCGTCGTGTTTCTCGATGAGCCGACAACCGGCCTCGACCCGCAGGCACGCAGGAATTTCTGGGACCTCGTTCAGCGCATCCAGGCTGACGGCGCGACGATCGTGCTCACGACGCACTACATGGACGAAGCGCACGTGCTCTGCGACGAGATCGCGATTATGGACGAAGGCAAAATCATTGCCCAGGGAGCGCCGGACGCGCTTCTGCGTGAACGCTACAAGAGCCTGATCATCGAGATGCCGGTCGACAACCTGGCAGGCGACCTCGGGACGATCGAGCATCGACGCCTCGACAATTTGGGGATCGTGGAAATCCTGTCCAACGATATCGCGACCAGCCTCAAGCAGATCGAGCCGCACGTCGAAGACATCAACCAGATCAAGATTCGGCAGGCTAACCTTGAGGATCTGTTTCTGGACCTCACCGGCCACAGCCTGAGAGCCTGAACGTTGCTGAATCGTATCCTCGCCATCTTCAAGGCCCGCAATCTCGAGTTCGTTCGCGACCGCGGAACACTCGCGTGGAACATTCTCCTGCCCGTCGTCCTGATGGCGGGACTGTCGATGGCGTTCGGCGGCGACGGTCGCTCAATGTACACCGTCGGTGTCCTGACGGATGCCGAATCAATCGATGCCTCAGGTCATCCCTTCCTGGAAACGCAGTACATCGACTTTATTTCGTACTCCGATGAAGACCTCGCGGTCCGCAAAGTCTCCCGCCACCAGCTCGACCTGCTCGTCGATTTCGATGACGCTCACCGCTACTGGGTCAATCCGACGGCACCGAAGGGCTATTTCGTCGAGCTCGCGCTGCTGCAGTCGGACACGCGGAGTCCGATTCCCCTGACGAAATCGGAGATCACCGGCGATCCGGTCGCCTACACCGACTGGGTGCTGCCGGGCATCCTCGGCATGAATATGATGTTCAGTTGCCTGTTCGGCGTCGGCTATGTCGTCGTTCGTTACAGGAAGAACGGATTCCTGAAACGGCTGCGAGCAACACCGATCCGGCCGGTTGAATTCATCATCGCGCAGGTCGCATCACGGCTGGTCCTGACGCTGACAATTACGTCCGTCATCTTTCTCGGCACGCACTGGGCACTCGACACGCGCATGGACGGCAGCTATCTCACGCTGCTGCTCGTCGGCTTCCTCGGCACGATCTGCCTCGTCTCATTGGGATTGCTCGTGGCCGCCCGCGTGACCAGCGAGGAGCTCGCCGGCGGGCTGTTGAATATGATCAACTGGCCGATGATGCTCCTCTCCGGCGTCTGGTTTTCTTTAGAAAGCGCAGGTTCCGGTATCCAGGCGCTTGCCAAGATCTTTCCACTGACACACATTCTCGACGCCGCGCGCGCGGTGATCATCGACGGCGCCGGGCTCGTCGACATCTGGCCCAGCCTGCTGGTACTTATCGCGATGAGCCTCGTCTTCATGACGCTCGGCGCGCGTTTCTTTCGATGGGACCCGAAATAGGCATGTTGATCGACATTGGCGCGAATCTCGCGCACGACAGTTTTGACGACGATCTCGATGCGGTCCTCGCCGCAGCAAAAGACGCCGGCGTCGGGCGAATCGTCCTGACCGGCAGCAGCGACGAGAGCAACAGAAAGGCGCGGGACATCGCGAAGCAACATCCGGACTTCCTGTATTCCACGGCCGGGGTCCATCCGCATCATGCCAGCGACTACGACGACGCCAGCGACGCGCTGATCCGCGAATTGCTCGGCGAACCGGAGGTCGTTGCCGCCGGTGAATGCGGTCTCGACTATTTCCGGAATTTCTCGCCGCGGGACGACCAGCTGCGTGCGTTCCGTCGGCAGCTCACGATCGCGAAAGACAGCGGCAAGCCGGTTTTTCTCCACCAGCGCGACGCGCACGACGACTACCTCGAGGTTCTG
>CAWUHY010000159.1:0-6969 GCA_963922215.1 uncultured Gammaproteobacteria bacterium | reverse complement strand
GTTCTTTCGACGGTGCGGCAGGATAATCATGACGCGCGTGGTGAAGACTGGGATGCCGACGAAAAGAAGGCCTTCGAGGACGAGATTCGAGCAACCTACGATCACCAGGGGCATCCGCTGTATTCCAGTGCGCGCCTCTGGGACGACGGTGTGATCGATCCGGTGGACACACGGCGCGTTCTCGCCGAGGGGCTCGCAATCGCCTGCGACAATCCTGACGGCGACGAGGGCCCGTTCGGAATCTTCCGCATGTAGAGAGCCTCGCGGCAGGAATGCGCTATCATCCGCGATCGCCCGCGGGTGCGGGTCGCGCTGAGCAACAAGGAAGGTGGATGGCCCTCGATGCAGAAAAGCTTCTGAACACAGAAGAGAACGACATTCCCTGCAACTACACGCACGCCCGATCGATCCTTTACGCGCTTGGCGTCGGCTTCGGCGTTGATCCCGTTAACAGGCGGACACTGCCTTACGTCTACGAGCAGGGCGACGCGATGCGGACCGTGCCGACGATGGCCTCCGTTCTCGTACCCGATCTGTTCCCTCCCGACCTCGGCTGGGATTACGACAACGTCCTGCACGTCGGCCAGTCGATCAAGCTGTTCCGGCCGTTGCCACCGGAAGCGTCTCTGCTCGTCAACAAGCGCATCGCCAACATCTACGATCGCGGCCAGCGCGGCGGCGCGCTGTTCTTTTTCGAAGCAGAGGGGCGCCTCGCGCAGGACGATACAGCGATTTTCAGTCTGCAAAGTATCGTGCTCGCTCGCGGCGACGGCGGGTTCGGCGGCCAGAAAGGCGGGCTGCCGACTCCGCACCGCGCGCCAGATCGCGAACCGGATTTCTCGGTCAACATCCAGACCCGGCCCGAGCAGGCATTGCTGTACCGTCTGAACGGCGACTGGAATCCGCTCCACGCCGACCCGTCCGTTGCATCAACGGCCGGCTTCGAGCGACCGATCTTGCACGGGCTGTGCACCTTCGGCCTCGCGATGAACTCAGTGCTGAAAACGATCTGCGACTACGATCACACGCTGATCGACGAGGTCGAGGGCCGGTTTTCTCAGCCCGTCGTGCCCGGCGATGTCCTCACGACCGACATGTGGCAGGACGGCAATACGATTTCCTTTCAATGCCGCGTCAGCGAGCGAGACGACGTCGTTCTAAAGAACGGTCGCTGCCTGCTGCGGGCCTGACAATACACAAGCAGAGATCCAAGCATGAGCCAGAAACTGACTGTCGAAACGCAAGACCACGTCGCCGTCGTGCGGCTGAATCGTCCCGAGAAACAGAACGCACTGGATCTCGAAACCTTCAGCGCGCTCGCCGATGCTGCGACAGAGCTGGGAGCACGGCCAGAGATTCGCGCGGTCGTCCTGAGCGCCGTGGGCGAGCACTTCAGCGCCGGAATCGACACCAGCGTTTTCGGCAGTGAGGAACTCGGCCCCGGCCTGATGCAGGCGAAGGATTCGTCGCCCGCAAATTTCTTCCAGCATGCGGCCTACGCGTGGCGAGAACTGCGGGTACCCGTTATCTGTGCGGTAAAGGGAAACACCTTCGGCGGTGGACTCCAGATCGCGCTCGGTGCCGACGTTCGGCTCGGCGCTCCGGATGCCCGCCTGTCAGTCATGGAGGTCGTCTGGGGCCTGATTCCCGATATCGCGATCACGACGACGGCTCGCGGAATCCTTCGACCCGATGTGCTCAAGGAACTCGCGCTGACCGGCCGGATCATCGACGGTTCCGAAGCGGTCGAAGCCGGCCTGCTGACGCGCCTCAGCAATGATCCGGAGGGTGAGGCGCTGGCGCTCGCGAACGAGATTGCGAGTCGCTCGCCGGACGCGACCCGCGGCGTCAAACGCCTGATCGACGCTGCCTGGCAGATGAGCGACGCCGACGCGCTGGCCCTGGAGGCCCGGCTGCAGATGGAGATCATGTCCCGCCCGAACCAGTCCGAGGCCGTCAGAAGTCGCTTCGAAAAACGCCCGGCGCGCTTCAAGGACGACTGAGCGCAGCATCGCCCCGCAGCGTGCCCGCCACGCTCTCTACTAGAAATGCAGTACTTGAGTTCGCCTGGCGGGTGTTTTAGCGTAATCCTCCTGTTCAGCCGATCGCTGAAACCACTGATTTTTCGAAATTTTTTGCGCCCGCTCGGGTCGCAACGGAGGCAAATCCTGTGAGTATTCCAGCCAGCGAAGTGCCGGGCTCCGACAAGGATCGTTCGCCGCTCAGATTCGTCACTGCGGCATCGCTGTTCGACGGACACGACGCCGCGATCAACATCATGCGCCGTCTCATACAGGCAGAAGGGGCGGAGGTCGTGCATCTCGGCCACAACCGAAGCGTCGACGACATCGTTCGTGCTGCAATCCAGGAAGACGCCGACGGGATTGCGATCAGCTCCTACCAGGGCGGGCACAACGAATACTTCCGCTACATGGTTGACCGCCTGAAAGAGGCGGGCGCCGAACACATTCGCGTCTTCGGCGGCGGTGGCGGCACGATTACGCCGGAAGAGATCAAAGCGCTGATGGACTACGGCGTCGAGCGCATCTACCACCCGAACGACGGGATGCAGATGGGTCTCAAGGACATGATCTCTGACCTCATCTCGAGAACAGAGAAAGCACGCATCAGTCGCGGCTTCCCTGAATCACTCGATCCTGAGGCCTCCGGCGACATCGCCGCGGCGATTTCGGCGATCGAGGAATCGAAGCTCAGCGATGCCCAATTGTCGCGACTGCGCAAGGAATGGGCGCTGCGGTCAGAGAAGGTACCGGTCATCGGTATCACGGGCACAGGCGGGGCCGGCAAAAGCAGCGTGACCGATGAAATCCTCAACCGATTCCTGACGTCTTTTCCCGACAGGAAAATTGCTGTCCTCGCGGTTGATCCGACCCGCCGCCGAACCGGCGGTGCCTTGCTCGGCGATCGCATTCGCATGAACTCCTTGCGGTCCGAGCGCGTCTACATGCGGTCGATCGCGACGCGACGGCAGCATCTCGCAACGAGCGAAATGCTGGCCGACCAGATTGCGTTTTTGAAGTCTCTGCATTTCGACATGGTGCTCGTCGAGACGGCCGGCATCGGCCAGTCGGACAGCGAGATTGTCGACCTCGTGGATTTCTCCGTCTACGTCATGACCAGTGATTACGGCGCCGCGAGCCAGCTCGAAAAAATCGACATGCTCGACTACGCGGAGCTCGTCGTTCTGAACAAATTCGATAAAAAGGGTGCCGAGGACGCACTGCGCGACGTGCGCAAGCAATGGAAGCGTAACCGCGTTGCGTTTGATCTCGCCGACGAAGACGTGCCCGTTTATCCGACGATCGCGAGCCAATTCAACGATCCGGGTGTGAGCTGGATGTTTGCAGAACTCTGCCGGCGGGTTGCCGAGAAACTCGAGCTTTCAGACTGGCAGCCGGACATCGACGTCAGCATCCGTGAACCGAAGGCCATGGCGCTGATTCCCGGAGCGCGTGTCCGCTATCTGGCCGAGATCGCAGAACAGGGTCGCAAGATCAACGACTTCGTCGAGAAGCAGGCCGAGCTCGCGAGCACGCTGCAGCATCTCTACGAGGCGCTTTCGACGCTGGACGATCCTGAGCTGCCGGGCGTTTTTGACGCGTACCCGTCGGAGTCGCTGACTGTGGACGGCGACGGCAGCCTTTCGACGCTGCGGCAGCGCTACCAGGAAACGCTGTCTGACCTGACTCCGGATTCGCTGAAGCTGCTGCGCGAATGGCCGGATCGCCTCGAGGGCGTCACGAGCGAGAAATACCGTTACGAGGTCCGTGGAAAAGAAATCTCCGGCAATAACTACCGGGAAAGCCTGAGCCACCAGAAGATTCCGAAGATTGCGCCGCCGAAGTATCGCGACTGGGGCGATCTCCTGAAATTCCTGCACAAGGAAAACCTGCCGGGCGCATACCCCTACACGGGCGGCGTCTACCCGTACCGACGTGCCGGTGAAGCGCCGACGCGCATGTTCGCGGGCGAGGGTACGCCGGAACGGACCAACCGCCGCTTCCATTACCTGTCCCACGGCAATCCCGCAGCGCGTCTGTCAACCGCCTTCGATTCCGTGACGCTCTACGGCGAAGACCCGCACGAGCGCCCGGACATTTTCGGGAAGGTCGGTAACTCCGGCGTATCGATCGCAACCGTCGACGACATGAAGAAGCTGTACTCCGGTTTCGATCTCTGCGCGCCGACGACGTCCGTGTCGATGACGATCAACGGTCCGGCGCCGATGATCCTCGCGTTCTTCATGAACACGGCGATCGATCAGCAGGTTGAGAAACACCTTCGGGCCGAAGGCCAGTGGGATGACGTCGAGAAGAAAATCGACGCCATTTTCGAGGGTCGCGAGCGTCCGCGCTACGAGGGTGAACTTCCGAAAGGAAACGATGGCCTCGGCCTCGGACTGCTCGGCGTCTCCGGCGACCAGTTTGTCGATGCCGACACCTACGAGCGAATCAAGGCAGAAACCTTGAAGTCCGTGCGCGGCACAGTGCAGGCCGACATCCTGAAAGAAGACCAGGCACAGAATACCTGCATCTTCTCGACGGAATTCGCGATGAAGATGATGGGCGACGTTCAGCAGTACTTCATCGACAAAAAGGTGCGCAACTACTACAGCGTCTCGATCAGCGGCTATCACATCGCCGAGGCCGGCGCGAATCCGATCAGCCAGCTTGCGTTCACACTGTCGAACGGGTTCACGATCGTTGAGTATTACCTCGCGCGCGGCATGAACATCGACGACTTCGCGCCTAACTTAAGTTTCTTCTTCTCGAACGGGATGGATCCGGAATACACGGTGATCGGCCGAGTGGCGCGACGCATCTGGGCGCGCGCGATGCGCAAACGCTACGGTGCGGGATCGCGTTCGCAGATGCTGAAATACCACATCCAGACGTCCGGCCGCAGCCTGCACGCGCAGGAGATCAGCTTTAACGATATCCGCACGACGCTGCAGGCGCTCTACGCCCTGTTCGACAACTGCAACAGCCTCCATACGAACGCGTTCGACGAGGCTGTGACGACGCCGACGGAACAGTCCGTCCGACGCGCAGTTGCGATCCAGATGATCATCTCGGAAGAGCTCGGCCTGAACTTCTGCGAAAATCCCTGGCAGGGCTCCTTCATCGTCGACGAGCTCACCGACTTGGTTGAAGAGGCCGTCTACCAGGAATTCGAGCGCATCTCCGAACGCGGTGGCGTGCTGGGCGCGATGGACACGATGTACCAGCGCGGCAAGATCCAGGATGAAAGCCTCTACTACGAGAGTAAGAAGCACGACGGCTCACTGCCGCTGATCGGCGTCAATAAATTCCTGCCCGCGGAGGGTCAGGAGGACGAAGTGCACGATCTTGAATTGATCCGTTCGACCGACGAGGAGAAGTTCGCGCAGATCAAGAATGTGCGCGCCTTCCAAGACGCGCACGCTGAAAACGCCAGGGAGAGTCTTGCCGAACTTCGGAAGGTTGCACGAGCACGCGGCAATCTTTTCGAAGAACTCATGGAAACCGTGAAGTCGAGCTCGCTCGGCCAGATTTCGGCTGCTCTCTACGAAGTCGGCGGTGAGTACCGCCGCAACATGTAAGGAAAACGGGACCTCACTATGAGCGAAATTCTCAAGTACGACGTCAGCGGCCAGGTGGCGCACATTCGGTTGAACCGCCCGGACTCGATGAACGGCTTCATTTCACAGCTGAGCTTCGATCTGCTCGCAGCGCTGGAACGCGCGCGGGAAGACGAAGCCGTGCGCGCCGTGGTGCTGTCCGGCGAAGGCCGTTGCTTTAGCGCGGGCGCAGACTTGAAGGGCGGACTCGACGGCCGCTCCGTCTACGGCAAGCTGCAATACGAATACAAGCCCGTCATGTCCGAAATCGCGACGATGCCGAAACCCGTGATCGCCGCAGTGCACGGTTCGGCGGCCGGCATCGGCATGTCGCTGGCGCTAACCTGCGACCTGATGATCATGGCCGACGACGCATTCCTGCTGTCGCCATTCACGACGATTTCGCTCGTGCCGGACGGCGGGTTGAACTGGCTGCTCGTCCGTCAACTTGGCTACCGCCAGGCTTTCCAGCTGAGCGTCGAATCGGAACGCATTCCCGCAGCGCGCTGCGTGGAACTCGGCCTGGCGAACAAGACGGTCCCGGTCGACGAACTCCCGGCTGCGGCGCTCGAATGGGCCGAGGCGCTCTGCAAGCGGGCACCGCTGTCCGTTGCAGCCACCAAGCAGGTCATGCGTGCCGCAATGGACCAGGACTGGGCTACCTCCTACAACCTGGAGGCAGAACTTCAGGAACAGCTGCTCGGCAGTGACGACAACGTTGAAGGTGTCGCAGCATTTTTTGAAAAGCGTCAACCGACATTCAAAGGACAGTAAGACTTGAGCGACAGATACATATTCGAGGAAGAACATGACATGTTCCGCGACTCCGTGCGGAGCTTCATGCAGAACGAGATCGGGCCGCACGCAGAACGCTGGAGAGAGCAGGGCATCGTCGACCGCGAAGCGTTCACGAAAGCCGGAGAGCAGGGCCTGCTCCTGATGTGGGCCGACGAAGAATACGGCGGCGCGGGCGTTAAGGATTTTCGCTACGAGCAAATCCTGATCGAGGAAAACTGCCGGCACGGCGACTTCGGTTTCTTTGCCTGGCTGCACAGTCGACTCGTCGGACCGTATATCGGCGAGCTCGGTACCGACGAGCAGAAAGCCCGCTGGCTGCCGAAGTGTGTCAGCGGCGAGCACATTCTCGCGGTTGCGATCACGGAACCCGGCGCGGGGAGCGACGTCGCCGGGCTGAAGACCAAGGCGGTCGACAAGGGCGACCACTATCTCCTGAACGGTTCGAAGACCTACATTTCAAACGGGATCAACGCAGACCTGATCGTGGTTGTAGCTCGCACCGACCCGGACAAGCCACACGGCCTGTCTCTGTTCGTTGTCGAGCGTGGCAT
>CAWUHY010000158.1:0-6976 GCA_963922215.1 uncultured Gammaproteobacteria bacterium | reverse complement strand
CAGCTCGACGGACCGGGCGTGCGGCTGGAGCGTGCGCACGACCCGCCGGTTCCCGGCCCGGTGCACGCCCAGAACCGCGAACGGATCGCCGTGCCGGCCGTTGACGAGCGCATCGAAATCGCGCGCGCGATGTTTCAGGTCTGATTCAATCGTGCTCATACAGCGTCTCTATGTAGTGTTGTGCCGTAACGTCCCAGTCGAACCGCACGGCGGCGGCGCGCTTTCGCATGTCCGCAAAACTCGACGGGTGATCTTTCCGGGTGTCGAGGCCCCGCGCAACGCTTGCGACGAAATTTGCCGCCTGCTGGCGCTGGTCTGCACCCTCGAAGACGAAGCCCGTTTCGCTGTCGACAACCGTGTCGCGGAGTCCGCCGGTGCCGTGGACGACGCAAAGCTGACCCGCCCGCATCGCGAGCATCTGACTGATGCCGCAGGGCTCGAAGCTCGATGGCATCAAAAAAAGGTCACCACTTCTGTACAGCTCGCTGCCGAGTTGCTCCGCGTAACCGTTCAGGAAAATCAGTCGGGGTTTGCGACGCGCCGTCTCGGCGATCAGTTCCTCATAGCCCGGGTCGCCGCTGCCAAGCAGGATCAGAACGCCGCGGCTCCCGATGCGGTCGAGAATGTGGTCCAGTGCCGTCTGCTTGTCGCCAAGCGTCTGGCAGAAAAGCTGCATCTTCTGTTCGACGATGCGGCCAATGCTCGTCAGGACATGCATCGGGCGTCGCTTTGGCAAGGCGTTGAGATTGCCCAGCGCGGTTCGATGCGCAATGTTGTCGGGTTCCTTCGCGGCCCATTCGGTCACGAGCGTTTCCATATCTTCGACGAGTCGCGTCCAGCCGACACGACGCGGCACCGGTTCGGAGTAATCGCAGCCGTTCAGGATGCCCGACAGCCTGCTGGCCGCAGCCGCTTGATAAAGCTCGTACTCCAGGCCCTCGCCGCCGAAGAAGCCCTCGTCCGGACGCGATGGCAGACAGATTTCCCGTGCGTAAGTCGGCGACACCGTATTGACCTTGTCCGCCGCGCGGATCGCGTAGGCCATCGGGTTCATCGCCGAGTGGGAATGCGGGTCGCGAAGTCGTTCGGGATCGTATTCGAGTCCCGGAAACCACGCCACGAGAGAGGACGCGTCGCCTTCGAACGGCCGCTGTCCCTGGTAGGCGAGATTGTGAATCGTGAATACGGTCCGAATTCCCCCGAGCTTCTCGGTCAGCGGCGAGAAGTCCTTCAGAATCAGGTAATAAGCCGCATGCCAGTCGTGTAGGTGAACGACGTCCGGCCGCTGCTCTGCAATCCAGACGGCCGCCGCCGTGCAAAAGAAGGCGAACTTACTCGCATCGGTGGCGAAAGGCCTGCCGTCCGCATCGTCGTCATACACGCGACCGATTGCCTTCGGTGCGAGCAGCTCATGATGGATCAGAATCGTTGCGACACCGGATATGTCCGGCAGGCGGTACAGCGCGACGGTCTGCTCCTGTCCGCGAAACAGGATCGTGAGCTCGGAGAGCAGTTTAGCGTCGGGCAACTCGTGAAACTTTCCGTAGGAGGGCGTCAGTACCGTGCAGGCATAGCCGCGCCGCGCGATCGCCGGTGGCAGATCGCGGATGACATCGCCAACGCCGCCGACCTTGCCGCCCGGCAGGTTCCCATTTTCGGCTGCGATGAATATGGCATGCGGCTTATCGATGCTTCACTTTCCTTTAGGCGACGCTATCGCGTGAAATGCAGCTGCTGGCCGAGCATGTCGGGTGTGACGAGCGTGATGCCCTTGTCGGTAACACGGAATCCACGCTTCTTGTCCTGCTCTTCGTCCATGCCGATTGTTGTGCCTTCGGGGATGCGCGAACCGCGATCAATGATCGCCTTGTGGATTCGGCAGTTCTCGCCGATGTCGACCTCCGGAAGAATGACCGAGCTGGTGATCTCTGCGTGCGAATGGACACGCACGTTTGAAAAGAGCAGGGAATTCTTGATCGACGCGCCCGAGATAACGCAGCCGCCCGAGACCATGGACTGGACGGCACGGCCCTGGCGCCCCGGCTCGTCGAAAACGAACTTGGCGGGCGCCGCCTGTTCCTGGTGCGTAAAGATTGGCCACTCCATGTCATACATGTTGAGCTGCGGCGTGACCGAGACGAGCTCCATGTTCGCCTCCCAGAATGCGTTTAGTGTGCCGACGTCGCGCCAGTAGGCCTGCTCGCCGGTTTCCGGATCCCGGAACGCGTATGCATAGACCTGGTAGTCGTCGATGATCGCCGGGATGACATTCCGGCCGAAATCATGCGAGGTGTCCGGCGTATCGGCATCCTTGATGACCTGCTCGTAGAGGAAGTCCGTGTTGAAGAGATAGTTCCCCATCGACGCGAGGCAGATGCCGGGTTTGCCCGGAATTGAATCCGGATTTTCCGGTTTTTCCTTGAAAGCGATGACGCGGCCTTCCTCGTTGACCGTCATCACGCCGAGCTGACCGGCTGCCTCCTCGACAGGCACCTCAAGACAGGAGACTGTCATGTCAGCTTCTTTCTCAACATGTGCCGCGAGGAAGTGACCGTAGTCCATTTTGTAGATGTGGTCGCCGGCAAGCACGAGCACGAAGCGCGGCGCGTGCGTGCGAATGATGTCGAGGTTCTGGTACACGGCGTCGGCCGTTCCGCGGTACCACTCACCGCCGACGCGCTGCGACGCCGGTAGGATTTCAACGAACTCCCGGTTGAACGCGCCAGACCGGTTCCACGACCAGCCCTGGACAAGGTGCCGGATCAGGGAATGCGCCTTGTACTGCGTCAGCACTCCGATACGGCGAATGCCCGAGTTGATGCAATTGGACAGTGGGAAATCGATGATGCGGAATTTTCCGCCGAAATGCAGACCAGGCTTCGCCCGCCACTCGGTGAGTTCGTGCAGTCTCGAGCCCTGGCCGCCGGCCAGGATGAGAGCCAGCGTCTGACGAGTCAGTCGGCTGACGTAGCGCGCGTCTTCTGGAATGCTTTTCTCAGTCATTTACGATGTCCCCGCTTTTTATTGGTTTGCGAGCGCGGAGGGCCGTAGAGGAGCTCCGGAGGTCCGGAATTCGTTGATTATTGGTTCAGGCTCCGGCCCGATGCGCTGATGAGCTCAGCGATATTGTCGCAAACTTCCGGGGACAATTGGGAATCGGTCACGCGCCAGCGCCAGTTGTTGGACGATGTGCCGGGCACGTTGATACGCGCCTCGGAGCCGAGACCGAGGTAATCCTGCATCGGCGCGACGGCGAGACGCGCCTTCGTGGAAAACGCGGCGCGGATCATATCGGTATGAATCGTCTCCGGCGTGCCGTTGGTCGTTTCCAGGGCCATTGCCTGCGCCTCGGCAATGGTTTCAGGTGAACGGATGTCGCCGGGGCTGCCGCGGAACCAGCCCAGCGTGGTGTCATTGTCGTGCGTGCCGGTGTAACACACCGCATTTTCGCCGACGTCGTCCAGCGTGAAGTCGTGATCGGTGACGTCGAATTGCAGGACGCGCATGCCCGGAATCTCGTGCCTGTCCCGCAAGGCCTCGACCTCGGGAGTGATAACGCCGAGGTCTTCCGCGACGATCGGCAGGCTGCCGAGCGAGCGTTTCATGGCGTGGAACAGCTCGTCACCCGCGCCGGGCTCCCACGAGCCTTCGCGCGCGGTCTTCGCATCGGCCGGGATGGACCAGTAGGACTCGAAGCCGCGGAAATGATCGATCCGGACGATATTGGCGAGCTCCTGTGTCGCCTTGACGCGTTCGATCCACCAGGCGAAATCGTTTTCCCTGTGCGTCTGCCAGTCGTACAGCGGGTTACCCCAGAGCTGACCGTCCGCGCTGAAGTAGTCGGGCGGCACACCTGCGACGGCGTCCGGGCGGCCCAGGTCGTCGATCAGGAGGATGTCGCGGTTGGCCCATGCATCCGAACTGTCCAGCGCGATATAGATCGGCATATCGCCGAACAGCACGATGCCGTTCTCGTTGGCATAGCGGCGCAGGCGCGACCACTGATCGAAGAACAGGAACTGCATGATCTTGATCGACTCGATCTCTTCCGCTTTGGCAGCGACCAGCGCTTCGAGGGCAGCCGGATCCCGCGTCAGGTAATCCTTGGACCATTCGCCCCACGGCCGCTCGTCGTGGTGGGCCTTCAAAAGCCGGAACATCGCGTAGTCGTTCAGCCACATCGCGTCGTGGCGGTCGAGGAAGCGGTCGTAGTCCGCTCGCGTCGACGCGTCGGCGCGAAACTTGAAGCGGGCAGCTGCGCGCTTTAAAAGCGCGCGTTTCTGCGGAATCAGCGCGCCGTAGTCGACCGTGTCGTGCGGGAGCTCCGTCAGCGGACGCACTTCGTCCTCGCTGAGCAGGCCCAGACGGACGAGATCGCCCATGTCGATCAGGTTTTCGTTGCCCGCGAACGACGACAGCGGTTGGTAGGGCGAGTCGCCATAAGCCGTTGGACCGGTTGGTAAAAACTGCCACACGCCCATTCCCGTCGATTTCAGCGTGTCGACAAAACGCAGCGCGCTGTCGCCCAGCTCGCCAATGCCGTAGGGGCCGGGAAGCGAACTCAAGTGGAGGCTGACGCCGGCACGGCGGTCAGCGGGAAGAATGGAATCTGAGGCGTTGTCGTTGTGCATTGTCTTGTGCGTCTGCGTGGCCGGGTCAGACACGTGCTCACGGCACAGCGCGACTCCGACATTTTTTGATTATGTTAAATGGAGGTCCCTGTTCAGGCGGCGCCACGGTTTGTGATCCGGGCACCGACACATCCCCCATCTTGTTGACACTGACGTTACCAGCACAGGCCCGCATGCGGGCAAAAATGTATACGTATTCACTGAATGAATACGTTTGCAGCAGTTGCCCAAAACCCGCGGCTTACATAGGATTCCGAAGTACGAACATTTTTTTAAGACCTAGCGGGGGGAAACCAAATGGTCAAGAAGAAGCGCGATCTCGCGCAGTCCCTATCGGACGACACCCAGCTGCCGATGACGAACGTGCGCCGCACGGCTCTGTCGCTGGCAGTGGCAGCAGCACTTCCGGGCGCGATGATGCTTCCGCAGGCTGCTTTCGCACAGGACGACGACGGCGACGAAGCTGTCATTGAAGAAATCGTCACCACCGGCTACCGCGGTTCGCTGCGCAACTCCATGCTGATGAAGCAGAGCAACGACTCGATCGTCGAAGCCGTCTCGGCGGAAGACATCGGCAAGCTGCCTGATGCATCCATCGCCGAAGCGCTGGCACGTCTGCCGGGCCTCACGGTTCAGCGCTTGAACGGTCGCGGTCAGCAGCTTTCCGTACGCGGCCTCGGTCCTGATTTCACAACCGCTCTCTTAAACGGACGCGAGCAGGTATCGACCGGCGACAACCGCGGCGTCGAATTCGACCAGTACCCGTCAGAGCTGCTCTCCAGCGTGATCGTTTACAAGACACCAGACGCGTCGCTGATTGGTGCCGGTCTCGCCGGAACCGCCGACATGCGGACGATTCGCCCGCTGGCGCACGGTCGCCAGACGCTGGCTGCGAACATTCGCTACGAGTGGACCGAGCTCAGTGCGCTGAACGCCGGTTCTGCCGACGACGGCGAACGTGCCACGATTTCCTACGTCGACCAGTTCATGGACGACACGCTGGGTGTAGCACTCGGCCTGTCTCACATGAGCAACCCCGGCCAGGAAGAGCGCTACAACGCGTGGGGCTTCCCGACAGAAGGCGGCGACGCCATCATCGGCGGCGCGAAACCTTATGTGCGTTCCGCTGAACTCGAGCGTACCGGCTGGATGGGTGTTCTCGAGTATGTACCGTCCGACACCGTGTCGACGGCACTTGACGTTTACTACTCGACCTTCAACGAAGAACAGCTCCTGCGCGGCATCGAGCTGCCGCTGTACTGGTCGTCTGCCCAGCTTCAGCCGGGCTACACGGTCGAAAACGGCATCATCACGCAGGGCCAGTTCAACGGTGTGAAGGGCGTCATGCGCAATGACATCCTGGATCGCGACAGCGAGCTTCTGTCAGCCGGCTTCAACGTTGATTTCGACATCAACGAAGACTGGACGGCGAATGTCGACTTGAGCATCTCGACCGTCGATCGCTACGACATCGACATCGAGACCTACTCCGGCACCGGTCCGAGCGGCTGCGCGCAGCCTGCCTGTGACCTCGACGAACTCGGCTTCGTCATGACCGGTCAGGGCGCGGTCTTCAACCCGTCGGTCGACTACACGTCTGGCATCGTTCTGACCAGCCCGCAGGGCTGGGGTAGCAACCAGGTCCCGGGTGGCCAGGTTGGCTACAACAAGAACTTCCTGATCGAAGACGAGCTGGAGCAAATCAACCTGTCCATGGAGCGCGAGCTCGACGGCGCGATTTCAAGCATCGAATTCGGTGCCAACTTCGCAACCCGTGAGAAGAACAAGGACGTCGATGAGGTGTTCCTCGGATTGGCGGGCGGTGCGCTCGAAACTCCGATCCCGAACCCGATTGGTGTTACGGACCTCTCGTTCCTCGGCATTCCAGGCATGATCAGCTACGACCCGCTCGAAGCGTTCAACAGCGGCATCTACGTCAGAACTCCGAACGTCGATGACGATGTTGTCACGAAGTCCTGGGTCGTCGAAGAAGATGTCTCTCTCGCCTACGTCCAGTTCGGTGTTGACACCGAGTGGGGCAGCATCCCGGTTCAGGGTAACTTCGGCTTCCAGTACATGCAGGTCGATCAGTCCTCCTCTGCGTTCGCAGCGCCGGACGATGATGCACTGCAGGCAAGCGTCGGCAACGTGCTGTACAGCGGCGGAACCGACTGGTCAGAGCTGCTGCCGAGCGTCAACCTGACGTTTGACCTGAGCAACGACAACTACGTTCGTTTCGCACTGGCTCGCACGGTTGCTCGCGCCCGCATGGACGAGATGCGTGCAAGCTTCGACTGGAGCTTCAACGAGTCGCAGTTCGACGGCACGGGTCCGGGCGACGGTCC
>CAWUHY010000157.1:0-6977 GCA_963922215.1 uncultured Gammaproteobacteria bacterium | reverse complement strand
CCGATCTCAGCCCTGGCCGGCACCACGCATCCACGGCGGCACGCGTTCTTCCAGCGACGCGGTGCACAGCACTCGGGTGTCGCCGAACTCGGCGAGGACGCTGCCTTCGGCGTGGCGGGTGAAATCGGGAATGAAACGAACGGCGCGAAGCTCGTCCGCGTTGCGGCCACTCGGGCGCATGGGCTGACTCCTCAGATGAAACTAGTGGGCCACTAGCCGAGCCACTGCAGCGCAGTGCCGGTGGTGTTATCGGCGGTCGGCGAATTGATTTTCAGCGCGTACATGCTCAGGCGCTTCAATCTCTCGGCGAGACCCTGCCCGTTGACCGTGAGCTTTGCAACTTCGTCGTCCGACAGTCCCGTCCAGAGTCCGTCGGAACAGGCAAGCAGGACATCGCCGGGCTGCAGGGGTTTGCGTCCGGTGATCGACATGTCCGGCACCGGCGGATCGCCGCCGAGACAGCACTCGACGTAGTTGCGCATCGGGTGGTCGAGTGCTTCCTGTTCGGTGATCGCGCCTTCCTGGATCAGCACCTCGACATGGCTGTGGTCGCGTGAGCGCTCAACGACGCGGCCGTTCCTGAGCTGGTAGATGCGGCTGTCGCCGATGTGCGCCCAGAAGGAGCCGCCTTCCTGCACGAGGCACAGCGCTCCGGTGGCGCGCGGGCGGAAGTCGGCGCTCTGCTCGGACGCAAGATTCACGATCGTGTCGTGTGCGCGTGCGAGCGCGTGGTAGAAGAAACCCTGCGGATCGAAGATCGGCTGCTTCGCGCTCGTAAACGCGTCGGTTAAGACCTTGAGGCAGGTTTCCGCCGCAAGCGCTCCGTCGGAATGACCGCCCATGCCATCGAAGACCATCATGAGCGCGGCGTTGTCGCTGACAATCACTGCCGCCCGGTCCTGATTGTCTTTCCGGTCACCGAGCGCGGAGACTTTTGCGTATTCGACGTGCATGAATGGTTCCGATCAATTCTTCCGCTGGCGGCAACAAGCGGGCTTTGCGTAGAATGCCGGCTCGCTCGATCGCCCATCGTATTCCACTGTCGGCATCAAAAATGTGATCGAGGCGGCACAACGAAAGGGAAAGAGCGAATGTTACACAGTATGACCGGCTTTGCGAGGCGCTCCGTTGATTCGGAGGTTGGCTCGCTGACGTGGGAGCTGCGCGCCGTCAATCACCGGTATCTCGACGTTCAGCTCCGTCTCCCGGACGAGCTTCGTCCGCAGGAAACAGACTTCCGCCAGCGCGTCGCGGCACAGCTCAACCGCGGCAAGATCGAATGCAGCCTGAATTTTCGCCGGGCGTTCAACCAGTCGCAGGAGATGCAGATCGACAAAGAACTCGTCGAGCTGATCGGCGAGCGCATCGACGAGCTCAAGGTTCTGCTGAATGACATCGGACACGTCGACCCCATCGACCTGCTGCGCTGGCCGGGCGTCGTCAAGCAGACCGAGATCGACGCCGAGCCCTTGTTCGCGGAGGCGGGAAAACTGCTGGATGAAACGCTGGCCGCCCTGAGCGAGATGCGGGCAAGCGAGGGCGAGCGCATCGCCGCCATGATCGGCTCGCGCTGCGATGACATCCTGTCGATCGCCGCAGGCGTTCGCGAGCGCATGCCGGAGGTGCTTGAAGCAGCGCGGACGAAGCAGCAGGAGCGCATCGCCAAGCTCGACGTCGAAGCAGATCCTGCGCGCCTGGAAACGGAAATCGCGTTAATCACGCAGAAACTCGACGTCGATGAAGAACTCGATCGCCTCGAGAGCCACGTCACGGAGATCCGGTCAGCCCTCGACAGCGGCGAGCCGGTCGGGCGCCGCCTCGACTTCCTGATGCAGGAACTCAACCGCGAAGCGAATACGCTGGGCTCCAAGTCCGGCGATACCGAAACGACGAAGGCATCGGTTGAGCTCAAGGTGCTGATCGAACAAATGCGCGAACAGATCCAGAACATCGAATGAAACAGACCGACAACGCACGCCTGTTCGTGATCGCCGCACCGTCCGGCGCCGGCAAAACCACACTCGTGCAGGCGCTCACCCGCAACAATCCCGAGCTTCGCTTCTCGATTTCCTACACGACACGTGATCAGCGAAAGAACGAGGCGCACGGCGTCGACTACCTGTTCGTCACCGCGGATGAGTTCAAGAAGCTCGAAGCGGAAGGCGCGCTGCTGGAGTCAGCGCTGGTTTTCGACAACTACTACGGGACGAGTCGCGAACAGGTCGAGCGGCATTTGCGCGACGGCCATCATGTGATCCTCGAAATCGACTGGCAGGGCGCACAACAGGTCCGCGAGTCGATGCCGGGCGCGGTCACGATCTTCATCCTGCCGCCGTCGGTCGAGGAACTCGAACGCAGGCTGCGCAGCCGCGGCACCGACTCCGACGCCGTCATCGAGCGCCGCCTCCGCGACGCGTTCTCCGACATGCTGCACTGGACCGAATTCGACCACGTCATCTTCAACGACGACCTCGATCGTGCACTCGCCGACCTCGAAGACGTGTTCGACGGACACGGCGAACGCACGTCGACAGCGACCCCGAAACTGCGGGCTGCGGTGGAGGCGATGCTGGGTCGGGATTGAGGCAGAACCTGCCCCGACGTTATATAACCGTTTCGAATAAGTGCTGGCATCGAACTGCGGGCTGGTTGAGGATGTGCGCCACTCGCCGGTAAGACGCGCACGTCGACCGCACCTCATGTGGGAGGGGCTTCAGCCCCGATCGTGTTCGACCCTTGATGAAGAGTTGAGAAGAGCGGTGACTCGTATGAGTACCGGGATTGAGGGTGTTTGAACCCCTACTTTTTGTTCTCCTGACTTTTTCCGTTCGGAGAGTCTTGGAACGAGCGGTGACTCTTATGAGTGCCGGGGTTGAGTGGGTTTGAACCCCTATTTTTGTTGACATCTTTCCCTTGTTGGAAGATTTGGAACTGAAGGAATTGGTTTGGCCAGAATCACCGTAGAAGATTGCGTAGCGAACATCGACAACATTTTTGAGATGGTCCTTGTCGCTGCGAAACGTGCACGTCGTGTTGCGCACGGCGCCGACCCGATGGTCGAACTCGAGAACGACAAGCCGACCGTGATCGCGCTCCGCGAGATCGCCGAGGGCCACATCACCCCCGCGATTCTCGACGAAGTCGACACGACTGCTGCCGACGACCTGATGCAGTCGGAAATGAATGAAGAAGTGCTGCCCGTCCGCGGCGGCATCTCGATCGGCGACACATAGCGCTTAGCTCCGTCAAAGCTCTGTGGGAGCGGCTTTAGCCGCGATCATTCATTCGGGGCTAAAGCCCCTCCCACAGCGTGTATCTCGCACCATTGGCCCCTGTTACTATCGGGGCATGGATTACGCTGCCACCATTCTGTCCAAATTGCCGCTGTCGATGCGACGCGACAACGGTCTCGGGCGGCTGTTGGCCACTGCCGGTGAATACCTGAAGAAAGAGCAGGTCGACCAGATCGCGGAAGCCTACGAATTCGGCGCACGCGCCCACGAGGGCCAGACTCGCAAGACCGGCGAACCCTACATTTCCCACCCTGTGGCCGTCGCCCAGTCGCTCGCCGAGATGCGGCTCGACAGCCAGGCAATTATTGCGGCGATTCTGCACGACACCGTCGAGGACACCGAGGTCACGCTGGACGACGTGCGCGAGGACTTCGGCGAAGAAGTCGCGATGCTCGTGGACGGGGTTTCGAAACTCGATCAGATCCAGTTCCGCAGCCGCGCGGAAGCGCAGGCGGAAAGCTTCCGGAAAATGATGCTCGCGATGATCGAAGACATCCGCGTCATCCTGGTCAAGCTCTCCGACCGCCTGCACAACATGAAAACCCTCGGCGGCATGCCAACCGAGAAGCGACGGCGTATCGCCCGCGAGACGCTCGACATCTACGCACCGATCGCCAACCGTCTCGGTATCAACTTCATGAAAGTCGAGCTCGAAGAGCTCGGCTTTCGTCACCTGCACCCGATGCGCTCACGCGTCATCGAGGCGGCGCTGTCGAAAAGTCGTGGCAACCAGCGGCAGATCGTCAACCGCATCTCTGAGGAACTCGGCGCAACGCTGAATCGCGAGTCCATCCAGGCAGACATCAAGGGTCGTGAAAAACACCTCTACAGCGTCTACCGCAAGATGGCGGAAAAGCACCGCACGTTGAGCGACATCGTCGACGTGTACGGCTTCCGCATTATTGTCGATAGCGAAGCCGACTGTTACCGCGTACTCGGACTCGTGCACGGTCTGTACAAACCGATGCCGGGACGTTTCAAAGACTACATCGCGATCCCGAGGCTGAACGGTTACCAGTCTCTGCACACAACCCTGTTCGGTCCCAAAGGCCTGCCGCTGGAAGTGCAGATTCGCACGCGGCACATGGACCGGGTTGCCGAGTCCGGCGTCGCGTCACACTGGCAGTACAAGGCAGACAGCTCGGTCGACGCGACACCGCAGCGCCGCGCGCGCGAATGGCTGTCGAACCTCGCAGAGCTGCAGCAGACCGGCTCGTCGGAGGAGTTTCTCGAAAGCGTCAAGGTCGATCTTTTCCCCGACAAGATTTACGTCTTCACGCCGAAGGGCGACATCATGCCGCTGCCGAAAGGCTCGACCGCCGTCGACTTTGCGTACGCGGTGCACACCGACATCGGCAACCGCACGGTCGCCGCGAAGGTCGATCGCCGCCTCGTGCCGCTGCGCAGCGAACTCGGGAACGGCCAAACGGTCGAGGTCATTACCTCGCGCGTCGCGAAACCGAATCCGAACTGGTTGAGCTTTGTGCGCACGGCAAAAGCACGCAACGCGATCCGCGGCCACATGCGCAAGCTGCGCTCGACGGAATCCATCGACCTCGGCCGCCGCCTGCTCGATCGCACGTTGAAGGACCTCGGCTCGTCCTTACGGAAAGTCGGCAAGGTCCGCATGCGCACCGTCCTGGAAGAGCTCGGTCTCAACAACACGTCGGAGCTCTTCGAACAGATTGGTCTTGGTGAACGCCTCGCGCCGCTGACGGCACGCTATCTTCTCGACGTCGACGAAGACGGGAAGGTGCCGTCGAAACGAGCGAACCTCGAGATCGCCGGCACCGAAGGCATGGTCGTGAGCTACGGCAAGTGCTGCTACCCGATCCCCGGCGACGACGTCATGGGCTACATGAGCAGCGGCCGTGGAATCGTGATCCACCGGACGAACTGCCGCAACCTCGCCAACTTCCAGAAACACTCGGAGAAATGGATCACGGTGAGCTGGGAAGACCAGATCGACGTGGAGTTCACGAGTTCCATCAGCGTCGACACGATCAACAAGCCCGGCGTGCTCGCCGAGGTCGCTTCCGTTATTGGCGACGGCGGCTCGAACATCGAACAGGTCGAGGTCCTCGGCCGGCAGGAAAACTGCTCGGTGATCCAGTTCCTGATCCTGGTGAAAGACCGCCAGCACCTCGCTCGCATAATCCGCAGCGTGCACCGCATGAAGAACGTGATTCGTGTGACGCGCGACTGCGCCTGAATTGAATCCGGAGATTTTGCATGAAGAAGGCGATCCACACGGACGACGCACCTGCTGCGATCGGCACTTACTCGCAGGCGATTCGCACGAATGAACTCGTGTTCCTGTCAGGACAGATTCCACTTGTTCCGGCCACGATGGAGATCGTCGACGGTGATTTCGAAGCGCGTGCCCGACAGGTGTTCGACAACCTGAAGGCGGTCGCCGAAGAAGCTGGATGTACGCTTGATGATGCCGTCAAGATCACGGTCTTCCTGACGGACCTCAATCAGTTCGCCACCGTGAACGCGGTCATGGAAGACTATTTCACGAAGCCCTACCCGGCGCGCGCCGCCGTCGGTGTCGCCTCGCTGCCCAAGGGTGCCGACGTTGAAGCTGACGCCGTGCTCGCGGTGACAGCCGGCTGATCGAAGGGGCGATTCCTTGAACACCGGACTGGACTCGGCGCTGACCGCGCTGAACGGCGTCGGTCCTGCGCTCGCGAAAAAGCTCCAGAAGCTGAATCTCTTCCGCGTTGAGGACCTGCTATTTCTGCTTCCGCTGCGCTACGAGGATCGGACGAAGTTGTACCGCCTCGGCGAAGTGCTGCCCGGGCAGCGCTGCCTGATCCGCGGCGAGGTGCTGCTCGCAGAAACCGTGTTCCGGGGACGCCGCAGCCTGCTCGTCCGCCTCTCCGACGGGACCGGGCAACTCACGCTGCGCTTTTTCTATTTCTCCAACGCGCAGCGCGACCAGTTTCGGGCCGGCGTTAACGTCCAGTGCTTTGGAGAAATCCGTAAGTCGTCTGCCGGACTCGAGATGATTCATCCCGAGTACCGCATCGTGCGCACTGACGCGGACGAGCAGGTGACGGATACCCTGACGCCGGTTTATCCGCTGACGGAAGGCGTACAGCAGGGGCGATTGCGCAACCTGACGGAGCAGGCGCTCGATCGCATGCGGCAAAGCCCGCCCGAGGAGTTGCTGCCGGATAACTTGCGGCGGGCATTCGAGATGTCCTCGCTCGCCGACGCGATTCGCTATCTGCACAGGCCGCCGCCGGACGCCGACCTCGAGACTCTGAAACAGGGCGCACATTCGGCGCAGAAGCGGCTGGCCTTCGAGGAGCTGCTCGCGCATTTTTTAAGCCTGCGCGCTGTGCGCATGGTCGCGAACACGAATCCCTCGCCGGCGCTGTCGGGCGGTGACGAGCTCGTCGAAGCCTTTCTTGAATCACTCCCGTTCGAGCTGACCAGCGCGCAGCGACGGGTCGTCGATGAGGCTGCCCGCGACATGGCCGAGCCGCACCCGATGATGCGGCTCGTGCAGGGTGACGTCGGCTCAGGCAAGACGGTCGTTGCGGCTATCGCCTGCCTGCGCGCCGTCGGGTCCGGCGTGCAAACGGCGATCATGGCGCCGACCGAGCTGCTTGCCGAACAGCACTTCCGGGCTTTCAGCGACTGGCTGACTCCGCTCGGCATCCAGCCGGTCTG
>CAWUHY010000156.1:0-7001 GCA_963922215.1 uncultured Gammaproteobacteria bacterium | reverse complement strand
TGTGCTCCCGCTTCGATCGCGCGCCAGTCATTGCCGGTCGCGATCGCGAGCGGATCGATGCCGTTCATGATCCCCTTGTTGTGCGTGGCCGCGCGCCACGGATCGACCTTCGCAATATCGTTCGCGAGAACAATGGCATCCCGCAGCGATTCCGAACTGCGCGCCGCGGAACGGAGCGACGACAGCGGATACGTGACGCTTGCCGTGACGAGCGAACGATCGGCGAGGTTGGACAGAATCCGCATGGCGATGTCGCCACTGCAGATCGCCGCGATGTCCGGCGCAACGGCTTCGCACATCGAGTTGACGAGATTCGCGCCCATCGCATCGCAGGTGTCGACAAGCAGAGTGACGGTGATGACGCCGTCGTCCAGCGGCAGCGTGCGAAATTCGATTGAACGTACGCCTCCGCCCCGTTCGAGCAGCCGCGGATGCACGGCATTCGCCGAGGCGATCAGCGCGTCGCGCTCCGCTTCGAGACACTGGATCGCGAGCTTCGTGTCTCGGATCCCGGAGACGTGAACCTGCCCGCCGAGCAGTGATTCCTCCGCGCTCGCGTGAAAACCGCCAGTGTGGTGTGCGAGGCGGGCCGCGGCAGACAGGCCGGCAACGATTGACGGCTCTTCGACAACCAGCGGCACCAGGTAGTCCTTCTCGTTGACGACGAAATTCGGGGCCACGGCCAGCGGCAGGGAGAAGGTGCCGATCACATTCTCGATAATCTTGTCGGCCGAGATTGCATTCAACAGGTGGCGACCTTCGCGCAGCGACTCCGCTGCCGACGCGTCCAGCCAGCCCTGACGCTCGAGCGCGTCGATGCGCTCGGCGACGCTCAACCGGTAGAGACCGGAAACTCTGGATCCTTTCACTGCACTCATGTGCTTAACCTGGCTCCGTTTTGATCGATACGCGCGTCCATCGGTTCAAAGCCGAGCTCGCTCGCGTCGCCGTCGAAGGCTTCCAGCAAGTCAACGTCGTGCGCCAACGCTATGCCGATGTCACCGCCCCCTGCCCCGCACGGCTTGTAGATCAACTGCCCTGCTCGCGCACGATCGGCCATAATCGCATGCCCGTTCGCGTAAATGCCGAGACCCGACACGACGTCAAACGTTCTGAGCGCATCGGCGTAGCGCGCGAATGCGCCGAGCAGGCCGAACACTGTGGGTTCACGAAACCGCTCCGCGATTTCGTTCGACAGGGCGACAAGTTCATCGAACTCCGCGCCGACTTCGATCGAATCGAAAGACCGAATCTTATCGGGCGTGCTCGCCGAAGTCCCGGAGTAATAGAGCCGGTAGTGCAAACCTTCCGGCCAGTCGAGACAGGTCCACCCGCTCTCCTCCATCCGGTAGTCAATGACGCCGCCGGCGAGAGACGCGGCAACGTCTGCGCCGCTGCCACGACCCGACTGAAAATTCCGGTGCGCGCTCATCGCAACCAGCGCCGGCGCAAGATCGACAGTATCGTCCAGCGCCGTCGCAATCGCCGCACACAGCGCTGCGCTAGAGCCCAGACCGAGCTTTGCGCCGCCAGCGGCGTGAAACGCCGAAGTATCCAGACTGACGCAGACGGAACTGGAAAAGGTCGGCTGGCCTGCGTCCAGAACGGCTTCGAGCAGAGCAAAGTCGTCACCCGCTTCGAGCCAGTTCACTCTCCCATCCTGCCACTCGAAACGGCCTGAGTGTTCCGAGAAGCCGGGGGCCGTCACGGAGCTTGTCGCACCCTCGCAGGCATCGACGCGCGCGACGGCCCGGTGATCGACGGCTGCAACGATCGCCGGTGCACCGCGTAACACCGCGTATTCACCGGACAGCATGACTTTGCCGGGCGCGCTTGCTTCAGGCATTCGCATCGACCAGCCGTGCACCTTCTCCGAGACCGCTTTCGAGAGCGTCGATGACGCCTTCCGTGCCGAGCAGCGCATCACGAACGGCTGAAGCATGTTCGGCGGTGCAGATCGCCTTGACCTGCGGGCCGGCATCAATCGTGAAGAACACGTCGACGGAGCTGGCCTGGAGCTCACGGATCGTGTTGAGGCAATTCAAGGTCGTGTCGTTCCAGTAGACGATGGGTGGTCGCGACGACCACATGACCGAGTGCATCTTGAGGCAGTTGTGTTCCGACACTTCGGCGAGCGCGCCAAAGTCCTTCGCAGCGATCGCGTCGCGCGCATGCGCGAGGTCGACGGGCTGATCGCCAATCCAGCGATCGTAGAATGGTGATGTCTTGCGGCTGATTTCCATCGCCTTTGTCGAACCGACCTGTTTCTTTTCCCGAGTCGTGATCGCGACGAACACCCTCAGCGGCCAGGATTCCGGCGCGCGCAGGGACGAGACACGCACCGCTTCCTCCGTATTTTCCAGCTCCGCGAATCCCGGGTACAGGGAACGCGCCGCACTGCCGGATACACGGCCTGCGAGATTCGACAGCGTTGCCACGTCCGCCGAGCGTCCGGCCGCCGCGTGTGCGGCAAGCGCCAGAGCCGCGAATGACGAGGCTGAAGAAGCGAGACCCGCGGCGACCGGGAAATTGGACTCGCTGCTGACGGTCGCTCGCGGCCGGTCGGTACCAAGATAACAGTCGAGCGCTGATGAAACGCGGGGCAGAAAGTCGTCATGCGCCTCGCCGTTCAGCGTCAACTCGTCAACGGTCGCGTCGAGCGAAACCGTCATTCGCGTGAAGAGATCCGACAGCGTGATGGAGATGGAGCCGACCGCTGGAAGGTTCAGCGTCGTATCCCGTTTGCCCCAGTATTTGACGAGCGCGATGTTGGGCTGCGCGATAGCCGTGGCCTGCATGCGTTCATCACCTTGGAAAAACGCCGAATTATACCGGGACTCTTGTATCGAGAGGCAATCGTGTACGCTTAGCGGCCACCCGATCAGGACGATTAACCGTGTTTCAGGAACGTATTGAGGAACTCCGCTCGAGAGTCGATAGCGCGCTCGACCGGGTCCTTCCGGGTACCGACATTGCGCCCACACGCCTCCATGAAGCGATGCGCTACGCCGTGCTGAACGGCGGCAAGCGTGTGCGGCCGTTACTCGTGTATGCGACCGGCGATCTAACGTCCGCCGATGCGGATTCCCTGACGAGTCCGGCCATGGCGATCGAACTCATTCACGCGTTTTCTCTCGTTCACGACGACCTGCCAGCGATGGACGACGACGACCTCCGTCGCGGCAAGCCGACCTGCCATCGGCAGTACGACGAGGCGACCGCGATCCTTGCAGCGGACGCGCTGCAACCCCTCGCATTCCGGGTCATGGCGGACACCCCGGGTGTCGATGACGGGACCCGCGTCGACCTCGTCAGGCTGCTCGCCGACGCTTGCGGCTCGCTCGGCATGACGGGGGGGCAGGCGCTCGACATCGAAATGGAAGGCACCACAGCAACGCCGGCGGAGATCGAGACGATGTTCCGCCTGAAGACCGGCGCTCTGATTCGCGCGTCCGTCCTCGCCGCGGCACGGCTGTCGCTAGCGCCTGAGTCCGCGGACTATGCGTCGCTCGCCGTTTTTGCCGAACGTCTCGGGCTGGCGTTCCAGATCAAGGACGACATTCTCGACATCGAAGGCACAACAAAGGAACTCGGGAAACCGGCCGGCAGCGATATCAAGCTCGATAAATCGACCTATCCGTCGCTGGTCGGACTCGAGGCATCGCACGCGCGCTGCGAAACCCTGATGGAAGAGGGTCTGGAGGCCATCGCTGGCTTCGGCGATCGCGCGGAATCGCTTCGCTGGCTTGCCGACTTTATCGTGCATCGTCGAAGCTGATGGCGGAGCGCTGCATCTTGCACGTCGATATGGATGCGTTTTATGCATCAGTCGAGCAGCGCGACAATCCGGAATTGCGCGATAAGCCGCTCGCCGTCGGCGGCACATCCAACCGAGGCGTCGTTGCGGCGGCGAGCTACGAAGCACGGGTGTTCGGCGTGCGCTCGGCGATGCCGATCCGCGAGGCACGCAGGCGTTGTCCGGATCTTTTGTGCGTGCGTCCGCGCATGGCCGTTTACCGCGAGGTTTCTCGAACCGTCTTCAAGATCTTCAACGCGTTCTCTCCGCTCGTGGAAGGTCTGTCCCTGGACGAGGCGTTCATCGACGTCACCGAAAGCCGGCGGCTTCTCGGCGAAGGTCGCGACATCGCGTGGAACATCAAGGAACGTATCGCTGACGAGACGGAGCTCACTGCATCTGTCGGCGTTGCGCCGAACAAGCTGGTTGCGAAGATTGCTTCAGATCTCGACAAGCCGGATGGACTCGTCGTGATCGAGCGCGATGACCTGCCGGAACGTCTCGATCCTTTGAGCGTCGCCGTCATCCCCGGCATCGGTCGGGAGAAACAGCGCCGCCTCGACTCGCTCGGCATACTCAGCATCCGGGATCTGCGCACGGCAAGCGACGCGAAACTCAAGCCGGTGTTCGGACGGTACACGGATCGTATGCGCGAACGCGCCGCCGGCATTGACGACCGCCCGGTCGTCCCGGAGCGGGACGAAAAGTCGATCAGCGCGGAAGAGACCTTCGGCGACGACCTGACTCGCCCCGAGGACATGGATCGCGTGCTGTTGCAGCTGACCGAACGAGTCGCGTCGCGCTTGCGGAAGGCCAAACTCAGCGCCAGAACAATTCAGGTCAAGATTCGTGAGTCCGACTTTACGACTTACACGCGGCAGTGCCGGGTCAACCCGGCAACGTCGAACACGGACGTGATCTATCGAACCGCGACATCACTCCTCAGACAGTGGAACAGCGAACACCCCGGCGCCAGGCTACGCCTTCTCGGAGTGGGCAGCAGTCACTTTAGTGCGGCGAGCCAGGCCGATCTTTTTGCTGGCGATCCCGCGACAGACAGTGGCCGGGTCGACGAGACCGTTGACCGCATTCGCGAAAAATTCGGCGATCTTGCGCTGGGCCGCGCGCGTACGATTCGACGCGACTAGCGGGCCGGCAAACCAGCCGACCCTGGCGCTTGCGCGCCCTACCACGCGCCCGATTGCGTCCGAAGCAAGCGGCGAATAAGGTAGAATGCGCGACCGGCAGTGAAAAAAATAACAACATGTACACGCGCTTTTTCGGCCTCACTGACAAGCCTTTCTCGATAACGCCTGACCCGCGTTATCTCTTTATGAGCGAGCGCCACGGCGAGGCGTTGGCACACCTGGTCTACGGTGTGACGGAAAGCGGCGGCTTCATCCAGCTAACAGGTGAAGTCGGCACCGGTAAGACAACGCTGGTGCGCTCTCTTTTGCAGAACAGACTGCCCGACAATGCCGACGTCGCGGTTGTGCTCAATCCGCAGCTCACCGCAATCGAATTTCTTGCGACCGTCGTCGAGGAACTGTCGGTCGAGGGGGAAATCGATCCGACGAGCACAAAGTCGCTGACAGACGCTCTGAACCGCTACCTTTTGCGGGCACACGCCGACGGCCGGCGTGTCATCCTGATTGTCGACGAGGCGCAAAACCTTGCACCCGGCGTGCTGGAGCAGGTTCGGCTGCTGACTAATCTCGAGACGGCCAAGCAAAAACTGCTGCAGATCATCCTCATCGGCCAGCCGGAACTTCGGGAGTTGCTGTCGAGGATCGACCTGCGACAGCTTGCCCAGCGAATCACCGGGCGATACCACCTCGAGCCCCTCTCGCGGGACGAAACCGCGCAATACATTCGGCACCGCATGCGCGTCGCGGGAGCGCTTACTCCCGTGTTTACCGACAAGGCGATCCGGACAGTTTTCCGCCTGACAGAGGGGGTCCCGCGTTTAATCAACGTGATCTGCGATCGCAGCCTTCTCGCCGCTTACGCCGTGGAGTCGCCGCAGGTGACGCCAGCGATCGTGCGTCGTGCGGCTGCGGAAGTGCGCGGAGAGGAAGACCTCGCGGGCGGGTTCCGGATATTGCCCGCCGCGGCGGTCGTGGCAACCGTCGCGATTCTTTTCGCGAGCGTCGCATGGGTGTATCAAACGCGGTTCTTCGAGTTGCCCACGACAGTGCAAACGGCCGAACTGCCCGCAGACGCGCGCGCGTCGGAGGAAGAGTCAGGTGAAACAGCCGTCGAAGCGGCCGCGCCGGAAACAGTCGTCGATGCATCCCCGCCGCAAACACCCAGCCTGCATTCGCGGCTTCTGGACCGGACGCCGCTGGATGGAAACGCTGCATTCAACGAACTCGCTGCGCTCTGGGGGTATGACACGGTGGCCGATTGCACCGCGGCAGTATCCGTCGGTCTCTCCTGCGTCAGCCAGCGAGCGGCATTCGGAACCCTGCGGCAGCTCGACAGGCCTGCCGTCCTCGAACTGGTCGACAGGGACGGTGGAATTCACCGGGTTCTGCTGAAGGCGTTGCGCGAAAGCCAGGCCGTGCTGTCGATTGGTGGTGAGGAGATCGCTGTCCCCGTATCTGAACTGACCGAATACTGGCTCGGGGAATTTCAGATGCTATGGCGGCCACCGAACGGTCGCGCCGTCGCGCTGTTGCCCGGCGTACGCGATGAGAACGTCGTCTGGCTGCGCGAGAGTCTCGCCGCAATCGACGGCCGCTACCGCACGGGCGACACGGAATCGGACCTGTATTCCGACGAGCTTGTCGATCGGGTGCGTGCGTTTCAGCGCGACCAGCGGCTGATGGTCGACGGGCTAGCGGGCGCGCAAACGCAGATCATTATCAATGGGCTCATCGATCCCGCGGGGGCTCCGACACTCGCGACCGCACGACTGGCAGGAGATCTCTGACATGTCGATTATTCTCGACGCCCTGAAAAAGTCGGAAACGGAGCGCCAGCAACAGGGGGGCTCGGAGTTCTCGCAGGTCCCGATCCGTTCGTCGGCACGCAAAACCCCCGTGTGGATCTGGCTCGTCGTGGGCCTTCTCGCGATCAACCTGGTCGTGCTGTCGGGAATGTTGCTACGCCCGGCTCCGCAGCCCGCGGAGACTGTCGCCTCCACTCCCACCGCCACCGCGGTCGTCCCGGCCCGCCTCGAAAGCGCGCCCGCTACATCGGC